>JBIIRH010000002.1:0-75235 GCA_044341675.1 Pontimonas sp.
GCTAAATAAGCGGGAAAACGTACCGCCACACACGACCTTCACCATTGCAGAGTAGCGCGATAACACTATGAAAACCTCCGAACTTGTCATCCTTCTCGACGAGAAGGGCTCCCCGGTGGGGACGGCAGAAAAATCAGAGGTTCACACCACCCAAACCCCGCTTCACCTCGCGTTCTCGTGTCACATTTTTAACTCTGCCGGTGATGTTCTCATTACCCGCAGAGCCCTCGAGAAGAAGACCTGGCCTGGCGTATGGACGAACTCCGCGTGCGGGCATCCAGGCCCCGGTGAGTCCATGGAGGACGCCATCCGGCGTCGCGCCAAGGACGAGCTAGGCCTGGAACTTGGTGCCATCACCGAGGTGCTGCCCGATTTCCGCTACCGGGCAGTCGATGCTTCTGGCATCGTTGAGAACGAGATTTGCCCGGTCTTTGTGGCTAAGGCCCTGGGGGAGCCAAACCCGGCGGCGTCCGAAGTCTGCGAGTGGCAGTGGGTGCGACCCGATTCACTCGCGAGTGCGGTTGCCCAGACGCCCTTCGTCTTTAGCCCGTGGTTAGTGGACCAAATGGAGCAGTGGGGCCCGAACTATGGCTTTGATACGTCGGTGCGGTGAAAGTTCTGGAACGAACGCGATGCTGTGGGTCCGCGTTGGCCTTGATAACGGCTTCCGTACTTATCTGACCCATAAGGGTGCTCGGCTGGCGAGCTGAGCCTAAAGAAACACAATTGGCCAATCTTCATCCCCGGCCACAGCGTGATCGGCAGAGTTGCGACGTTGCTGAGCTCCAAGGTGACGTGACCTGAGAAACCGGGGTCAATAAAGCCTGCAGTGGAGTGAGTGAGAAGGCCGAGTCGACCCAGTGAACTCTTGCCCTCGAGGCGAGCGGCAATGTCGTCGGGAAGAGTGACCACTTCATAGGTGGCGCCCAAAACAAACTCACCGGGGTGCAAAACAAAAGGCTCTGTGGCATCAACCTCAACCAAGCGGGTCAAATCTGGCTGATCCAGGGAAGGATCGATGTGCTGATACTTGTGATTATCAAAGAGCCGGAAAAAACGATCCAGCCTGACATCGACGCTCGAGGGTTGAACCATTCCCAGATCGAGCGGGTCTAATCCCACTCGTCCGGAGCTCAACTCGGAGCGAATATCGCGGTCTGAGAGCAACACCAGACCAGACTAGTAGAATTGGGCTCTAGAGCCGGTCAGCAAAGCCCTGGGCCTTGCGAGTGTAGTTCAATGGCAGAACTTCAGCTTCCCAAGCTGATAGCGCGGGTTCGATTCCCGTCACTCGCTCCAAATCAAACCTCTATACCTTCGGCGGTCCACGCCTCACCACAGTGGGCTTGGCCGACGCGTCTTTCTTGGTGGCGTAGGCAAAGAACGCAAGACCCAGAACAAGCGCGCCCGATCCGACACCGTAGGAGATCACATCGGCGGCTCGATTCGCATCCACCAGGATGCCAACAAAAATCACCGCAATAATCGCGACCACCACGCCAATCAGCTTGGACTTCAGGTCATCGAGGTCCCGGACCTGGAGCCACTTCGGAAGTTCAACATCGGTGTCAACGAAAAGCTCATACAGGCCATACCCAATGACGAGGAGGACCGTCCCCAGCAGAATCGCATCCACAGCAGTCAGCACCTGGACAATGGTGTCCTTGAGAGGCGTTTGCTTGGCGATGGCGTCAAAAACGGCCAGCACCACCTCAATCGAACCCTGAGCGAGAAGCAGGATGGCACCGAGCATTGCTGCAAGGGCTGGGACAAAGACTGAATACCTGGTGAGACCCACGAATTTGCGCATGCCTAGAGTTATATCAGCCAGGAGACCACACTGGTTGCTAAATCAGTCGATTGGTGCCACGGGGGTTCGACATAAACCGCAGGACGTCCTGGTCCACAATGATGTCTGAAGGGCTCAGTGGCCTCTTCAAGTAGAGGCCATCGAGGCTTGTGAGACGACTAAACGCCACATAAGTCTGACCGGGCGCAAACGCCCGCTGGCCCAGGTCAATCACAGCTGCATCCAGCGTTTTGCCCTGCGCTTTGTGAATGGTCACCGCCCACGCCAGGCGCAACGGGAACTGCGTGAACTCTGCAACCACATCGTGGCTGATGGTCTTGGTGGCCGGTGAATACTCGTAGCGAATCTTTTCCCACGTGACCGGCTCCACCAGCACGCCTTCACCGTCAACATCGACAGTCACCGTGTCGGTGATCTTTGTGACCGTCCCGATGGTTCCGTTGACGAATCTGGGCCCGTCAGGCCCACCAGTGTCATTGCGCAGAAACATGACACGAGCGCCGGGTTTGAGCACCAGCTGTTCATCCGCTGGATAGGCCGAGGTGGAACCAAAATCACCCTCAATATCGGCGTGGGCAATTTTGCCCTTGCCCTCTAAACGCTCGAGAGCGATGCTATTGATCTTGGTGACTGAAGCGTTGGTTGTGGTCAAGGTAATCAGTTCAGGGTCGTCTGGCTCGCGCATTCCGCGCTCGTTGAGCATCCGACCCATCTCGGGGTCCATCCGCCCTTCGCGGAGCGCGTTCAGCACCGACCGGAACTCACCATCCGCCTGGCGGTGGATGGTGTCGAGCTCGAATGTGGTCATTTCGGTCTCTGACCACACCTTGGCGTCAAAAAACCACGGGGACCTGTAGTGATCCTGGAAATACGCCTTCTCGGCTTGGCCCGAGACCACCGGGGAGAGCTGATAAGGGTCACCAAACATCATCATCTGAATGCCGCCAAAGGGACTGTTGCGGCGGCGCTTTGCTTGACGGAGTCGCCGATCGATGGCGTCCAAGACATCCGCCGAGACCATGGACACCTCATCAATTACCAAAGCGTCGAGATTGGCCAGAACCGCGAGAGATTCCTTGGGAATGAAGCCCAACTCCCGATCGCCGATGATTCCCAGCGGCAATCGAAGGAGTGAGTGAATCGTTTGGCCGCCAATAGCCAAGGCGGCAACGCCTGTGGGAGCACAGACTGCAACACTCTTCGCCGTGGTCGCCACAAACTCGTGGAGCAGCGTTGTTTTGCCTGTTCCGGCGCGACCAGTGATGAAGAGATGGTCCAGGGTGTCTTCCATTCCCTGCAAAATCTCGTTTTGTTGCGAGTTCAGGGAAACCAGGTCGCTCACTATCATCCTTGCTCTGTGGCCAACTCAGGCTCTGGCCCAAGCAACCAACCTAGGATGGCATCTATGTGGCCGATTGTGCGGAGATTCGGGCTTATTGCCCTAGCAATTGTCGCACTCTGGCTGGGGAGCGTACTGGTGCTCAACCTCACCGTCTATTCCCCGGCGGGATACGTCTCGAGTTACCTCCGGGCTCTAGAAGCCGGCGACTACGTATCGGCCGCCAGGCATGCGGGGATGCCCGAGGTTCCCGCTGTAGTGCCACTCGAGGGCGAATTACAGGATGCCCGAATCCTAGGATCTGCTGCTTTGCCGAATGGCGACATTGTCGTGCAGACGCAGTATCTCCTTGGCGGGCAGACTGAGAGCACGTTCTTCGTTGTCCAAGCTCGTGAACCCGTGCTGTTCTTCTTCAGAACTTGGGCCTTGGAGCGACCCCCGCTCGGTCGCCTGGAACTGGTCGTGCCAGGAGATGACCGCGTAGATGTAAATGGGCGCCAGTTGCTGGTCAGTCGCCTGGGCGTCCCCGCTCAAACCTCGGTCTTTGTTCCTGGTCTTTACGTCGCATCACTGGATACCCCCTGGCTCGTTGCCCCAGAAACGTTCGCCACGGTCACCGAGGTCGGTGAGCGTGTCCAACTTCGTGTTCCCCTTGAGCCCACCACCCAGCTAGTGGATAGAACGACGGCGGCCGTTGAGGACTTCTTGAACGATTGCGTTGCCCAGGGCGTGCTTCAACCGGTGGGATGCCCGTTCGGTGTGACCATCACCGATCGGGTGGTCGGAACTCCACAATGGACAGTTCTCGATTATCCCGATGTGTCGCTTCGTCTGGGTGCGGACCGGGCAACCTGGTCGCTTGTCGCCAACAGTGGTGTCGCCGAAGTCACGCTCCAAGTCCAGTCACTTTTTGATGGAAGCCTCGAAGAGACGACAGAGATTGTGCCTTTCAGGGTGCTTGGCGTGGTGCGCGGAACCGCGCTCGATGAGCCGGTTCTTAACCTCTATTAGCCTTCTCCTCCGCAGCATGCCTCGCGCTCAACATCGCGTTATACGCCTGAAGTTCTTGGTCACCGTCGCGATCGGCTTGCCGGTCGCGACGCTTGTTCTTCCGATCATCGCTGCGTGACCACGAGTAGGTCACCACTATCGCCAGGACCAGTGTAGGAATCTCACCGAGACTCCATGCCACCTCACCACCGCGTTGCTGGTCAACCAAAGGGCTCAACCCCCACTCGCGACCCATAGCGCCATACCACTCGGGGGCAAGCAGACCCGTGCCATAAATCAAGCTCAGGCCGAAGAAGGCGTGAAACGCCATCGTGGCAAACACGATGATCAATCGCAGCGGATACGGCGGGTTGTGGGGCGAAGGGTCAACGCCGACAAGGGCTTGAGCAAAGAGATAGCCCGAGAAAACAAAGTGCAGAATCATCCATTGGTGCCCAAGGTGCTCCTCCAGGGCCCACTCAAAGAGCGGTGAGTAATAGAACACAATCAGTGACAAAGCAAAGATCGCAGCCGCGACGACCGGGTGGCCAATGATGGCGAGATAGCGGGAGTGAACCAGGCCAAGAATCCACTCTCTGGCGCCTCGCGATCCATCTTTCCTCGCGGCAATCGCTCGGGAGGCCAGTGTCACCGGAGCTGAGAGAACAAAGAGCAGTGGCACCGCCATGCTCAGCATCATGTGACCCATCATGTGAACGCTGAAGAGATAGACACCATAGAAGGCCAGTCCCGACTGCGTCGCGATAGCCAACAGAAGCATGCCCGAAACCCACGAAATGGTTCTCGCGATGGGCCAGTGGTCCCCACGCCTGGCCAAACGGATGTGGCCCGCAACATAAAAGTAGATACCAAAGACAACAATCAAGGCCCAAATCAGCTCAATACGCCACTGCGTGGCAACATGCCACCACACAAACTCCGGGGGCAACAATTCTCCGGTCAAGATCTCTGCCGGTGTAGCCTGCGTAAACTGATCCGCCGTAATCTCTGGAACAGGAGTCTGGGTCCTAGCCAACGCCGCCGCTAATCCAGAGGCGACACCCATCACCACCAGTTCAGCGCCCACGACCCTCGCCATCACGCCTGTTGTTGCGCTGGAACCACCCAACTTCCCCAGCAGTGAGCGACGGTAGAGAACGCCGAACACGCCCAACACGGTGAGAGCCCCCGCCTTGGCGAGTACCAAAACGCCATAACCCGAGAGGAGCCCCTCCAACGACCCAATCCGAAGGACCGCATTAGCAACACCCGACGCGGCAACCGCAATAAAGCTGACCAACGCGATTGTTGAATAACGAGCGAGGATTGTCCCAAATTCCTTAGCCGCGGGTCGATTGGCCCACACAATCACCGCCATCGTGACAAGTCCGCCAATCCAAAACGCCGCAAAGACGGCGTGGACGAAGGACGAGCTAACGGCCAGGCCGTGATTCGCGGAACCCGCTGCGTGCCCCTGCTCTGCCATCGGCCACAGGGCAAAAACGGCCACAACCCCGGTAACCCCGACAAGGGCGAAAGAGCGCACCATCAGGGCCAGCACGGTGACACCGGAAGCCATGCCCATCGTGATCAACCACGCCAGCCCCACGTCGGTCTGCGTCATAAACAGCCACAGCAGAGCACCAAACTCTTCGCTCGTAGATACCGGCTCAAGATAGACCGCAAGGAAGGTAAGAAAAGCAGTAATGCCAGCAGAGACGGTCCAGAGCGCCCCACCCACCGCGGCGACGAGTAATGCCGTCTCAAAGCCTGCTGAGCTCGCACTCAGAGCAAAGGCCGCAACCAACAAACTCCCGACAGCCAACGCGGCACCCAAGTTGACGAATGCTTTAGCAATGGGGAGCCCGTATCGGACTGCCTCACCGGGATCAACCAGAACGAGCGGTTCCGCGCCACCGCCGAGAACCAAACCCACAACAAGCGCGAGCGCGCCCCCAAGTACCAGCAGACCAGAGGCGCCTGCAAGGGCAACGGGCACGCGAGTCTTCACGACCAAAGCTTAGGCGAGGCCTAGAGGACTAAGCCTGGAAAAACGTATCGGGGGCAGCCCTAAGGCTGCCCCCGATATCGATAGTTCAGGTGACTACTTGACAGCTGCTTTCAGCTTGCTGCCAGCAGAGACCTTGACGCTCTTGGATGCAGCGATCTGGATCGTTGCACCGGTCTGGGGGTTACGGCCCGCGCGAGCTGCGCGGTGAGTGCGGTCAAAGGAGACCCACCCTGGAATGGTGACCTTGTTGCCCTTGGCAACTTCTTTGGACACCACGGTGAAGATGGCGTCAACGACACCGTTAACGGCTGCCTGGCTGTGGCCAGTGTGCTGAGCAACTGCTGCAACAAGTTCAGAGCGATTCATAGTTGTCCTCCTCGGACTTGATATGTAGTGTTTCGGCTCGGCTCAGAACCACTCCGAGCCATCAAAAAACTACCAGCTTGACTTAGTAATGCCCGGTAATTCGCCTCGGTGTGCCATATCGCGGAATCTCACACGAGAAACGCCGTATTTGCTGAGGAAACCACGGGGGCGACCGTCAATTGCGTCGCGTCCACGAACACGAACCGGCGAGGCGTTGCGAGGCAACTTCTGCAGTCCGAGGCGTGCTGCGTCGCGGGATTCGTCAGTACCACTGGGGTCGACGAGGGCCTTCTTGAGCGCGAGACGCTTTTCGGCGTAACGCTCAACAATTACCTTGCGCTGCTCGTTGCGAGCAATCTTGCTTTTCTTTGCCATGACTTAGCGCTCCTCGCGGAATTCAACGTGCTTGCGCACAACGGGGTCGTACTTCTTCAGGACCAAGCGGTCGGGGTCGTTACGACGGTTCTTGCGGGTGACGTAGGTGTACCCGGTTCCCGCGGTGGAGCGCATCTTGATAATGGGTCGAATGTCCTGTGCCTTAGCCATTAGATCTTCTCCCCACGAGCAAGCAGCTCACTCACGACGGACTCGATGCCGCGGACATCAATAGTCTTGATGCCTTTGACAGACAGAGTCAGGGTTACGCTGCGCTTCAGAGAAGGCACGTAATACGTCTTCTTTTGGATGTTTGGGTCGAACCGGCGCTTGGTGCGGCGGTGCGAGTGTGAAATGTTGTGTCCGAAACCAGGTACGGCTCCGGTCACTTGGCAGACTGCTGCCATGGTTCCTCCTGTAATGGCTACCGTAGAGCTATTGCCCTACCCAAGGTCACTTGTCGGCACGCAACCATCGCTACCCTTCAGGCGAGACAGGGACCGATGTGCGCACAGAGAAAAGCAGCACGCCGCTTAACCAAGTGCCCACTGTACGCGGTTATAGGCGCTTAGGCAACCCGAGGCTGGCAGGCTCCACAGGTCCCAAAGATGTCGACAATGTGTTGGGGATCGGAGTATCCATACTCCGCGGCGACGGCTTTGGCCCAGGATTCAACAGCTGAGGCCTCAATCTCTTTGGTGAGCCCGCATTCTCTGCAGATGATGTGGTGGTGGTGGCCAGGAGAACACGCTCTATAGAGGTTTTCGCCCTCTCGGGTGAGAGCATCCACGTTTCCGTCGTCGGCAAGCGCATTGAGCGTCCGATAGACCGTCGCCAGCCCAATGGTGGAACCCAATTCACGCAGCGCCTGGTGCAGCTCTTGCGCACTCACGAAGCCCGGGTTGCGCTCGAGCGCCCGCCAGACTTCTTCGCGTTGCTTCGTATTTCTCTTCATGTCCTAGTTTTCGCCCTCGTGGGAGTGATGAGTGTTATGCCCGTCGTCAATAATGCCAACTTCGGTGACGTTCTCGGGGTGGAGAAGTCCCAGCCCATAAGCCTTCGCGAGGTTGGCTGGGGTCAGAACCTTCTCGGGTGGACCACTAGCGACCACGTGGCCACTCATGAGGAGGACGTGATCGGCCGCTTTAGCCTCTTCTAAGTCGTGGGTCGTGAACACAACGGAGCATCCGCGAGCGGGCTCCGCGTGAATGATGTCGTCAATCGTCTGCGCCGAATTGATGTCAAGCCCAGTGAGGGGCTCATCCATGAGAAGGACACTGTGCTCCTGAGCAAGGGCTTGGGCGACAAAGACCCGCTGTCTCTGCCCGCCAGAGAGGCGGAACACTTGACGCTCCGCAAGATCATCAACACGCAGCAGCTCCATCGCTGCCCTCACAGCATCGCGGTCCGCCGGTCCAAACTTTCCCACAAACCCGCGGAGCGGATAGCGGCCCATCGACACAACGTCTTTGACCGTCATCGGAATACCGTTGTTGACGTTCATGTGCTGGAGCACGTAGGCAACCTGGGACCGTGAATGAACGGGGGTGTTCCCCAGGACACTCAACGACCCTGCGTGGAGGCCCAACAGCCCCGCAATCGCATGAAGGACCGTTGACTTCCCGCTGCCGTTTGGGCCAATGATGGCGGTGATTTTCGCCTCAGGAATCGTGAAATCGGAAGCCCCGAGGACCTCCTTGCCATCTCGCCTGATTTCTACGCCAGAGCCCACCACGATGTCGGTCATTGCGCTACTCCTCGCACGAGCAGACGAGTGAGGTTTTTCGCACCCAACAGGGCAAAGAACAGGACAATGGGCACCAAAGCCATGGTGGCTGACGCTGCCGTGCCAAAGTGATAGCTGATCGTGAGGCCCAACCACACCGAGACGACGCCCACAACCGCTGCAACCACCATCATCTGCACCACACTGCGAGAGAGCAGGCTCGCCACAGCCGGTGGTCCCACGAGCAGGCCAAAGACCAAAAGCGTTCCCACCGACTGATAGCTGCCAATAACGGCCAGTGCGATGAGCGCAAGCAATGCCGCGTGAGTGAACCCTGGGCGCATTCCCAGGAGCTCGGCCTTTTCCTTGTTGAGGCTCAACGCCAAGAGAGGGCGATAGAGAACCGCAACTGCGATGAGAACAATCGCCAAAAGCACCAACTGGCTATAGATCCCAGTCCACGTCACACCCAGGGCGTCGCCGAACAAAATGCTGGTCAAGCTTCCGGAGTAAGAATCAAGTTGGGAGATGATCACAACACCCAAAGCGAGCATTCCCACAAACAGCAGGCCAATCGAGGTGTCCTCGCCGAGCACCGTTTTGCGCTGGACAAGTTCAATCGCAACCACCATGACCAGCGCTGCCACAGCAGCGCCAATGAACGGGTTGACATCGAGCACCACCGCTGCAGCAATACCCGGGATGATGCCGTGAACAAAGGCGTCGCCGAAGAAACTCATCCCCCTAAGAACCAGCCAGGTGCCAACGGTCGAGGCCATCAAAGCAGCAAGGATCCCACCCCACAAAGCTCTCTGCTGAAAGCCGAGTTCAAACGGAGCTAGCCACCATTCCACAGGCTTAGTCTGTCAGCGCATCGGCAATCAACGAAGCGTTCAGCGCCATCATCGAGATGTAGTCCTCTGCTCCGCTGCCAGGGCCACCCAGGCTTCCCACAAACAACGGAACCACTGTGATGTCGCGGCCGATTTCAGCGGCCAAGGACGTGACCACGTCAGAAGAGGTGGCCGTGTTGCCAAAGATTGCGGGAACATTTTCTCGTTCAATGACCTCTACCAGCTCAGCCAGTTCTCGAGAACTCGGGTCAGCCAGGGTTGACCCGCCTGGAATGACCACTCCCGCGACATGAAAGTCATAACGGTCGGCGAAGTAGCCGAAGGCATCGTGGTCAGTCACAAGAACCCTCGACTCCTCGGGAATCACTTGCAATACGGCGACCACATCCGCCTCAGCGCTGCGAATATCAGTCGCCACGCTCACTCCACAGTCTTCGTAGTCACCAACCCCGGTCGCACTCGCGAGTTCTGAGCCAATGAGCTCTGCGGCAGTGGCCATCCGCTCCATGTCGAACCAGAAGTGGGGGTCAAAATCTCCATGTTCGTGCTCGTCTGCTAATTCATCGGCGTGGTCGTCGTGATCAGCGTGATCGTCACCGTGGGATTCGGCGAAAGGTAGAGGGTCAACCAGCTCAGCGATGTGGAGCACGTTCACGCCATCGGTCTCCAGGCTCTCAAGAACCGAGACCAGGCCTTCCTCCAGGAAAAGGCCGTTCGCCACAACCAACTCGGCGGTGCTCATCGCTGCGACCTGCTCAGAGGAGGGCTGGAAGTCGTGGGGGTCGGCGCCAATGGGCATCACCACGGTCATCGACGAGTCGGAGCCGACAGCGCAGGTCAAAATGTCACCGACCACGCTTCCGAGGATTGTGGTTGTGACAACAACCGAGGGTCCCTCCGCTACCGCCGGAGCAGCAGCTTGGTCCGAGGACGGTGCTTCTAGTCCCTCCTCTTGTTCGGTGGCAGAACATCCTGCGACCACGAGAAGAGAAGAACTGAGAAGAGCGAAGGCAGCGCGGTGAAGTGTCATGCCTTCACCGTACACCTTATTGATAATGATTGTCAACATCAATCAAGGAGTAAGGCTGGCTCCTCCATGACGCTGGCAACGTCGGCAACAAACTTGCTGGCCACATCCCCGTCAACCACGCGGTGATCAAAGCTCGCCGCAACCGTGGTCACCATGCGAGCGCGCACCTCGCCATCAACAACCCACGGCTTTGGCTTAATTGTTCCAAGCGCAACAATCGTCACCTCGCCCGGGTTCAGGATCGGCGTTCCGGTGTCAACACCGAACGATCCGAGGTTGGTGATTGTGATGGTTCCCGAGGACATGTCCTCAGGGGTTGTTTTGCCATCACGAGCTGTCAGGGTCAACTTCTCCAACGCCAGAGCCAGATCACGCAGGCTCAGAGTGTGGGCTTCCTTGACGTTCGGGACAATCAACCCACGGGGGGTTGCCGCGGCAACACCAAGATTGACGAAGTGGTGAACGATGATCTCGCTGTCAGTCCACGTCGAGTTAACAGTGGGGTTTCGCTGAACCGCCCAAATCATGGCCTTCGCCATCACCAACAAGGGCGAGACCTTAATGCCGGCAAAATCTGGCGAAGCCTTCAGGCGCTTCACGAAATCCATCGTCCTCGTGGCATCCACGTCAACGAATACGGAGACGTGGGGGGCTTCGAACATGCTCTTGACCATCGCCTGCGCGATGGCCTTGCGCACGCCCTTGACCGGTATCCGATCTTCACGATTCTCCGGCCATTTCGGTGTCTCGAGGTTTCTAAAGACGGCGGCCTGGCCGGCGTGCCGAGTAACGTCCTCGCGCATAATCTCGCCGGCGAGGCCGGTGGCCACGACCGAGGAAAGATCAACACCCAAGTCCTTCGCAAGCTTGCGGATCGGGGGCTTGGCGATGATCGGAACCGCTTCAACAACAGGCAAATCGGGGCGAGCAGCGGGGGACGCAGTCGGCGTCTCGGCGGCCTGAGCTCCCCGGCGCCTGCGCGAAACTGGGTTCGACGGGCCGGTTCCATAGCCCACAAGATTCTTGGGAGAAGACTCAGGGCTTTCGTGGCTGACGCTTCCTTCGGCATCGGCGACCGCGTCGACGACACCATCGGGGGCGGGCATTGCGGGTCCGCCCTCGCCCTCAACGGAGATGATTGGTGCGCCCACCTGAACGGTGTCGCCCTCTGCTGCGAGCAGCTCGTGCACGACGCCTTCGAACGGGGAAGGCAGCTCCACTAAGGACTTCGCGGTTTCGATCTCACAGACAATCTGGTTGACGCTGACCGTGTCGCCAGGCTTCACGCGCCAGGACACGATTTCGGCCTCGGTGAGGCCCTCGCCCACATCGGGCAGGGGGAAGGTGAAGAGCGACACGATTACTCCTTAACACTCATCATCAGTAAGCCAGGCTTCGATCCACGGCGTCAAGTATGCGATCGGTGTCAGGCAGGTAAACACCCTCGAGCTTGGCAGGGGGGAAGGGGGTATCAAAACCACTCACCCGGAGCACCGGCGCTTCCATCACGTAAAAGGCCTTCTCGGTCAGAGTCGCAGCAATCTCACTCCCGACGCTGACATTGCCGGGTGCTTCCTGGGCAACAACAGCACGGCCCGTTTTTCTTACGGAATCAAGAATCGTTGTGTAGTCGATGGGCGAGAGAGAACGAAGGTCAATCACTTCGATGCTCACGCCCTCGGTCTGGGCAATCTCAGCAGCCTGAAACGCAACAGTCACCATGGCGCCGTGAGCAATAAGGGTGACATCACCACCTTCGTGAACGACACGGGCGTGGTGCATCGACACACCAGACTTCTCGTCATCGATGGGGCCCTTATGCCAATACCGGCTCTTGGGCTCTAGATAAATGACGGGGTCTTGAGACGCGATGGCCTCTTGAATCAGCCAATAAGCATCGTGAGGGGTGGAGGGCGAGACCACCCGGAGGCCAGCAGTGTGAGCAAAATATGCTTCGGGGCTTTCCTGGTGGTGTTCAACAGCCCCGATGTGGCCGCCATATGGAATGCGGATCACCACGGGGAAAGCTTGAGTGGATTCGTGGCGCATCGTTAGCTTCGCCAACTGGGACACAATCTGGTCGAAGGCCGGATAGACAAAACCGTCGAACTGGATCTCACACACGGGGCGATATCCACGCATGGCCAGGCCAATCGCCGAACCAACAATCCCCGACTCCGCCAAAGGGGTGTCGATCACGCGCGAGGGGCCAAATTGTTCTTGAAGCCCTTCGGTCACCCGGAACACGCCACCAAGCTGCCCGATGTCTTCACCCATCACCAGCACCTTGCTATCGGCAATCATCGCGGCCTTGAGTCCCTCGTTGATGGCCTTGGCCATAGGAATGTCGGTCACGATGTCCCCTGCTCAAAAGACGACAGGTAGTTCTCGAGCCACACCGCCTGGTCTGCGACCACGGGGTGGTCTTCAGTGAATACATGGGCAAAAATCTCGGTGGTCGGCGGATTCTCGAGAGTCAGCGTGCGCTTTCTAATATCCGCAGCAAAGTCTTCGGCCTCAGTGTCCACCGAGTCGAAGAAGCCCTGCTCAACCCCTAAGCCCTTGAGGTAAGCGCGGAAGCGGTCAATGGGGTCGTGAGCTTGCCAGAACGCCAGCTCGTCTTCGTCTCGATACTTAGTCGGGTCATCGCTGGTGGTGTGTGCACCGATTCGATAGGTCATCGCCTCAATGAACTGAGGCCCTTGGCCCGAACGGGCCTGGTCCATCATGATGCGCGTTGCCGCATAGCTCATCAGAACGTCATTGCCATCAATCTGAACGCTCGGGATTCCAAAACCAGCCGCGCGCTCAAAAAGTGGCGTCCTGGACTGAACTCTTACCGGCACCGAAATAGCCCAGTGGTTGTTCTGCAGGAAGAAGACCTGGGGTGTTTGGAAGCTCTGCGCAAAAATCATTGCTTCATTGGTGTCACCCTGGCTTGTTGCGCCATCGCCGAAATAGACAATGACCGCTTCGTCCTTCTCGAGATCGCCTGTCGAGCACGCACCATCAAAACCAATGCCCATGGCGTAACCGGTGGCGTGAAGCGTGTGAGACCCAATGACCAAGGTGTAGAGGTGGAAGTTATTGGTCCTCTTCGGATCCCAACCACCGTGCGTGAGGCCTCGGAGCATCCGAAGAATGTCGACTAAGTCAACACCCCGGATGTAAGCAACCGAGTGCTCGCGGTAGGCGGGAAAAACGTGGTCTTGGGGTCGGCTGGCAAAAGCCGATCCCACCTGAGCCGCCTCTTGGCCAATGCTTGGCACCCAGAGAGCCATGTGTCCCTGGCGTTGAAGGTTTCCCGCTTCGATATCAAAGCGACGGACCACACTCATGACGCGATAGAACTCGCGGAAATCTGCCTCGGTGAGGTGAGAAATAGCATCCTGGTACGCCTCGGTACGGTCATTCACGACGAGGGTTCCATCGGGAGCCAAAAGTCGCAGGGTGTGCTCCGTGTACGGCATGGCTCTAATCTATCGGCGCAAGGCTCCCCGGACCCGTCAGTGTCCTACAACGGGTTTCGCATTTCGCCGTAACTCACCCACAGCGCTTTGGTGTTTGGTGCCCCCTCACGCCATCATTGGAGCATGCTTCGATTCTTGGTTCGGCTCACCGTTAACTCCATCGCTTTAGCAATTGCCGTCTGGATTGTTCCAGGCCTGACGATGGTTCCCTACGCAGAAGGGGAACCCATTGTCGTGGGAGGCCCAAGCCTCGAATTGGTTCTGAGCTATCTCTTCATCGCCCTGGTCTTTGGGCTCATCAACGGCATCATCGGTAACGCCATCCGCATTGTTGCCTTCCCGCTGTACGTCATCACCCTCGGACTTATCGCACTGATCGTGAACGGGTTGCTCCTGCTTCTGGTCAACCTGGTCTCCACCTGGCTCACCTTTGGTTTGTTTGTCCAGGACTACTACTGGGGAATCATTGGCGCCTTAGTCCTCAGCCTCTCCGCGTGGATTATTGGAATGCTGGTGCGTCCCTTGACGAAGCAGTCCCGCTAGGAATCAACCTCTCGGGTCGCCCGGAAATAGCTGGGCCTGGCTGTTGCCAAACCCCCACTGAATTCGGGCAGTTGTGAGCGTGCTGGCGAGCGATCAAGCTCAGCAGCGGTCGCCGCGTAGCGCTCTAACGAATGGGCACCGTTTATGTCTCCCACGACAGCGCCACTAGGACGAGACACTCCAACCGCCCGGGTGGGCTCCAGTCGTCCACCCAGTGGCGGGACAACGTCATCGGTGTGAGAAATAGACACCGCGGGATAGTCACCATGAACCGGTATGCCGCCAAGCGGAGCTCCCACGGTAATCAGGCCCGTTGTCGTATAGCGCCCAGATTCCGCGAGGCGTGCTGCGATCACTCCGCCCTGGGAGTGTCCGACGAAAGTGACCCTGTCACCCTCGCGAACGCCGGAGCGCCTCAAGGCCATTTCCACCGCGACCCACGACGCTGAGCCAAGGCCCGCCACTAAAGCGATGTTGCTCTCTAAGTCAAAGGGATTCGAGGTGTGGCCAACACCCCAATCGCTGGTTCCTGCGATGAACACCTCGGTGCTAACAAGTCCGCCCTCTCCGGAATAGCGCTCAATCCTGATCGGGGTGTGGGAGGGGGGAATGCGGTGGATTCTCTCTTCAACACTGGAGGCCTGAACCACCGGAGTTCCTGGCCCGATAGCCCACGGGTGGATTTGGATTGCCCCCCGCGAAATAGCGGGACCGAGAATCGCGCCCGCAGCAACAGGGAGCCCCCACTTAGCCCACTCGACGCCTGGATAGTGACCGCTCATGCCGGCGATAGCGGCAGCAAAGAGTCGCTCTCGAGGTGCCACAAATGTGGCGACGCGAGCCCTCTCTTGGTCCGCGCTTGCCCTGGCATACGCCCACAGCGCTCGGGATAGCCGCGTCGCTTCTCTACCCAAGTCCTCAGCCCGTCGTGCGTGCCGGGAGACAACATCCCAGTCCATCGATGCCCACGGATCTTCGCTGGGCGCTGAGAGTCGGCCGAGCACGCTCGCCACTTCTGCGCAGTCCCTCGCCGCCCCGGCCATAACATCGGCAAGCGCCACCACGTGCTCCTGGGCGACAAAAACCCCGTAGGGGCCAGTGATCCACAGAGGCTCATTGCTCACAGCCTGGCCATCACAGAATGAATCCCCGCATACTCCCCAGCCACGCCGAGCGCCCTGGCAACGTCCCGCAGGTCAGTGATTAGTCCGTTCACGTGGCGGGCGCATTCGCGCTCGGCAGGCCCACCCCAGTGGCCAGGCTGACTTGCCGATTCCAGGAAGCCGGCAATTCGGCGCAGTTGGTGCGCCTGATTGGCCACAACTTCTCTGCTTGTAGAGCTCACCTTGACCCCCGAGTGGCGACGATGGAAACCGCGCCAGTGTGTCCCACGCCCAGCAACCGGTGACCGCCCACAGCCAAGTCACCTGAACATTGGAGGTACCAGCTCCTCGTGGACAGCCAAGAAGTAGGGAAGAATAGGTGGGGATACTCCCGCGTGAGGAAGGTGACCATGTCACAGTTGGGCCACCAGCCATTGAGCCCGCTCGATGGCCGCTACCGCGAAGCCACCGCACCTCTAGCCGAGTTCTTCTCGGAGGCGGCGCTAAACAGAGCCCGGGTCAGGGTCGAAATCGAATGGCTCATTCGCTTGTGCGCCGAGGGCGTTGCGGGGACTACACCTCTGCCCAAGGCGACCATCACGCGCCTGCGCGACGTAGTCGCTAATTTTTCCACTACTGATGTCGACGCCATTGCCGCGTATGAAGCCACAACGAAGCACGACGTCAAAGCCGTCGAATACTTCGTGCGCGATGTTTTGAGCGCCGAGGGACTGGAGAGTCTGCACGAGCTTGTTCACTTCGGGTGCACGAGTGAAGACATCAACAACGTCTCCTATGCGCTTGTCGTGCGCGATGGAATTGCGTCAGTCTGGCTTCCCGCCCTCATTCGGGTTCACGAATCGCTTCGCACTCTTGCCCTGTCGTGGAAAGACCAGCCCATGCTGGCGAGGACCCACGGCCAACCAGCAACCCCCACCACCATGGGCAAAGAGATTGCCGTGTTTGCCCACAGGCTTTCTTCCATTATCGACCGGGTGTCGACCCAGAAGTATCTGGCCAAGTTCAGCGGCGCTACCGGCACTTTCTCCGCCCACGTGGTCGCCGAGCCCTCGGTCAACTGGCCGGTAGTCAGCAGGAAATTTGTGGAAGACCTGGGGCTCGCCTGGAATCCGCTGACCACACAGATTGAATCCCACGACGCTCTTGCTCAGGTCTTGGGGTCGATCAGTCACGGAAACAAGATTCTCCACAACCTTGCCACCGACATGTGGACCTACATTTCGCTGGGCTATGTGAGCCAAATTCCTGAACCTGGCGCCACGGGTTCATCCACCATGCCTCACAAAATCAACCCGATTCGGTTTGAGAACGCAGAAGCCAACTTCGAAATCTCGAGCGCGCTGCTGGATAGCCTCGCAACCACTCTGGTCACCTCGCGTCTGCAAAGAGACCTCACCGATTCGACGACACAGAGAAATATTGGTGTTGCAATTGGCCACTCACTGCTGGCTCTGACCAATATTCACAGGGGTCTCGGCGACATTGATCTCAACACCGACGCCATCGCTGCTGACTTAGCTGCCAACTGGGAAGTGCTGGCCGAAGCTGTCCAGACAGTTATCCGGGCAGAGATTGTCCGAGGATCATCACAGCTGAAGGACCCCTATGCGGTGGTCAAAGACCTCACCAGAGGCCAGAAAATCTCCGAAGCTGACCTGCGGAAATTCATTGCCGGCCTTGATGTCTCTGACCACGCCAAAGCCTCACTGGCTTCGCTCACACCCGAGCTCTATACGGGTCTTGCGTCTGCGCTCGTGGACTATCTAGAGGCCGTTTAGTCGTTTCCTGTGCCGGGGCTATCGAGTTGGCCCTCCGGCGTTGAGTTGGGGCTAACGGCCAGCACCAACATGGCGATGCCGATAATGACAACCACAAAAACAAGCCCGGCAAGGACAATCGCAATCAGCGGATCCCGGGTCACCATCAGCACGATGAGTCCACCAAAGAGCGCCATGAAACCCGAAAGCATTACATACTCTGCGGGGCGTAAACGGTCTCGCCTACTGGGTTGATTCATTGCTGTTATCCCTCTCGTGCGGGGTCTTTCTGGGCCCACCTGGCGCTGAATCCAGCGATTGCGAGATACACGCCCATGATGATTGCCCACGCGCCCACAAACCCAACAACGGCAACACTATCTGCTGACTGGCTGAGAACTACGAGAGCCAGGAGAACCGTCATCGTCCCCTGGACAATCCAGTCCTGCCGTAGCGCGCTTCCCGAGGGAAGCCGCAAACCTGCGAATGCTTCAGCCACCCCCACCAGCAGCGACCACAACACAATTACCCACAGAAGAAAGAGAGTGCCGGTGGTTGATAGCCCTACAGCCAAAGCGCCAACCACGAGAGATACCAGCGACTGCCAAATGTGGAGTCCGCGCGCCCGTGTTGAGGACTCAAGGCCGACAGCGAGAATCCCCAGCGTCACACTCGACACCAGGGCCATGACCCCAAAAGTGATTAGCCCAAATTGAGCGGTGTGACCTGGAGTAAAAGCAATGGCAAGGCCCACGGCAAGAAGAGTGATGGCCCGGGCGAAAGACACAACGTAGTAGCCCACTACCCATGATGTTCCTTGGCCCCGCGCGCGATCTGACACGACTCCAGCGTAATGCGGGTTCAGGAGGGCAACACCACTAGAGCTTGGGCATATCGGCGAAGCGAGAGTAATGACCCTGGAAGCCGACAACAACGGTGCCGGTGGGGCCATTTCTGTGCTTGGCCACAATCAAGTCCGCCTCACCAGCGCGCGGGTTATCCCGCTCATAGGCGCTTTCTCGGTGCAGCAAAATCACGAGGTCGGCGTCTTGCTCGAGAGATCCCGATTCGCGCAGGTCGCTCAGTTGGGGCTTACGGTCCGCGCGCTGCTCAGGGCCACGGTTGAGCTGGGAGAGCGCTACGACAGGAACCTGCAACTCCTTGGCGAGCAGTTTCAGAGCTCGAGAGAACTCGCTGACTTCCTGTTGGCGGGATTCAACCCGCTTTCCCGAGGTCATCAACTGCAGGTAGTCGATCACAATCAATTGCAGGCCAATGCGCTGCTTGAGCCGGCGGCACTTTGCGCGAATCTCGACCAACGTCATGTTGGGGCTGTCATCGATGTAGAGAGGCGCTGATTCGATTCGGCCACGGGTGGAGGCGATGGTCGTCCAGTCCTTGGCCTCGATTTGGCCCTTGCGCATCTTTTGCAGCGGGATAGAAGTCTCTGCGGAGAGAAGTCTCATGGCAATTTCGCCTTTGCCCATTTCCAGAGAGAAGACGATAGTGGGGAGCTTGTGCTTGATGGCAGCCGACCGGGCCAAATCGAGTGCCAACGTCGACTTACCGAGGGCGGGTCGGGCTGCAATGAGGACCAGCTGGCCCTTGTGGAGACCGTTAGTCAAGGAATCCAACTCTTGGAAGCCAGTCGGCACGCCGATCATTTGGCCGTCTTGGCTGCGAGCAGCCTCAATTTCATCCACCGCTACCGTGACAGCTTCCGTCAGCTGCACGTAGTCCTCAGCCTCGACGCCACCGGCGACCTGATAGATCTCCGTCTGTGCGGAATTGACCAAATCGGTGACTTCGCCCTCACTGGCGTAACCCATGTTGGCAATCCGAGTTCCAGCGTCAACAAGGCGACGCAACACCGCCTTGTCAGCAACAATGCTGGCGTAGTGACCAGCGCTAGCAGCGGTGGGGACAACAGACACGATGGTGTGCAAGTAATCCACACCGCCGGCCCTGGAGAGTAAACCCGTCTTGGTCAGTTCTTCACTGACGGTGATGACGTCGGTGGGTTCACCATGCGAGTACAGATTCAAGACCGCGTCAAAGATGATCTCGTGCTTGGGGAGATAGAAGTCTCGCCCGCGGAGAACCTCAATCACGTCGGCAACAGCGTCTTTGCTCAGCAGCATTCCGCCGAGGGTGCTCTGCTCTGCCAGCACATCGTGAGGAGGCGTGCGATCGCCGCCATACGTCCGCTCTGTGGGTGAGTCGGGAACTAGTCCTAGCTGAGCTATCGACATGCTGACCTCCCTTTCCTCCACCTGGGCCGGGCACAAAGCCCCGCATCCACATCTAGGTCTATCAACAACGACCGACACTTGATGTGGACTTTGGGCCCTCTCGGGCCCTTTGTCAAAATCTTTCCCCCACACTAGGGAGCGCTCGGGATGACCACAAAAAGCCCTGTGGATAACCCTGTGGGAAAAACAGGAGAAACGCCGAGACGGTTGTGGATAGCCTGGGGAGTAACCCGTCCCTAATGGGTCAATTTTCTCTTAAAAACACAGATTTATCACATCGGAGAGTCCACATTGCTGACTCCCTAAATCTGTATAAAGTGCCACTTTAGAGTTAGGTCCCTTTGGGCCCGTTGTGTGGAGAAAACGGTAAAAAACATCGGGGCTCCCCGTAAGGGGAACCCCGATGAACGGAAAAGAAAGTTCTACTTTTCCGCGACTACCTGAAGTGTGACGCGGGCCGAAACGCCATCGTGAATCGCGATGACTACCTCGGCGTTGCCCACAGACTTGATGGCGGCAGGAATCTCGATGGCGCGCTTGTCCACACCGGCGATTCCTGCTGCTTCAATTGCCGCCACGATGTCTGAGCGTGTGACGGATCCAAAGAGCCTTCCGCCACCGCCAGCACGAACCGCAATGCGAATAGGTGCCTTCTCAAGCTTCGACTTGAGAGCGTCGGCCTCTTCGCGGCTTGCGAGCACTTTCGACTCACGAGCCTTCTTGATCTGGTCGACCTGCTTCTGGCCGCCGTTGCTCCACGCAACCGCGAAGCCCTGCGGGATCAGAAAGTTACGAGCGTAACCATTCTTGACCTCGACGACATCGCCGGCGGTCCCCAGACCCTGGACCTCGTTAGTGAGAATCAGTTTCGCCATGGTCCCAGCCCCTATCGTCCCGCGCCGGCGTATGGCAACAGGGCCATTTCGCGCGCGTTCTTGATTGCTTTGGCCAGAAGTCGCTGTTCCTGAACAGAGACTCCGGTAATGCGACGAGAACGGATCTTCCCGCGCTCCGAGATGAAACGACGAAGAGTCGAAACGTCCTTGTAGTCAATGACGCCGACGGTGATTGCCTTGACGGGTGCCACAGGCTTTCCGCCCTTGACTGTCCTCGGCTTGCGGCGGTCGCCGCTGGATTTTCCTGCCATGATGTGATCTTTCTTTTAGGCGGCAACGCTCACGCGTGCCGCGAACTGAAGGTCTAGAAGGGTGCGTCCTCGATGGGTGCGGCGTCCGCGGGGGCTGCGTTAGCCCAAGGATCCTGCACAGCGCCGCCAGCAGCTGGGGCGCTCCACGAGTCCTCCATCGCGCCGGCGGGCTTAGCTCCGCCTGCTTGACGCTGAACCTGTGCTGTTGCGTAGCGGAGGCTCGGTCCAATCTCGTCGACCTCGAGCTCAATAGAAGTGCGCTTTTCGCCTTCTTTGGTCTCGTAGGAGCGTTGACGCAAGCGGCCGGTTGCCACCACGCGAGCACCCTTAGTCAGCGACGACGCGACGTGCTCAGCGAATTCACGCCAGACGCTTGCCCTCATGAACAAAGGTTCGCCGTCTTTCCACTCGCCTGACTGGCGGTCAAGTGCCCGCGGAGTCGATGCGATGGTGAAGTTGGCGACAGCCACACCGTTCTGGGTGTAGCGAAGCTCAGGATCAGCGGTGAGGTTTCCCACCACAGTGATGATTGTTTCGCCAGCCATGGTCTACTCGGCTTTGCGGCGCTTGCTGCCACCAGACAGCGAGACTTTTTGTGCAATGGGCGCTTCTTCAGGAGCTCCCAGGCGAACAACTGCTTCGTCCTGGCGGAGCACCTTGGTGCGCATCACGGCCTCACTCAACCGCAACTGGCGGTCAAGTTCCGCGGTTGCTGCAGGTGACGCGTTGAAGTTGACGACGGCGTAGATGCCCTCAGTCTTCTTCTTGATTTCATACGCCAACCGACGCTTACCCCAGATGTCAACGTTGTCGATCGAGCCACCGTCTTGACGGATAACTTCGAGAAACGCCTCGAGACTGGGGGCTACAGTTCGCTCTTCGAGCTCTGGGTCAAGAATGACCATTAGTTCGTAGTTGTGCACGGTTACCCCACCTCCTTCGGACTAATCGGTTACAGGATTTCTGCAACAGGAGGGTTATGTGCGTGTCTTCTCTGAAGACAACTGCCACAGTCTAGGTGTGAAGCCAGCACCAAGGCAAGCGGGCTACCTTGCAGCCCACCATTCCAGCAAGCGCTTGGTTGCCTCTTCTTTACCGATTTCGCCCTCGTCGAGGCGCACTTCGAGAAGGTACGCATATGCCTCGCCGACCACCCGGCCAGGTGTGACACCCAGAATCGCCATGATTTCTTCACCATCGAGGTCAGGGCGAATGGATTGCAGCTCTTCTAGTTCCGCAAGCTCGGCGATGCGGGCCTCCAGATCGTCATAGGCAAAGGAGAGCCTGTCCGCTTTTCTCTTATTTCTGGTGGTGACATCCGCTCGGACCAGAATATGGAGGCGCTCCAACTGGTCACCGGCGTCTCTCACATACCGGCGAACCGCGGAATCAGACCAGGCCTGCTCTGAGTATCCAAAGAATCTGAGGTGCAACTCGATGAGCTTCGCGACCGCCGCAATCGTGTCGTTATCAAAACGCAGTTCCCGAAGCCGCTTCTTCGCCAACTTCGCGCCCACCACATCGTGGTGATAGAAGGTGACAACGCCTCCGGCTTCAAATCGACGGGTAGCTGGCTTCCCAATGTCGTGAAGCAGCGAAGCGAGTCTCACTACCAAGTCGGCCGGTTGCCCGGGGAATCGCCTGTGTTCTTCGTCAATCGCCTGCTCCAGAACAGTGAGAGTGTGCTCATAGACGTCTTTGTGGTGAGCGTGTTCGTCAGACTCGAGTCGAAGAGCGGGAAGTTCAGGCAGCGCCACCTCCGCCAATCCGGTGTCGACCAGAAGTTCGATACCGGCCCTGGGATTATCCGTGGACAAAGTGCGCACCAATTCGTCGCGCACTCGCTCAGCGGAAATCTCAGCCAACCGCGGCGCCAGTGCAACCATTGCCTCCCGAGTATCGGGGTGAACACTCACCCCCAGCTGGCTGGTGAATCGAGCAGCCCTCATCATGCGCAACGGGTCATCCCGAAAGGATTCCTCGGCAGCTATCGGGGTGCGCAGCACGCCTGCCAACAAATCCTTTAAGCCCTCACAAGGGTCGACCAACACGAGCTCGGGAAGGGTGAGCGCCATCGCGTTCATCGTAAAATCGCGACGAAAGAGGTCCCCCTCGAGCGTGTCTCCAAACTCAACCTCAGGTTTTCGACTCGCGCCATCGTAGGTATCAGCACGGTACGTCGTGACTTCTACCGTCATATCGCCGCATTGGGCAGCAATGGTGCCAAAAGCGCGGCCCACGTCCCAGACCGCCGTTGCCAGCGGGGCGATGATCTTTTCGATCTCCTCGGGCCTAGCTGAGGTGGTGAAGTCAAGGTCGTTGAGTGCACGACCTAAGAACGCATCGCGAACCGGGCCACCGACAAGCGCAAGCTCGTGACCAGCGGCCTGAAAGGCCCTGGATATGCCAGCAATAGGTTCGTCGCTAGTGACAAGGCGAAGCTGTTCAACGGCCTTGGCAACGCTCGACATAGTGTTCAGAGTCTAGACTCTGAACCATGCCAGCTCTGGGGACAGCGACACTCAGGCGTGGATAAATCTGTGCCCTATCTGATGGCGAGTAGGCCGATGAGGGCCCTCCTCGCCATGTTTTCTGTGCTCGCCGTCATGGCCTCCGTTGTGGTGGACTCAAGCCCCGCTGTCGCTGGCGAGGGTCGTTCTGCGGCCCGGGTCGACGTTGTCGTGCAGGGCGGTGGCATTGTCAGCCCCGACGACGTGGCTGAACTCAGCGTAATTCTGCGTGCGGATGAAACGGGAGCCCTCGGCACAGGCGACGTCACTCTGCGCCTCACCGAGAGCCGTTTCACCAGCGAAGAACAGATTCGCCGCTTCCTTGCCGGTGAGACCAACCCCGTGTTTGCTGATGTTGCGAGCGCTCAAACCCCAGAGGTCCCCCAACTTGAATCCCGCGAGCTCCCTCTCTCACTTGGTGCAGATCTGTGGGACACGCGGCTTCCCGAGGATGAACCCACAAATTCCAGCGAGCCCGCCAGGCGGCAAGCGGGTGTTTTTGGCATTGAGGTCGCCTATTCCCACCCCTCCAACATGAACCCTGCTCTGCGCAACCTCAGTGGACGGCAGGTCATCGTGGTGATTCCTGAGGATGTGGTCATTCCCCGAGCGAACATTGCTCCCATCGTGACTCTGACCGCTGCGGCAGATGGTGGCGTTGCACTTCGACCCGAGGAACTACAAGCGCTCACCATCACCGGAGGTGCTGTTGATGTCGTCACCGCTGCCGTGCGCACTCACCCAGCGACGATCGCCATTGACAGCAGAATTACCTCCAGCATTACCGCGCTTGGCGACCAGGCGCCCCCGGAATCACTGGTCTGGGCGAGCACTCTCGGGGCCGTCGGACTAGCCCAGTTTGGTCTGCCGTGGGCAGACGCGGACCCCCTTGGCTCCTTGGCCATCGACACGCTCACCTACGCGCGGTTAGGCGAGTACCCGTGGATTCATGGCGACTCGATCACGAACGATCAGCTGGAAACCCTCGCGACGCGCTCTGCTTCAGCCGTTTTGCTCTCCAGCAACAGCATCCCCTCGGATCGCGCGGTGGTGTCTATCGGGCAAGCGCGAGTGATTCGAGTCGATGCTCAGCTCTCCGCACTTGCCACCGACGCCCTGCAAGCTCCCACCCCGTTGGAAGCCGAAGCCGATATGCAACGAGCCCAAGGGCTGATCGCTTACCGGGCGCTGACTGGCAACCAAGAGATTCTGGTTTTCAGCACTGGGCGTTTGCCCGCCACCGCCATCGCACCGCGGATTGATGCGGTGCTGGGGCGAATGGTCTCGATGCCCGTGTCTAATTCGGTAGCGGTGCCCCTCACGGCAACACCCACCGAGGTACTCAGTACCGTTCTCGGCACTGCGAACCCCAGGGAATACCAGGAATTAGTCACCAGAATTCGCGAGCTCTGGGATGGCGATGTCACATTCGCGACTATCGCCAGTGACCCCGAGGGCGCCGTGTTTGGTCGCTGGACCAGATATCAAGCTCTCCTGTCCTCCACGTGGAGCGAGAACCCGAACGGTCTCGCCGCCGAATGGGAGCGGGCCAAGGAAGACTCCCGAGTTTTCCGCAACTCAGTGCGGGTTGAGCAGGGAAGTGCGATTACGGTCCTCAGTGATGAAACATCGCTGCCAGTGACGGTCGTGAACGACCTATCCTCCGATGTCGTGGTGATTTTGGCGGTCCGCCCGACAACAGGAATTCTTGCCGTGGAAACGCCACAGGTTCGACTCACCATCGCGCCGGGTGATGCGGTACGCACACTCATCCCAGTCCAATCGCTAGCCAATGGCACCGTGCCCGTGGAGTTCGCACTCTTCTCCGCTGGTGGGGACCCAGTGGGCGAAACAGTCACTATTCCCGTCACTATTCGCGCCGGCTGGGAAGGCATTATCAGCATCGCACTCGCGATTATCGTGGGAGGCACCTTCGCGTTCGGTCTGATCAGAGCAATCCAACGCAGACGCGCTGACAAGCGCTCTAGCGACACGGGCGAGGAGGTGAGCGCGTAGTGGCCAAGGCGCCAACCGCCGGGGATTCGCTCGGACGAGCAAGCCTCTTTCTTGCCTCGGGAACCGTGGTCTCCCGGCTGCTCGGCTTCATCAGCGCCATCATCTTGGCGCGGACGCTCGGGATTGTCGGTGCTGGCGCGGACACTTTTGCCCTGGCAAACCAATTGCCCAACAACATCTACGCCATCATCGCCGGTGGTGTGCTGAGCGCTGTCCTTGTTCCTCACATCGTCAAAGCAGGCCTCGACACCGACGGTGGCCAAAGCTTCGTCAACAAAATTGTGACCCTTGGGTTTGTCATTTTCCTTGCGGTGGCAATCCTGGCTACTCTGCTTGCCCCCGCCCTCGTCGCGCTCTATGCGCAGGAGGGGGGCGGCGGTGTCAGGGGTTTTAGCCCGGAGGAGATGGCCCTTGCCATCGCTTTTGCCTATTGGTGTCTTCCACAAATCCTGTTTTATGCCCTCTATAGCCTGCTCAGCGAAGTCTTGAACGCTCGCAAAATCTTTGGCCCCTTCACCTGGGCGCCTGCGCTCAACAATGTGGTCGCGATGACCGGGCTCATCGTGTTTGGCGCCTTGTTTCCCGTTGCCAACACAGGAGACGCTGCTGCCTGGACGAGCGACATGGTCGCTGTGCTGGCGGGCTCGACCACCCTCGCCGTGGCGGCACAAGCTCTGATCCTTTTGGTGTTCTGGCGCAGAGCAGGCCTGACCTTCCGGCCCGATTTCCGCTGGCGGGGCGTGGGCCTATCCTCCACGGGCAAAGCGGCATCGTGGATGTTTGGCATGATCGTCGTTGCCCAATTGGCTGGCATTGTGCAGGCAAACGTGGCATCGCTCGCAGCCGGGTCAGACGCCCCGAGCCTCGCAATTTTGCGGTTCTCTTGGCTGATCTTCATGCTTCCCCACTCGGTGGTTGCGGTGTCACTGGCAACGGCCTATTTCACCCGAATGTCGACCCACGCGAGAGATGGCGACCTTGGCCAAGTCCGCGCGGACTTCCGAGACTCGGTCTCGCGCATTGGTCTTTTCATGGTCTTGGCTGCTGTGGGCCTGGTGGTCGTGGCTCTGCCCTTTGCTCGCCAGTTCGCCGTCTCGGCGGACTCGGTCTCGGCAATGGCATTAGTGATCATGCTCTATGTGTTGGGCCTTGTGCCCTTCAGCGTTCTCTTTGTCATTCAGCGTGTGTTCTATGCGCTGGAAGACACGAGGACACCCTTCTTTGTTCAGGTAGCCCAAGCGCTGATTTTTGTGTCGCTCGCTCTGGTTGCAGCGACCCTGCCCACGGACCAGATTGCTTATGGTTTGGCGCTCTCGGCAACAATTGCCGGCTGGATTCAGTGCGCTCTCGCGTTGATTCTGCTTCGACGCAAGCTTGGTGGGCTGGACACCCGTGTGGTCTTCGGTCGCTTTGGCGTCTTCCTTCTCGCCACGATTCCTGCCACCGCTGCGGGGCTCGCGCTCCTCCTCGTGCTCGGTGGCGAGAACCGAGACGGATTCCTGCTCTCCTCGGCCCCGGCAGCAGGGCTTGGCATGGTGGCCATTACGCTCGTGATGACGCTCGTCTACTCGGCCACTCTGCTGGTGGCCAAGAACTCCGACATGCTCGCCGTGTGGAAACCAATCCGGGCGCGTTTGGGCCTCAGGGACCGCGGGACCTCTTCGGCCTAGACTGTGGTTGAAAGACTGAAGAAAAGGAACGCCATGCGTCAGGTAGTCATCATCGGTTCGGGCCCCGCCGGATACACGGCAGCCATCTATGCCGCCCGGGCGAACCTGAACCCGCTGGTCGTCGCCTCCTCGGTGGAGTTTGGTGGGGACTTGATGAACACCACCGACGTGGATAACTTCCCCGGCTTCCCCGAGGGCATCATGGGTCCCGACTTGATGATGAAAATGCAGGCTCAAGCAGAGCGTTTTGGCGCCGAGATTATGTATGACGATGTTGTCTCGGTTGAGCTCGCTGGAGCGGTCAAAAAGATTTCTCTGGGTAATGGCGACACCGTCGAAGCACGCAGCGTGATAGTCGCTACAGGTTCCGCCTACCGAAAGTTGGGCATCGCGGACGAAGACCGCTTGAGCGGTTACGGGGTGTCCTGGTGTGCGACCTGTGATGGCGCCTTCTACAAGCAAAAGACCGTCGCCGTTGTGGGCGGTGGCGACTCCGCCATGGAAGAGGCGACCTTCCTCACCCGCTTCGCCGACAAGGTCTACATCATCCACCGATCCGACGCCCTGAGGGCATCCGCCGTCATGCAAGAGCGCGCGAAGAACGACCCCAAGATCGAGTTCATTTTCAATGCGACCGTCGCCCACATTTATGGAGACGACACCGTGTCCGGTGTTGGCCTGTTGGACACCGTAACCGGGGCGGAGACAGCGCTCGATGTTTCTGGCCTTTTCATCGCGATTGGTTCGGACCCAAGAACTCACGTCGTTCACGGCCAACTCGATCTGACTGACCAGGGCACCATTGCCGTCCAAGGTCGCACCTCGTTGACGAACCTCGAGGGCGTCTTCGCTGCAGGCGACGTCATCGACCCCTCCTACCGCCAAGCCATTACCGCAGCCGGTTCGGGCTGTGTAGCAGCGCTGGATGCGCAGCACTACCTGGAATCATTACCCCACGACGCCATGGCCCACGCTGCGGCCACCAACTAACACCACAACAAGGAGAAACCCCATGGGTGCACGCGACGTAACCGATGCAAACTTTGCCACCGAGGTCTTGGCTTCGGAAAAACCCATCATGGTCGACTTCTGGGCAGAGTGGTGTGGTCCCTGCCGCGCTGTGTCACCGATCCTTGACCAGATCGCGACCGAGCACGCGGAGAAGATCGACGTTGTGAAACTCAACGTTGACCTCAATCCCGACACAGCCATGAAGTACCAAATCACGTCGATTCCGACGATGAAGGTCTTCAAGGGTGGCGAGGTTGTCAAGACCGTTATCGGGGCAAAGCCGAAGCCGGCCTTGGAAGCAGACCTCCAAGAATTCCTGGCCTAGGACTCCTTCTAACACCAAAAAGCGCCTATTCTTAGGGCTTTAGTCTCCCTGGACGAAGGGTGAGCGATGACACCCGGATCGGGTATCTCACTAGACCCGTGGTTTGACAATTATGCAGACCGCGCGTCGGGGCTGAGCGCGTCTGAAGTTCGGGCCCTTTTCGCCGTGGCTAGCCGCCCGGAGGTGGTCTCTCTCGCTGGTGGAATGCCTTTCGTTGCCGCTCTTCCGGTCGATAAAGTTCAGAAATCTCTCGCTCGGGTGATGGAAAACTCTGGTCACGCGGCCCTCCAGTACGGCTCCGGGCAGGGGCTGCCAGCCCTCCGGGCGCAGATCATCGAAGTGATGGCTCTCGAGGGCATTCGGGCCGGCGTCGATGATGTGGTCGTCACGACCGGCTCACAACAGGCCCTTGATCTCGTGAGCAAACTGTTCATCAACCCGGGCGACGTGGTCCTGGCTGAATCCCCCAGTTATGTCGGCGCAATGGGTGTGTTTAGTTCCTATCAGGCGTCCGTGGAACACGTCGCTATGGATGACGATGGCATGATTCCTCAGGCCCTGGAGGAGCGGATCACCGCCCTTCGTGCCGCTGGCAAAACCATCAAGTTTCTCTATCTGATTCCGAACTTCCAAAACCCGGCTGGTGTGACGCTCTCAGGCCAGCGCAGGCTCGAGATTCTTGACATCGCTCACCACCACGGAATTTTGATTGTCGAAGACAACCCCTACGGTCTGCTCTGGTTTGATCAGCCACCCCCCGCCGCGATTCGTTCTGTCGACGACGCTGGAGTCATTTATCTGGGATCTTTCTCCAAAACCTTTGCCCCGGGTTTCCGGGTTGGGTGGGTTGTCGCTCCCCACGGTATCCGAGAAAAACTCGTCTTGGCATCAGAGGCGGCTATCCTCTCGCCCAGTTCGTTCTCGCAGATGGTCCTCAGTGACTACTTCGAGCACCAGGACTGGAAGGCGCAGATTGATACCTTCCGCGAGCTGTATCGCGAGCGGCGAGACACCATGGCCGAAGCGTTGAAGGCGCACCTACCGGCGATCTCTCACACGATGCCCACGGGTGGCTTCTATCTCTGGCTATCGTTGCCTGACCAGCTCGACTCCAAAGAGATGCTCCCGCGGGCCATCACCGAGCTCGTCGCGTACACACCCGGAACGGCGTTCTTTGCCAACGGCCAAGGCCGCAGCAACATCCGTCTGGCCTTCTGCTACCCGGAGCCCGACTTCATCACCGAGGGTGTGCGCCGCTTGAGTCGAGTCATCACCGAGGAGCTAGAGCTCGCCGCAACGTTCGGGCCCCGGAGCAAAGATGTCGCAACCTCGCCACGGGCAGACGGCCCGCCCCCGGAGTTGACCTAGACCATGGCGAAGCAACCGCGGGTGCTGGTTTTAGCTGGCGGCATCTCACACGAGCGCGACATTTCCCTGCGCTCCGGACGTCGGGTCACTGATGGCCTCCACAGTCATGGAATCGATGCAACGCTGCGTGACCCCGATGCCACCCTGATTGAGTTCTTACGCACTGAGCCAGTCGATGTGGTGTGGCCTGTCTTGCACGGAGCTTCCGGTGAGGACGGCGCGCTGCGCGGTCTCCTGGAGATGCTGGCGATTCCCTTTGTTGGATCTTCAGCTGAGGCCGCTCGTCTCGCGTGGAACAAGCCGGTGGCAAAAACAATCGTGTCCCGTGCTGGCGTTGCTACCCCCGCGTCGATCACTCTCTCGAGGGATGCGTTCCGGGAACTCGGGGCTGAGAGCGTGCTTGCCACAGTTGCTGAGACCTTGGGCATGCCACTCATCGTGAAGCCGGCACACGGCGGGTCGGCCCAGGGTGTGACCTGGGTTGATTCCACTGATGATCTCCGCCAAGCGATGGTGCACGCCTTCACCTACTCGGACAGCGCGCTCATTGAAGCGCGCATCATCGGAGCAGAACTCTGTGTCACCATCATCGACACCGGTGAGGGCCCGAAAGCCATCCAACCCGTGGAGATCGAACCGCTTTCTGGCCACTACGACTTCGAAGCACGCTACACAGCTGGTGCCACTCGGTTCTATACGCCCCCGCGATTGGACGAGAGGGTCTCCGCCGCCGCTACTGCGCAGGCGCTGGCCGTCCACGAGGCCTTGGGCCTACGACACTTGTCTCGGATTGATTTCATGGTCGACGAGACCGGAACCCCCTGGTTCCTGGAAGCCAGCACCATGCCAGGACTCACGGAAACGTCCAGCACCGCGTTGGCCCTCGACGCTGCCGGTTACGACGTCGGTGGCGTCTACGCGGCCGTCGTTAGCTCACTCGTTCGCTAGCGCGACTCGAAACCCGGTTCACCAAGCTCCGCGAGGATGCGGTTCAGATCAGCAACGGTCGCGAAGTCAATCGCGAGCGTTCCCTTGGTCTTCGACAAGCTAATGCTCACTCGGGTATTGAGCCGGTCGCCCATGCGCTCTGCAATCTCTTCAAGCTGTTCGCTGCGCCCGCCGCCACGAACCTTCTTGGCACCAGGCTTCTGCGCCTTGACGAGTCCCGCGGCTTCTTCAGCCTGTCGAACAGTCAGCGACTGAGAGACAATCTTTGTGGCCAGGCGTGCCTGAGCTTCGGCGTCATCGATCGAGAGCAAAGCGCGTGCGTGTCCTGCGGAGAGCACACCAACTGCTACCTGGGCCTGAATCTTTTCCGGCAAGCGCAACAACCGCAACGTGTTGGTCACCTGGGGCCTGGAGCGACCGAGGCGCTGGGCTAGTTCATCTTGGGTGATACCAAAATCAGAGAGAAGTTGTTGGTAGGCGGAGGCTTCCTCGAGCGGGTTGAGGTTTGCGCGGTGGAGATTCTCCAGCAGAGCATCACGGAGCATCGAATCGTCATTCGTCTCCCTGACTACTGCAGGGATAGTCGCAAGCCCTGCCGCCGTAGCTGCGCGGAGGCGGCGCTCGCCCATAATCAGCTCGAAGGAGGCTCCCTTCTCGGGACTTGCCAAGGGCCTCACAACAATGGGCTGGAGAACCCCGAACTCACGCACGGAGTGGATGAGTTCGTCGAGCTCTTCTTGCCGGAATTCCCGTCGTGGTTGCTGGGGGTTTGGCCGAATAGTGCCCACCTCGATGTTCGCGAGGCTTGCACCAGGGACAGCGAGCAGACCGCCCGAAGTCTCGGTACTGGGGAAAAAGACATCGACCGGGCGATCGCCCTGCGTTGGTGCCGTGGGAATAAGGGCCCCGATCCCTCGACCGAGTCCGGTTCTCTTCTGAGCCATTAGCGGGCCACCCCTCGTTGAGCAATTTCTATTGCGGCTTCTTGATAGGACACTGAACCAGGCGAATTGCGGTCGTAGGCGACCACGGTCTGGCCAAAACTGGGAGCTTCAGATACCCGGACGGACCGAGGAATCACAGCCTTCAAAGTCTGGGCGGGAAAGTGTTGTCTGACGTCCTCAACAACTTGTTGAGCGAGATTGGTGCGGGAATCAAACATGGTCAGCAGAATCGTGGAGAGGAGAAGATTGGGGTTCAAATGGCTGCGCATCATGTCAATGCTCCCCACGAGTTGGGACACACCCTCGAGGGCGTAGTACTCACACTGAATGGGAATAAGGACTTCTCTGGCCGCCACGAACGCATTAATGGTGAGTAGCCCCAGAGATGGGGGGCAATCAATAAACACGTAATCCAACGTCGAACCCTCGGGTGTCGCCAAATACTGCTGAAGAGCCCGGTCAAGCCGATACTCTCTGGCTGCCAGAGACACCAACTCAATCTCTGCACCAGCGAGATCAAGGGTTGCTGGGACACAGAAAAGGTTGGGGCTCTCGGGGCTCACCTGGATTGCCTGGCCGAGCGCCGTCCCACGCACTACGACGTCATAAATGCTGTCGATATCGCTGTGCTTGTCGATCCCGAGTGCTGTCGACGCGTTTCCTTGAGGATCCAGGTCAATCACGAGAACTCTGGCTCCAAAGCTTGCGAGCGCTGCGGCGATGTTGACCGCCGTTGTCGTCTTACCCACGCCGCCCTTTTGGTTAGCAACGGTAAACACGCGTGTTGATGGGGGGTTGGGAACGCTGGCGCGCGCAATGGCAGCGCGGCGCTCCGTTAGGTGCGCAAGTTCCGACGCCAGGGGTGTGGATGCGTCAAAATTCTGAGCGCTCACCGACTTAACCCCTTACCCAATGTTTCACGTGAAACATCACGCCTAGTCTGCCACTGTAGCCCGAAACACACGCGTCTCTTCGGTTCCGTACTCAGGGCCCGTAATCTGAACCCTCGGATCGAGTAACCCGTGCTTCACGAGCACTGATGCCGCGTCTCGAATCTCCTGATCGACCCTCTCGCCCTTCATGAGAACGAGTTCTCCCCCTGGTCGCACGAGCGGAACAACAAGCGGAATAAGGGTTTTCAAAGCACTCACAGCCCGCGCGGTCACAAAGTCATAGCGCTGTCCGAGAACCTCCTCCGCACGCTGGTTGAGAACGGTAACGTTCTGCAGTCCCAAGCGCTTGCTCTCGTCCTCGAGCCAAGTTGCCCTGCGTCCCAAAGGTTCAATCAAGGTGCACGCGACATCTGGTCTCATGATGGCCACCACCAGACCGGGGAAACCTGCCCCGGATCCAATATCCGCGAGCGTGCCGGGGCCGACCAAGCGTGCCAGCAGCGCGGAGTTCAGAATGTGCCTGGTCCACAAACGATCAAGCTCGCGGGGCCCTACAAGGCCGAGCTCTTCGCCGTATTGAGCGATGTCGAGAGCGAAGCTCCGCAGAGCGGGAAGAGAGTCTCCGCAGAGCTCACTCGCGCTCCCCGGCTCTGATTCAACGGCGGAATGTTTCACGTGAAACATTCCCCCTAGGAGGCAGCAGTGATGACTGTGTGCCGATCTCGGCCTTCGCCTTCAGACGCTGAGTGGAAACCTTGTTCGCTGACCATGTCGTGCACAAGCTTTCGCTCATAGCTGCTCATCGGAGGCAAGGCGGCGGACTGTGCGCCGCCTTCAATCTTCTCGATGGCAACGCGAACAAGCTTGCCGAGCTCCTCGGCCCTGGCGTCTCGCGAGCCGCCCACATCCAAGACGAGACGGGCGAATTCGCCCGTCTTCTGCTGGACAGCGAGCCGGGTTAGGTCCTGAAGAGCCAGCACGACATCAGGCGAGGACAGCACGTCGAGATCGTCGGTCTCGGGAGACCCGACAGTGACGTAGGTGCGTTCCTGGCGCAGCTCGATTTCGATGTCGCCATCTAAGTCAGCAATGTCAAGCAAAGCCTCCAAGTAATCTGCTGCGAGCTCACCCTCGTCGGGGACGACCATGTCGGTCTCGGTCTTAGCCATTAGGAACCCTTCTTTTTCTTCTTGTTCTTCTTCTTCGCCCGCTCTTTACCCAGCGGCTGTTCTCTCTGGCGTTTCTCGTCCTCGGTCTCCTGGGGAGCCTCGTCTTCGACAATCACGATGCCCTTGCGCTCGCGCTTTCTGGCAAGACGCGCCTCGCGCGCTATGTCTGCCTCGCTGCCAGGGGTCGGCATATTGCGAATGACAATGAACTGCTGGGCCATGGTCCAAAAGTTTGAGACCAGCCAGTAGGTCATAACACCCAAAGAGAAAAACACGCCGGAGAAGAGGAAAACCAACGGCAGCATGTAGAGCAGGATCCGCTGCTGACGATACATCGGGCTTTCTTTCATCGCCGGCGACTGGTTCTTCGAGATGATCTGCAGCTGCGTGATGAACTGCGACACCGACATCAAAACAACCATCACCGCAGCGGTGACAACGACAGCAACTGTTGCCTGCTGACTCAGCGTGGATTCGTCGCTCAACGCGAACGCCATTGTCGTCTGCAGGGGAGCAAGGCCAAAGAGTGCCGCCTCGCCGAACTCTTCAGCGAGCTCTTCGGTCATAAACGACACACCTGCGCGACCCTCGGCTGCTGCCTGCAGAACACTGAAGAGGCCAAAGAAGATCGGCATCTGGAGTAACAGAGGGAGACAGGACGAGAAGGGGTTTGTTCCCGCTTTGCTATAGAGCGCCATGGTTTCGCGAGACATTGCCTCACGAGAGAACTGATCTTTCTTGCCCTTGTACTTATCCTGAATCTTCTTGAGATCAGGGGCGATTTCCATCATCCGGCGCTGGCTCTTGATTTGGCGAACAAACACCGGGATCAACGCCGCGCGCACTACGAGCACGAGGGCTGCAATAGAGAGGAACCAAGTCGCTCCAGCAGTGGGGTCCATTCCGAAGCCCTGAAGTATCGAGTGCGAGCCGGCCAGCACCGCTTCAATGACCCACCGAATAGGCCAGAGGATTGTGTCAATGACTCCCACGTGCTACCTCTCCTTTACCTTCACAAAACCCAGGGGTGTTACTTCATAGCTTGATCTCAAGCGCTCGGGCGGATCATCGATGCCACCGCGTGCAAAGGGGTTACACCGAAGAATCCGAATAATGCCTAAGCCTATGCCCCAGAGCGCACCCTGGTACTGAATAGCCCGAAGGGTATAGAGCGAGCAACTGGGGTAATACCGACAGACCTCTCCATAGAGGGGAGAGATTACTTTGCGATAGGCCAGCAAAATCGCCAGCGCACTATTGCGTGGAACCAACAGAAAACCCAGCAACAAAGTTCTCATCGCGGGAAGACTCGTCCCCACGCACTTGCGAGCTCCTCGTAAGACGCCGCGCTGGCAGCTGGCAAAGCCCGAACGACGACATCCTCGCCCGAGAACCCCCGAGTAATTTCGCCCTGGGCCATTTCCCGCAAGCGCCGCTTGACCCGGTTGCGAACCACCGCTCCGCCGACTTGCTTAGACACCACAAAACCAAACCGGCCAGGAGCTTCTGACTGGGTGGTAAGCCTGGCGGCAACAAAATACTCCGATGCCACACGAGATCCTCGCCTAAAAACCTGGCGGAGGTGATCGCCATCAACGATGCGATGAGCCCGTGCTAACACGGGGAGCTCCCTTAGGCAGAAAGGCGGACGCGGCCCTTGCGGCGGCGTGCAGCAAGAATGGCACGACCAGCACGAGTACGCATACGCAAGCGGAAACCGTGCACCTTCGCGCGGCGACGGTTATTGGGTTGGAACGTACGCTTGCTCATGACAAATACTCCTTGGTGCTGACCCGGCTGATACCGGAAAACCTTGCCCCGATGGGGACACCCAAGGATAAGGCCGAAAGACCGGCTGGTCAAACTTACATTTCGCAATTGAAGTTATCCACAGGTACGCTCATGGATAGCATCGGCCCGAAACCGCCCTCTAGCGTGTGGGTCAGAGAGCCAGTCCAAGAGAAACGTGAGGTTTAGTGATGGCCGAAACAGAGACCGACATTGTCGAACTCTGGCGCGGTGTGATGAGCCACCTCACCACCGACTCACGAATTACTCCTCAGTTGTGGGGCTTTCTTGATTTAGTCGAGCCCCGAGGCGTCATGGCCGGGGTTCTCTATCTAGAAGTTCCCAACGAACTTACGCGCGGCATGCTGGAACAGCGCGTTCGACTCCCACTTCTCTCCGCGCTGGAGGGGGTCGAAGATTCTGAAATCAACAGCTTCGCCATTGTTGTCAACCCCGACATTGAAAGCGACGTGTTGCAAATACCCGCCGATGAACTCGGCAGCGCTGACGTCGTCCCCGAGCGCCCCGACGAGCCCCCCGTGCTTACCGGGCAAAACCAGTCACGCCTCAACAACAAATACAGCTTCGACAACTTTGTGATCGGATCTTCGAACCGGTTCTCACACGCCGCCGCCGTCGCGGTCGCAGAAGCACCCGCCAAGGCCTACAACCCACTCTTCATTTATGGCGGGTCCGGGTTGGGCAAAACCCACCTTCTCCACGCGATTGGCCACTACGCCCAGAACTTGTTCAAAGGAATCCGGGTTCGCTATGTGAGCTCCGAAGAGTTCACCAATGACTTCATTAACGCCATTGCTAATAACCGCGGACCGGAGTTCCAGTCCCGTTACCGGGAAATCGACATCCTGTTGATCGATGACATCCAATTCCTTCAAGGAAAAGATTCAACTCAGGAGGCTTTCTTCCACACTTTCAACACGTTGCACGACCACAACAAGCAAGTTGTCGTCACTAGCGACCTGCCGCCGAAGCAGCTCACCGGATTTGAAGACCGGATGCGCAGTCGCTTCGAATGGGGATTGATTACCGACGTTCAGGCCCCCGACCTTGAGACACGTATTGCCATTCTTCGCAAGAAGGCAGCGAGCGAGCGCATCGACATCAACGATGACGTCGTCGAATACATGGCCTCAAAAGTGTCATCAAACATCCGTGAACTTGAGGGTGCTCTCATCCGAGTCACTGCGTTCGCCAATTTGAACAAAACAGCAATCGACATGTCGCTCGCCCAGACAGTGCTGAAGGACTTGGTTCTCAGCGAAGAAACCAACGTGGTCGCCCCGGGGGACATCATTAGCTTGACCGCCACGTTCTACCAGCTGAGCGTCGAGGACCTCTATGGATCATCGCGCTCGCAAACCATTGCGCTAGCGAGACAGGTCGCCATGTATCTCTGTCGCGAGATGACGAGCCTCTCATTGCCGAAGATTGGGCAGCTCTTCGGCAATCGAGATCACACGACCGTGATGTACGCAAATAAGAAGATCAGCGAACTAATGAAGGAACGGCGTTCTATTTACAACCAGGTGACAGAGATCACCAGCCGTATCAAACAGAACTCAAGTTATTAAGCCCGATAAAGTTAAGGTAGAGGGTTTCACACACTGTGGATAACATGTGGAGAAAGATTCATTCCTTGTTGACGACACCCGGCACTTATCCACAATTAAGAAACATTCAGAGCCTCGCCAACTACCACTCGGCTAGATTCCACAAAGTCCACATTTCCTCTCCACATCTCACACGAATGTAGTTTCCATGGAATTACAGACATCGAACGAAGTTATGCACTTCTCCCCAAGGGTTATGAGTGTTAAAGAGTTAATGAATGAGAAAATCCAATAACTTTTTCGGAAAACCGATTAGGCCGAGTCTGTGCCACAATCAAGTACTAATCTTTCGGACCGTGAGGTAGTAGTCGTGAAATTCGAAGTCAATAAGGATGTATTCAGCGAAGCAGTGTCGTTCGCTGTGAAACTGCTCCCCCAGAGAACAACACTCCCCATCCTCAGTGGCGTCCTTATTGTTGCCGAATCTTCGGGGATCACAATCTCCTCCTTCGATTACGAAGTCTCTGCCAAGACTCGCGTGGATGCGGATGTTTCACAGCCGGGCACTGTTCTTGTGTCCGGACGCTTGCTTGCCGAAATTGCTCAGCGTCTTCCTGGTGACACCGTCGTTTGCGATGTGAATGGCACATCAATGAGCGTGACGTCTGGTTCAGCCAAGTTCTCCTTGGCCACCATGCCAGTCGAGGAGTATCCGAACCTTCCCGAAGTAGCCGGTGTCACTGGATCCATCCCGGGGCAAGAATTTGCTAACGCAGTAAGCCAGGTCGCCACCGCCGCGTCACGTGATGACGTGACTCCGGTAATTACCGGAGTGCTCCTTGACGTCTCCCCCACAGGTCTTGCCATGATGGCGACGGACCGTTACCGCGTAGCGGCTAAAGAGCTGTCTTGGTCAGGAAATGGCATTGGCTCAGAAGGCCTCCAGGCTCTCATCCCAGCCAGGACCCTTGCCGAGATTGGCAAGACTTTCGGGCAAGCCGCGGACATCGCGATCACCATTGCAACTGGCGGCGATCGCGAGCTGGTTGCCTTTAGTTCCGCTGACCGCACAGTCACAAGCTTGCTCATTAAGGGCACGTTCCCCCCAGTTCAAAAACTCTTCCCCGAATCAAGCCCGAATTACGCAGTGGTGAGCACCCAAGATTTAGTGGAAGCTACTCGACGTGTCGCATTGGTCTTGGAGCGCGAAGCGCCCCTGCGCTACTCCTTCACTAGTGATGGTGTTGCGCTTGAGGCGCTCGGGTCTGAGCAGGCACAGGCCTCAGAGACAATCGACGGCCACATTGTGGGCGCTGATTGTGTGGTGTCGTTGAAGCCTCAGTTCTTAATCGATGGGCTTGCCGCCGCGCACAGTGAATTTGTGCGTATTGCCTTTACCCAAACTGATAACCCCAATAAGCCGGGCCCAGTTTTGATTACGGCGCAGAAATCTCATGACGGTGATGACTCTCAGAACTACAGGTATCTATTGCAGCCCAACTTGCTTATGCGATAACGGCGTAATGCCGTGTGGGTGGAAAAACTAGAGATCACCGGTTGGCGCAATCATGCGCACTCGTCGCTGAACTTCGCGCCTGGTACCACAGTTCTCGTAGGCCCGAATGGGCAGGGTAAAACGAACATTGTTGAAGCTCTGCTCTATCTTGCAACGCTTGGATCTCACAGGGTGTCTAGTACCCAGCCACTCATCACTGATGGTGAAGAGTCCGCGACCATTTACGCGGACCTTCGTCACGACCAGCGTTCAGTTGGTGTTGGCCTAACCCTCAAACGCAAGGGCTCGAGCGATGCGCAGGTCAACGGGGTTAAAGCGAAGCCTTCCGATATTCCCCATTGGGTATCGGTCGTTATGTTCGCCCCGGAAGATACAGCCATAGTTCGCGGTGAACCTGGTGATCGCCGCGCTTTTATGGACCAGTTGGTGATCAGTGCGAGCCCGTCGATGGCCGCCATCTATCAAGACTTTGAGCGAGTTATCAAACAACGGAACTCTTTACTCAAGTCCCTGAAGCTAGCGTCGTCGCGTGACACATCGACACTGTCAGTCTGGAACGACAAGTTCATAGAGCTTGCGACCCAGATTGTTGTGGCCAGGCAGCGCTACCTGCGCGAGGTGATGCCGCTAGCCACACAGAATTACGCCCAATTAGCAGCCGATGATGTCCTCGATTTCCGTTACGTGCCAAGTTTCTTCTCGGCATCTGAGGACGCGGACTTCGCAGAGCCAGCTGTTGTGGCCGGCTTGCTCGCCGAGGGGATAGCCAGCAAAGCCAAGGAGGAGATCGAGCGCGGTGTCAGCCTGGTCGGTCCGCACAGGGATGATGTTGAATTCATGATTTCGGGGAAGCTGGGGCGGACCCACGCCAGTCAGGGCGAGACGTGGTCCTTGGCGCTGAGCCTGCGGCTTGGCACAGCCCAATGGCTGCGTCAAGAGCGAGCCAGCGGTGACCCGATTATTGTGCTTGATGATGTCTTCTCGGAGCTTGATAAGTCGAGGCGGGAAAGGCTTGTCGGGCTTGTCGGCGACTATTCTCAAATAATTGTGACCGCCGCAGTTGAAGAAGATCTACCCAGCGAGTTAGGCGGAACGCTCGTTGATGTGAAGGCCGGGGTGGTTAGTCCACGATGAGCCCCGACATGTCAGAGTCCAGCAACGTCTATCAACGGTTTCGCCACCAATTTGGCGGCTATGCGCCGCGTCCCACCAAGGATGCCACCCCCCAGGGCTCTGAGGCCTACGGGGTGGGGCGCGACCCCGGCTCTTTCGCTGAGGCGATGGAGAGTTTGACCTCTTCTATGGGATGGGGCGCTGATATTGCGAGGGCCGAACTGATGGAGCAGTGGCCAGAGATTGTGGGATCTGATGTCGCAGGGCACGCAATCCCCGTGGGGGCAAGCGATGGTGTCATGGAGATTCAGTGCGACTCGAGTGCGTGGGCGACCCAGCTTCGTTTGATGCGCTCCACGCTCCTGGAATCACTCACCGAGAAGTTCCCGAACGCGGGGATTGTGGAATTGAGCATCAAAGCACCGGGTGCCCCCTCATGGAAACATGGCCGGCGCTCGGTCCCAGGGCGCGGCCCGCGCGATACTTACGGTTAGAAACCCCTAATTGGTGGTGGAGAAATAATTCTCTCCCCACAGGGCCTAAATCAGCCGTTTTGCAAGGGCCCCTCGGTAGACTTGGAGCAGTTCGCGAGATGCCAAAAAACCCGATTTTTTGGATGACGAACCGCACTGAAGGAGACCTTAAACAATGAGCGATGCGCCGAAAAAAAATTCCGACGAGAGTTCCTACGGCGCCAGCGACATTCAGGTCCTTGAAGGCCTTGAGGCAGTGCGTAAGCGGCCCGGTATGTATATCGGATCCACCGGCCCCCGCGGTCTTCACCACTTAGTCTATGAGATCGTCGATAACTCGGTGGATGAGGCGCTTGCCGGCCACTGCGATCTGATTAATGTGGTGATCTTGGCCGACGGCGGAGTCCGCGTCTCCGATAACGGTCGTGGGATTCCGGTCGACGAGCACCCGGTCGAGAAAGTGTCCACCGTCCAGGTTGTACTCACCACCCTCCACGCCGGTGGAAAGTTTGGCGGCGGCGGCTATGCCGTTTCCGGCGGGCTCCATGGCGTGGGAAGCAGTGTGGTCAACGCGCTGTCTCAGAAACTTGATGTTCTGGTCCGTCGTCAAGGCAGTGAGTGGACCCAGCAGTACCGCGATGGTGTTCCCGAGAAGCCATTGGCCAAAGCCGGTCCGACTGACGACACCGGAACGACCATTACTTTCTGGCCCAACAGCACCATCTTTGAGACCGTCGACTTCGACTACGAGACGCTCCGGACCCGCTTCCAGCAGATGGCGTTTTTGAATAAAGGCCTTCAGATCAACCTGAGCGATGAGCGGGCAACAGCTAACGGCCGCAAGGACAGCTACAAATACGAACAGGGCCTCGTCGATTACGTCGAATACCTAAACTCCGCAAAGAAGACCGACTTGATTCACCCCGACATCATTTCGTTCGAGGCCGAAGACACCGAGCGGAAGATCGCCCTCGAAGTGGCAATGCAGTGGACCTCCGCATATTCCGAAAGCGTTCACACCTATGCCAATACGATCAACACGCACGAAGGTGGAACCCACGAAGAGGGGTTCCGGGCAGCGCTGACAACCCTGGTCAACAAGTACGCCAGGTCCACGGGCCTCTTGAAAGAAAAAGACGAGAACCTCACCGGTGACGACGTCCGAGAGGGCCTCACCGCGGTGGTGTCGGTGAAGCTTGGCGAACCACAGTTTGAGGGCCAAACCAAGACGAAGCTCGGTAACACTGAGGCCAAGTCTTTTGTTCAGAAGGTTACCGGCGAGCATTTAGGGGACTGGTTTGAACGCAACCCCGCCCAGGGTAAAGATGTGGTTCGCAAAACCGTCCAAGCCTCACAGGCAAGAATTGCCGCCCGCAAGGCTCGCGAGCAAACCAGACGTAAGGGCCTGCTTGAATCCGGCGGAATGCCAGGAAAGCTGAAGGACTGCCAGTCGAAGGACGCAACCATCAGCGAAATCTTCCTCGTAGAGGGCGATTCGGCCGGTGGTAGTGCGGTGTCCGGCCGTAACCCCGAAACCCAGGCCATCTTGCCCCTGCGTGGCAAGATTCTGAACGTCGAGAAGGCTCGACTGGACCGTGCTCTGGGCAACACGGAAATCCAAGGCATGATCACCGCGTTCGGTGCGGGAATCGGCGAAGATTTCGATGTTGAGAAGGTTCGGTATCACAAGATCGTGTTGATGGCTGATGCCGATGTTGATGGCCAGCACATCACAACTCTTCTGCTCACCCTGCTCTTTAGATACATGCGCCCGTTGATTGAGCGCGGGTACGTCTATCTTGCTCAACCGCCTCTGTATCGGTTGAAGTGGTCGAACTCTGATCACGAGTACGTCTACAGCGACCGGGAGAGGGACGCCCTCACGGAGGCTGGCAAGAAAGAAGGCAAGAGGCTTCCTAAGGACAACGCAGTTCAGCGCTACAAGGGTCTCGGTGAGATGAACCACCAGGAACTCTGGGACACCACCATGAACCCGGACACCAGAACGCTTCTGCAGGTCACACTCGATGACGCCGCTGTTGCGGACACAGTGTTTAGCACTCTGATGGGTGAAGACGTCGAGGCACGGCGCACATTCATCCAACAAAACGCTCGAGACGTACGATTCCTGGACATTTAGGACTGAGATATGGCTGACGAACAGAAACCAGAGCGCATTACTGATCGGGTCGATCAGGTAGACCTGCAAGTAGAAATGCAGCGGTCCTACCTGGACTACGCCATGAGCGTCATCGTGGGGCGCGCTCTCCCCGATGTTCGCGATGGCCTCAAGCCCGTCCACCGTCGTGTTCTTTATGCAATGTATGACGGCGGGTATCGCCCCGATAAGTCGTTCTCTAAGTGTTCCCGTGTCGTCGGTGACGTTATGGGTAAGTTCCACCCCCACGGCGACAGCGCTATTTATGACGCCCTTGTCCGTTTGGTTCAGCCCTGGAGTATGCGTTATCCGTTGGCTGCTGGCCAGGGAAACTTCGGTAGTCCAGGAAACGATGGCGCGGCAGCTCCTCGTTATACGGAGACCAAGATGGCCAACCTCGCGCTTGAAATGGTGCGCGACATTGAAGAGAACACCGTTGATTTCCAGGACAACTACGACGGTCGAACCCAGGAACCCGCTATTTTGCCCAGCCGCTTCCCCAACCTCTTGGTCAACGGGTCAGTCGGTATCGCAGTCGGCATGGCGACCAATATTCCGCCACATAACCTGCGCGAGGTGGCAGAAGCCGCGCAGTGGCACCTTGCTCACCCCACCGCCAGCCGCGAAGAACTTCTGGATGCAGCACTGGGCTTGGTGAAGGGGCCAGATTTCCCCACCGGCGCACAGATTCTAGGATCCAAGGGAATTCACGACGCGTATCGGACCGGTCGCGGCTCCATCACGATGCGGGCTGTTGTCACGGTGGAAGAAATCCAAGGACGAACCTGTCTTGTGGTCACCGAGCTGCCGTATCAAGTAAACCCCGACAATCTTGCAATCAAGATTGCCGACCTCGTCAAGGAAGGCAAGCTCACGGGCATTGCGGATATCCGCGATGAGACTTCTGGCCGCACCGGCCAGCGCTTGGTGATTGTGCTCAAGCGCGACGCTGTCGCCAAGGTTGTGCTGAACAACTTGTATAAGCACACTTCGTTGCAAGAGAACTTTGGCGCCAACATGCTGGCCATTGTCGACGGTGTGCCACGAACCCTCACGTTGGATGCGTTCATCACCTACTGGGTCACCCACCAGATTGAGGTGATTGTCCGCCGCACCCAATTCCGCCTCGACAAAGCCGAAGCTGATGCTCATATCTTGCGCGGTTACCTCAAGGCGTTGGATGCCCTCGACGAGGTCATTGCTCTCATTCGTAAGTCACCCACCGTCGAAGAGGCCAAAGAGGGCTTGAAGAAGCTCCTCACAGTCGACGACGACCAGGCTCTAGCAATCCTTAACCTCCAGCTGCGCCGTTTGGCAGCTCTGGAGCGTCAGAAGATTGTCGAGCAGGCCGCTGAACTCGAGGCCATGATCACCGAATTCAAGGCGATCCTGGCTTCCGACGAGCGTCAGCGCACGATTGTCAGCGACGAGCTTCGCGAGATCACCGATCGCTACGGTGATGACCGGCGCACCGAGATTCTTGCCACGTACGACGGCGAGATGACCAATGAAGACTTGATTCCCGAGGAAGAAATGGTCATTACGGTGACCCGCGGGGGTTACATCAAGCGCACCAAGAGCGCCAGTTACCGCAGCCAACACCGCGGTGGGAAGGGTGTCAAAGGGGCCCAACTGCGCGCAGATGACGTGGTCGAACACTTCTTCGTCACCACTACCCACCGCTGGCTCTTGTTCTTCACCACAACTGGCCGGGTTTACCGGGCGAAGGCTTACGAGGTCCAAGAAGCTGGCCGCGACGCCAAGGGCCAACACGTTGCAAACCTCCTGGCTTTGCAGCCAGGGGAAGACATCGCTCAGATCCTTGATATCGCTAACTACGAGGCCGCACAGTACCTTGTGCTCGCCACTAAGCAAGGCATGGTCAAGAAAACCGAGCTCACCCAATACGACACAAACCGTGTGGGCGGAATTATCGCCATCAACTTGAAGGATGACGACCAACTGGTCTCCGCCATGTTGATTAATGACGGCGATGACATTCTCTTGGTCTCCCGCGGGGGTATGTCACTGCGGTTTAGCGCCACCGACACCACCTTGCGCCCCATGGGCCGCTCGACCGCTGGCGTAATCGGCATGCATTTCCGCGGTAAGGACCAGCTGCTCTCAGCATCGGTCGTGACCGATGAAGGTTTTGTGTTTGTGGTTACCGAGGGCGGCTACGCAAAGCGCACGGCCGTTGATCAGTACCGACCTCAGCAACGTGGTGGCCTTGGCATCAAGGTCGCGAAACTCTCCGAAACCAGGGGCGGTTTGGCTGGCGCGCTGATTGTGGGCGAAGACGACGAAGTTCTTGTCGTCTTGGAGAGCGGCAAGGTAGTGCGCTCCGGAGTGAACGAGGTTCCGGCCAAGGGCCGTGACACGATGGGTGTCGTTTTTGCCAGGATGGACGAAGAAGATACGGTTCTTGGTATTGCCAGGAACCAGGACCGGGATCTTGATGGTTCAGAAGAGGGTAGTAGTGTCGATTCGGAACCACCGGCAGAGGACGAGAAAGCAGAAGCAGAATGACGACTCCTGAGACAGAAGCCCCCACCAGGAAAGCGTCTGTAGCGACGGCAAAACAGGTTCGCCTGAACCTGGTTTACATTGATCTCTGGTCGGCAGTGAAGGTCTCCGCGATGGTGGCAGTGGCCATCTCGGTAGCAGTCTTCCTGACCGTCATTCTGAGTTGGCTGTTGCTGAGCGCCGTCGGTGTCATCGGCGCTCTGGAAGGCGTCATTGGGGACATTCTCGGTGATGGCGGCGGCGGGATCCTTGCTCTGCTGGAGTTTGGGCAGGTACTCCTTCTGGCGTTTGTGGGCGCATTAATCAACGTGGTGTCGCTCACGGTTCTTGGGTCGGTGGGCGCGGTGTTGTACAACGCAATCGCCCGGTACACCGGGGGATTGACTGTGGGGTTCACTAACACCTAGCCGATTGGGAGCGAACGGCCTCCTTACGCTAATGTCGTATTCGGTCTTCGGGGCTATAGCTCAGGTGGTTAGAGCGCTTCGCTGATAACGAAGAGGTCCCAGGTTCAAGTCCTGGTAGCCCCACGCAAGACCAAACAACTAAATATGAGGGGCCTTAGCTCAATTGGTAGAGCGCCTGCTTTGCAAGCAGGAGGTCAGGGGTTCGATTCCCCTAGGCTCCACAACTCGACCCAGAATCATTTCCGGTGCGGAGCCCTGGCTACGGGGGCGCTGTTCTCGCCACAAACCAGCGCAAGCAATTTAAACCCGGTAAAGATATGGCGCCGAAAATGAGTTACTTTTCCCCTGTTACGTTCCTAAACTTGTCACCCTAGGGTGACAATTTCGTCACGTCGACCAGAGGGGCCACAGTGGAAGAGTTTGACCATGGCGCCTATCTGACGCAGCGCCTGCGCCGACTTGAGCCCGAGTCTTATGAGGTTGAGGTGACGCGGGCAAGAAAACGTGCCCGGATAAAGGGTTTCTTTGCTGGCACCTTCGTGTCATTCGTTCTTGTCGGGGCCGCACTTGTCTTCCTCGACTACGTGCCTGAGGCATTGGACGCATTTGTCGCGGCGCTCGACTAGACATGGCAGTTGATCCCGCTGTTCGGCGCAAATTCCGCAAGACGCTGGAAGGCAAGTTAGAGGTCGCGGCAATCAACAACCAGAGAGTCATCGTCTCGTGGGAAGTGTCAGCCGCCTACGATCGCGTGGCGATTGTGTGCCACGAATCGACCTTCAGTGAGCGAGTGATTGATCATCTGGCCACCTCGGTGACCAGGCTTCTCGGCGTTGGTAAGAGCCTCGAGATTGTCGACCGCGGGCTCAACACCGTGACGGTGGAATGCTTTCCCCAGGCGGGAAGCACGGTTCTTTTCCGTCGCGTTTACGCGATTGACTGACTAGTAGCGCTCTTCCCGCAACACTTCGACGTCTGAAACCCAAGCGCTCACGGCGTAGTGGGGGAAGTAGTCGGCGGTGAGTTTTTCCAGCACCTCATCGAGGACCTGATCGCTGATAACCGATTCAATGCGCACATTGCCCCCCGAGATGTCACCAGCCCTTTGATTGCGATGGCCCTCCCCGTGTGCGGTGGAGACTGTGTAGCCCCTGGCTCCGGCATCGTGGAGGACTGCGACCAGCCTCTTTTCAAGGCCTGATTCGGCGACGATGGTCAGCAGCTTCCGGCGGCTTCTGGTCATAAGGACAAGTCTGCCAGGAAGGTGCTGAGGGAATGCAAGAGGGGGATTCCTGCGATGAGGTTGAACGGGAATGTCACCCCGAGCGCTGAGGTCAGGTAAATGCCGGGGCTGGCTTCCGGCAACGCCAATCGGACAGCAGCAGGTGCTGCGATATAGGAAGCGGACGCGCTCATTACCCCAAGAACTGTGGCACCACCGAGGCTGAGACCGGCCATCTGGCCAGCAATCACTCCGAGTGAGCCAGATATGAGGGGAAACCAGATGCCAAATGCCACTACTGGCCAGCCGCCAAGGCCGATGTCCTTGAGTCGGCGACCCGCCACGATGCCAAGTTCCAGGAGAAAAAGAGTCAGGATTCCGGGGAAGAGCCCAGAGAACAGTGGCTCGATGCCCTGATAACCGCTGGCACCGGTGATGACGCCAACCCCGAGCCCGCCGGCCAGCAGCACAATAGATCTCCCGGTGAGAACCTCTCGCAGCGTTCCCGACCAGCCAACAGTGGTTGAAGCTCCACGCGCGGCTAGGAGCAGACCCACGATGATGCCGGGAACTTCCATCGTTGCAAGCAAAGTCGTGACAAAGCCTTCATAGGTGACACCGATGCTGTCAAGGAATACGAGGGTTGCGGTGAATGTAACCAAAGAGGTTGACCCGTAGTGGGCGGCCATCGCGCCGCGATTCACGGTGTCTAGCCGAGAAGTCACCCGGAGGCCTACAAAGGCAAGAATCGGGATGATGATTCCCAGCACAACCGTGGCCAGCAGCGGAAGGGCCACATCACTCCAGGTGGCATCGGAGAGCGAGACGCCACCTTTCACGCCTATCGCGAGCAGAAGGTAGATCGACAGTGCTTGATAGACGGGCTCTGGCAGACGAAGGTCGCTCTTGATGCTGACAGCAATTAGACCAAGAGCGAAGGCGAGCACCGGCGGTGAGGTGAGGTTGATTAGCGCGAGGCCAAGAGTCTCGGCAAAGCTCATGAGCGAAGACTCCCTAGTGACTGGATAAGTTCACCGATGGTCCGATGGGCACTCGTGGGGTGGCGAAGAGGCCCCCCGGTGTTGATCTCATAGTGGTTTCGCCGGCCCATCTTGCGCTTGGTGATGTACTGGGTCGCCTCGAGGTCTTTGAGAATCGAGGTCACTGACCGCGACGTCACGCCCGCTTGGAGCGCGAGGTTGTCAATCGTGTCATCAGGATTCTTGGCCAGCAGAATCAACACATGACCGTGATGGCTCAAGAAGGTCCACGACTTGCTCATTGCTACTCCTCACCGACTGGTCAGGATTAATAGTAGCAAAATATTTCTGGAAATATACTTCTACTGTTTCCAGTGTTTGGACTAGTTCATCCTGTTGTCGAGGCGGTGATTGCCAAGAGGACGGCTAGGAGGAGGAACACGCCTGCCACGCTGAATTCCATAGTGATAGCGACCTTGGGTCGCTGGAAGAACGCTGACGCTGCCGATGCGGCGAACACCAGTGGCACTAGCCAGATCACGGTCACGACCAAAAATGCAACGCTCAGGAGGCTGAGCTGCCAGACAACACTTGTTGCGCTGCCGAGAAACTGCGGGAAGAACGCCAGGTAGAAGATCAGCACCTTCGGGTTTGTCACGTTCGTAATTAGTGACATTCGGAAGGGCTCTCCAGCGGTGAAACTGGGGACAACATCCGTTGGCGCTGGACCCTCAGGCCCTGAAACGTCCTTGAGAAGCTTGAATGCAGCTCGCCCACTGATTGCCGCAAGGACAACCAAGACTCCAATGCCCGCCAGAGTGAGGACGTCGAGAGCGAGTGGATACTGGCTCACCAGGAGACCAATACCCGAAATGAGCAGTAGTGAAATCAGGCTCAGGCCCGCAAGAATTCCGAACATGGCGCTGAAACCAGCCGATCGACCCCCGCGAATGGCATAGCGCAGGAGAAGGAATGTGTCGGCTCCCGGCGACAGAATAATCACCAGAGAAGCGGGAACGAAAGCCGCCAACACCGCGAAATCGACCACTGTTCCCTTCCCGAGCGCAGGCACAGTCTAAGGCTCCGCTTCCGAAGCACCAGCCCGCAGTGGCAGGGGCGAGTCCGTGTCGGCGGCCCCGACATTTCGACTACGCTGACCTGGTGTCACGTCGAGCCCTGCTGCTGTTTCTCTCCGTCGGAGTGATCTGGGGCACACCCTATTTCTTCATCGCGCTGGCTCTTGAACACTTCGAGACGGTGAGCATCGTCTTCCTTCGGGTCTTTCTGGGAACGCTTGTTTTATTGCCAATCGCGTGGAAAAAAGGGATGTTGCGACGAACCCTTGAGGCTTGGCCCTGGGTCTTGGCCTTCGCACTGCTCGAAATGGTTGGCCCGTGGTGGCTGATCACCGAGGCGGAGCGGAGTATTTCTTCGAGCCTTGCTGGCCTCTTGATTACGACAGTGCCCTTCATTGCAGCTTTTTTCGTAGGACTGCTCGGGGATAAATCGGCTTGGCACCCGGTTACCGTTCTCGGTCTGGTTATTGGTTTTTCTGGGGTGGTATCCCTTGTTGGGCTCGATGTGTTCTCTGGCCTGGTGGGGCTCACGCCAGTCTTGATGGTTTTGGCCTCTGCGGTGGGTTATGCGGTGGCGCCGATTGTCGCCAATCGGATGCCAGGTGATGTCCCCACGCTGGGGGTCATCGCCGTGTCATTGACGATGGTCACCCTCATCTACGCGCCCTTTGCAGCGTTTACTCTCCCCGCAGACATCGCCGCGGTCCCTTCACTCGAGGCCTGGGGCTCGGTTTTGGTTCTGGGGTTTGCTTGCTCGGCGCTCGCTTTTGTGCTGTTCTTTGCCTTGATTAGGGAAATTGGGCCTGCTCGCGCGAGCTTGCTGACCTATGTGAACCTTGCTGTTGCGCTGTTGCTGGGTGTGGTGTTCTTGGCAGAGCCCCTCACACTGGGAATGCTTGTCGGTCTGCCGTTAGTCGCGATTGGCAGTTACCTCGCGTCGAGGCGCCGCGAAGCCTATGTTCGGAAGTCCAAGCGAGGCGTGCACGAGCAGCAGAAGTCAGCAGAGATTCCAGAGACGGTCTAGTCAGCCCCTTCAGGCGCCCGGTGGCGCTCTGTAATCGTCGCGTAGAGACCGATTGTCACCAACAGAATCAGAACCACCGCTGGAGCGAAGTCCCCCAGGAACCATCCCAGTGTGAACGGCTTAATCTCCCAACCGACGTAGTCAAAGTTGTAGTCACGCAGAGCTTCGAAGGAGCCGGCCCCAAACGTGAACGCCATCACCGAAACAACGGCGCCAAAAACGATGGACAGGACGAAGTTCAGGTTCCAGGCTCCGCTTGCCCACGCCGTGCGGGGCTTGGGCGGTGCCGGCTTTTCTGCTTTAGCGAGACGGGCAAAACGGGTTCCCAAGATTATGCCTGCCGCAATGATGACCTGGATGACCACCCAGACCCACGCCTCCAGCGTGGTTCCCGTGATGTCGTAGACAACCAAACCAAAGACGATGGCGAGTGCCCCAGCGATGATGGGCGTGGCATAGCCAAGGCCAAGCGCCTTTTGGCGGTCAGACATTCCTGCCTTCGGGGCATCGGCGCTCTCAGGCTGGTCCGTCCGAAACACGAACGCCACCAGGATGATCACAACGACCAGGGCTGCTGCAATGACGATGGGTGCGTAGACCCCCAACAGGCGGCTGATGAGGGGTTCTTCCCCGCCGAAGCGATTGAAAGCACCAAGGAATGTGGCAATTCCGAAGATGACAGACCCGGCGAGGCCGATAATCACGGTGAGATTGGCGAATCTGTAAGCGGCCTTCGTCAGCGGTTCGTCAACACCGACGATTAGCCGATTGCGGACTGTCATTCTGAGGCTTTGCATCGAGAGTATGGAAAATACAGCTATTCCCGAGAGGTAGAGGTAGGTAGCAGCCCTCACAGAGGGACCATCGTTGATCCACAAGCCCTCTGAGTCATAGACGGGTTGAACGAAAAGCTCGCTGAAGGCCGCGACCATGAACAATGCCCAGCCGACAAAGAGCCCAATGAGCGGCAGAAGAATTGCTTTCTGGGGAGTTGTCATGGCGTCAGTCTAGGCATGCCAAGGCGTTTACACGATGACGCGCGCAGAAGGTTAGTCTGCGTCTTCCTCGACCCACAGGTCTTCGTCGGCTCGCAGGGTCTGCCAGGCTGCGTAGCTCACGACCGCAACGGCGATTGCCCCAATGGCCATCAACACGTAAACCAGAGGATTCGAAGACTTCTTTGGCATCGGGGCAACTTTCTTCCACGGAATTCTTGAGAGGTTGGGTTCAATGGCGTTTTTGTAGGTTGCGCGCGCCCGGGGGAGGAGCTCCTTGCGGGCCATGGCTCCGGCCTGGCGTGAAGCGTCGAGGGCTACGCCTTTGGCGTGGCTAAGGACCTCACGTTGTTCCTCCCACAACCGCTGAGCCTCGTGGGTCAGTCTGCTGATGTCGCGCATAGTTTTGCGGTCAAAATCCATGGGGTCCTTTTGTTGGTATAGAACTTCAGTGTCTCAGACTTAACTCTGAGGCGCCTGGGGGCCGTTGTCAACGGCACACTAATTCTCCTCTGCTGACAGAATAGACACCATGACTGCACACACTCACACCGCCATCATCCACACCAACCACGGCGACATCGCCGTTGGCCTTTTGGGAAACCACGCACCGAAGACGGTGGCCAACTTCGTTGGTCTTGCTACCGGTGATCTCGAGTGGACGCACCCGACCACGGGAGCGACTGGTAAGGGACCGCTGTACACCGACGTGGTTTTCCACCGGATTATTCCGAGCTTCATGATTCAGGGCGGCGACCCTGCTGGCACGGGAATGGGAGGCCCCGGCTACCAGTTTGACGACGAGATTCACCCAGAGCTCAATTTCACTGAGCCTTTTGTTTTGGCCATGGCCAACGCGGGTAAGCGGGGCGGCCAGGGAACGAACGGCAGCCAGTTCTTCATCACGACAGCAGCAACCACCTGGTTGCAGGGGAACCACACCATTTTTGGTGTTGTTCTTGATGAGGCATCCAAGGATGTGGTTCGCGCGATTGAGGCAACGCCCACCGATGGCGACGATCGGCCCCTGGCTGATGTCGTCATGATGGGCGTCACCGTCACCGAGCTTTAGTGGAGCCCGTATCCGGCCCTAGCGATGACTTTTGTTATCGCCACCCCAAGCGGGAGAGCTTCGTGCTCTGCCAAAGGTGTGCAAGGACGATTTGTGGTGATTGTCAGATTCCAGCGGCAGTGGGGGTCCACTGTCCTGAGTGTCGGAAGAACGACCAGGCAACCTCCGGGGCTCCGAGCGGCGTAGCGGGAAGATTACTGGGCAGAACTCGTGGTGCGGGGGACTTTAATCCCGTAGTCACCTATGTGCTGCTCGGCATCATGGCTGTTGTGTATGCGCTTCAGTGGCTGACTGGGGGCTTTGTCACGGAGTTGTTGCTGTATTGGCCTCCGATTACCGCTATTGAGCCGTGGCGGATGGTCACCACTATGTTTGTGCACTCCACGTCATCGATCTTCCATATCCTCTTCAACGGCTACTCGCTCTATGTTTTGGGAACTCTGGTCGAGCGTTTGGTGGGTCGCGGACGTTTTCTGTGGCTGTTCCTCCTCGCTGGACTAGGAGGCTCGGTCGCGGTTCTGTGGCTTTCCCCCAGTGCCGCGGTGGTGGGCGCCTCGGGTGCCATATTTGGCCTGTTTGGGGCGCTTTTTGTAATTCAACGGTCGTTTGGTGGAGCCAACACGCAACTTCTGATTGTTCTGGGACTAAACCTGGTGCTGGGCTTTGTGGTTCCTGGCATTTCCTGGCAGGCCCACATCGGCGGCTTACTTGTTGGCGCTCTGGTTGCCTGGATTTTCGTCAAAACCAGGGGTAATTCGACGCGCTCTCAGGAGCGGACACAGTTGGCTGGCGTTGTGGTCGGGCTGATCGCGGCGACGGTCGCTGGCGCCCTGCTCTAAAAGTTATCCACAGGTTGTCCCCACTGGGGAGAATTACAGGCGTGTAAGTCGCAGGGTGTTATTTCCAGCGGGTTGTCATCAAGAAACCGATGAACATGATGCCAAAGCCCACGGCAATGTTCCAGGCGCCAATGGCTGGAATCGGCCAGCCAGTGCCAGAGATGTAATAGGTCAGAATCCACGCGAGCCCAAAGAGCATGAGGCCAAACATCACCGGCTTGAACCACACCGGGTTCTCGTTGCTCTCTTCGTAGGAGTTACTCGTGCTGATGGAACCTTTGGGTTGTTTAGCCATGTGAAACAGTCTACTTGTTTGGTCTTTTTTTGGAACCTCCAGCTCTGAGGTGCCTAAACTGAGGCAGTGGAAACCCGTCTAGCGCAGCGTCGCACCGCGCGAGCCAGCAGGCGATCGGCCATTCTGGGCGTGACGGGAGAGCTTCTCATCACAGCGGGCGCGCTGATGGGCCTTTTCTGGGTTTGGTTTATCTTCATCAACGACGTTGTCGTGGGTGTGGAACAGAACACGGCCGGCACCGAGCTCTCCCAGTCTTTTTCCGAGGAAGCTGACGCGCTGACCTTCGGTAAGGCATACGGGTCGTCTGAGGGTCGCGCTGATGCAGGTGAGCCACCGGTGGTGGTGGCTGATGGCGAGGGGCAAGCCTTTGCCACCCTCTACATTCCTCGTTTTGGGGAAGACTTCTCGCGCCCCATCGCTGAGGGTGTCGACCTCCCCACAGTCTTGAACAACCCACGCCTCGGAGTTGGGCGTTACCCAGAGACCCAAGATTTGGGCGAGGTTGGCAACTTTGCCATTGCCGCACACCGCACCACTTATGGTGCCCCCTTCGCCGACATCGGCGAGCTGAGAGTGGGAGATCGAATCTATGTCGAGACCCGCGAGGGGTGGTTCGTCTATCGGTTTAGAAATCTCGAATACGTGTGGCCGACCGCGATGAGCGTGTTGAACGAGATTCCCCAGTTCAGTGGTGGGGAGCCACTGGAGCGGATTCTTACGATGACCAGTTGCCACCCGAGATTCTCTGAAGCCGAGCGCATCATTGCGTATTCAGTCTTTGAGAGCTGGTATCCCCGAGAATCCGGCCCTCCCAGTGAAATCAGCCACTTGGTAGGCTTCGCCTCATAATGTATGCCGCGTTGTGGAGGGTCCTGCCCGGGCCGGTGTGGATCAAAGTTGTGGAGCTTGTTGTACTGGCCGGTGCGGTTATCGCCGTGTTAATGGCTTTTATTTTTCCCGTAATCGCAGGCCTTGTCTTTGTTGAAGAATCGACCCTAGGAGATTAATGACTCACATCCTCGTCGTCGATAACTACGACAGCTTCGTTTACACGCTTAACGGTTACCTTCATCAGCTTGGCGCGACCACGGACGTGATCCGTAACGATGACGTCGCTGCGGAGGATGTGGCGGCGCTGGTGGCCAAATATGACGGAATCCTGGTGTCTCCAGGCCCCGGAACACCGGCAGACGCTGGTATTTCAATCGACATCGTCAAGGAAGCCGTCGCGCAGTCGGTGCCACTTTTGGGTGTCTGCTTGGGTCACCAAGCAATTGCCGAAGCTTTTGGTGCGACCGTTGCGCACGCTGAAGAGCTCATGCATGGAAAGACTTCTCAGGTCATCCACGATGACAGCACGCTGTTTGTTGGTGTTCCGGACTCGTTTACGGCAACGAGGTATCACAGCCTCGCCGTCGTGGACGACACCGTGCCTGATTCGCTGGTGGTAACCGCCAGAACCGAGGGCGGTGTCATCATGGGACTCAACCATCGAAGCGCCCCGGTATTTGGCGTGCAGTTCCACCCAGAGTCTGTGTTAACCGAGGGCGGCTACACCATGGTGGCGAACTGGCTGGAGGTTACCGGCCTCACCGGGGCTGCCGAGGTTGCTAAAGACCTGAGTCCCAGGCTTTCTCCCAAGCCCTAGCCCACGGGTGCGGTAGCGCCGGCGCCACCGCAGTAAACCAGGGTAATTGCTGATCGTTGGGGGTGCTCTCCAGCCGGCAGGGACTGGCTTCGGACAACCTGCCCTTCACAGTCTGTGGCAACCTCCAGCTTCACGGAAAGTTGCATGGAGGGGCCGGTGAGGAACGGGTTGGCTTCGCCAACGGTCAAGCCGACCACGTCGGGAATCATCACGAGGCCGTTAGAGATGGTGATGGTGACCTTGTCCCCGGGGCGCATGGCTGCGCCCGGTTCGGGAGTGGTTGCCATGACCAATCCTTCAGCAAGGCTCGGTGAATAGGTATCGACAACGTTTTCGATGATGAGACCGCGCTGTTCGAGCTGGGTTCTCGCTTCGTCGATGTCAAGGTTTCGGATATCTGGCAGCTCGAATGACGCGAGCCCGCTGGAGACGATGATGCGCACGGGCTCTCCGCGGCCAATCCGGATTCCAGGCCCTGGGACGGTCTTGAGGACGACGCCTTCGGGGACCGTGCTACTTGCTTCGTATTCGACCAAGGGCCGTAATTCGAGCGATGTCACTGTTTGGACAGCGACTTCCTCACTCTGATTAGTCAGGTCTGGCAGCTGCGGGGCAGCGTTGGCCGTTGTCGTTGCCGGATTCAGCGTGAAGACCCAGAGAACAATTCCGATGACCAGGAGGACAGCGAGGACTGAGCCCATCGCAATAGCGAGGTTTGGGACGCTCTGCTGGGGAATTCCTCGGGCCTCAAAGATGTCAAAGCCCTCGACCTTGGTCCGGTACTCGGGCTCCACGCTCGCTGTCGGAACACTGCCGGTGACTGCCGGCTCAACATAGGCGCGGACTCCAGCTTTCGGCAGCCGTGGCGGACGCCCCTGTGCGATGTCTTCGATGGCCGCGCGGAACGCCTGCGCTGTCGGGAAGCGGTTATCGAGATCCTTTTGCAGTGCGGTCTCGACAATGAGAGCCACATCGCTCGATATTTCAGGATTGGCCTCAGCAAGCGGTGGTACCGGCTGACTGATGTGCTTGTAAGCGATGGCGACGGGCGAGTCCGCGTTGAACGGCGGTTTCCCAGCCAAGAGTTCATACATCACGACACCCAAGGAATAGAGGTCGGTCCTGGTGTCGGGTTCGTCGCCTCTGGCTTGCTCGGGAGAAATATAGAGCGCGGTGCCGAGGATCGAGGCGGTCTGCTCCAGGTTTGCCGTTGCATCGGAGACTGCGCGGGCGATACCGAAGTCCATCACCTTCACGGTGCCATCGTCGGTGACCATAATGTTGGCTGGTTTGATGTCGCGGTGAACGATTCCGGCCCGGTGCGACACTTCCAGGGCGGTGAGCACTCCGTCAGCAATTTTGAGAACGTGGCGCTCTTCGAGGCGACCCCTTCGCATGAGATCGCTCAGGAGATGGCCGTCCACGTGTTCCATGACGATGTAGGGGGTGGTGCTGCCGGGTGGGGTGGCATCTTCTGGGCCATTTTCTTCATCGCCCGCGTCGAAAACACGGACGATGGAGGGGTGAGACATCTTGGACGCCGCCATCGCTTCCAACCTGAAGCGGTTGCGGAAAGTCGCATCGGACGACAGCGTGGACTTGAGAACCTTGATGGCAACCTGGCGACCTAGACGGGCATCGACCCCCAGATACACATCGGCCATACCGCCGCGGCCGATGACTTCGCGGACCTCATAGCGACCGCCCAGAAGGCGTCCGGTCCATGCTCCAGCAGCAGTCATTGTCCAGTCAATCCTTGGTAGTTGGCGGTTTTATCAGTCTATGCGGATGTTAGTTCGCAGGCGGTGTAATGGTCAGGGTGAGCTCGGTGGAGAGCGGCGAGGTCAAGCTTCCACAGTTCACGAGGTAACTGGCCTTGAGCGAAGTGCCCTCTCCCACCAGCACATTCACCGCGGTCTGTTCGGGCTGGAGCACTGTCCCGCCATCACCATCGAGTATCTGTCCGCCCACAATCTGGAGCGTGTAGCTAGAGAGCGCAAAGCCGGAGGGACACTGGGCGTAGCCAGGCCACTCGAGCAGGATTGTTGCCCCTGGCTCATAGGGACCAGCTGCCGGGGTGACTAGCAAGTCGCGCGGTTTCGGCGGTTGGGGAATAGCCGCATAGAAATAGACCGCGATGAGGGTGTTCTTTGCCACTGTGCCCGTGGGGTTCACCCGGTAGGCGGTTTGAACAAGGTCAGCAGCCGGGGCAATGTTGCCGGTAATCGGGTCCAGGCGAAGGCCCTTTTGCTTGAGAAGTTCCTCGACCTGGGCCTTGGTCTTGCCGACAATCTCCGCTTCACTGATGCGCACGGTTTCAAGGCCCGCTTCGGTGTCTTCTTCAGGAATGATTTCCGGGAGCTCAGTTTGGGGCTCTTCTTCGGTGACCTCGGGAAGCGTGGGGACGATCAGGTCGTCGGCAACGTCATCCGAGGGTGACTGGAGCAGGATGGTTAGGGATGTCGCAATCAGGGCTAGAGCGACGAATGCGCCAACCCCAGAGAGGACCCAGAAGTTCCGGCCGAGGGTCAGCGGTTTTTTGAGCCCCGACTTAGTGCTGCCCTCGGTTGACACCTTTGGTGTCTCACCAGAGGTCGCAGGACTCTCTGGAACAAGAGGAATGAGAGCTAGGCCTTCATCTGTGTCGCCCCGGCCAAGCGCGAGAGCTGCTTGGGCAAGGTCGTGGGCGCTTGCCGGGCGGCCTTCTGGCTTTTTGGCCATGCACGACATCACCAGACGTCGGACTGGTTCGGGGATGGAAGTCGGCAACTCGGGAGGAGTTTCCTTGATTTGAGCCATGGCGATAGCGACCTGAGATTCACCACGGAAAGGCCGCTTGCCGGCCAGCGCCTCGTAAGCGACGATGCCGAGCGAGTAGATGTCGGTGGCCGGAGAAGCCGGCTTACCGCCCGCTTGTTCGGGCGCCAAGTACTGGACCGTTCCCATTACTTGACCTGTTGCAGTGAGGGGAACCTGGTCTGCGAGGCGGGCAATGCCGAAGTCAGTGATCTTCACCGCGCCATCGGGGGTAATGAGCAGGTTTCCCGGCTTGATGTCGCGGTGCACTAGGCCCGCGAGATGGGCCTGGTGAAGGGCAGCGGCCGTTTGGGCGACAATGGCGAGAACACGGCTTGCGGGCAGAATCTTTTCGCGCTCGAGAACGGTGCTCAGTGCTTCGCCCGGCACCAACTCCATTACTAGGTAGGCACTGCCTTCTTCTTCACCGTAGTCAAAGACGTTGGCGATGCCCTCGTGGTTCACCAGTGCTGCGTTCTTGGCTTCGGTCCTAAAGCGCTCCCGGAAGCCCGGGTCCCCGAGGTACTCCTCTTTCAAAATCTTGATGGCGACGTGTCGGCCAATGACGGAGTCATTTGCCTTCCAGACCTCGCCCATTCCACCTATTGCGATGCGGGAAAGGAGCTCATAGCGAGAGCCAAAAACCTGACCTGTGGTGGGTCTCATCCCTTGATCACCGCCTCCATGACTTTCCTCGCAATGGGTGCTGCCACGCTGTTACCGGAGCCCTCCGAACGGTCCCCCTCTACGACCACCGCAACGACAACTTTTGGGGCGTCTGCTGGGGCAAAGCCGGTGAACCAGAACGACCTACCCGTGTCGAGTCCGGTTTCGGCGGTTCCCGTTTTTCCTGCCACATCCATCCCGACAATAGCTGCGTTGCTGGCCACTCCCTGGGAGACGTTGCCGACCATCATGCGAGTCAATTCGCGGGCGGTCGAGGGCGAGACGGGTGAGGAATAGATTGCGGGCTCAAAAGCCTGCAGCACTCGGAGGTTGGGGGCGATGATCGAGTCAACCAGGTTTGGCCTCATCAGATCACCGTTGTTGGCGATGGCGGCACTCATCATCGCCACCTGAAGCGGGGTGACGCGAACGTCGTATTGTCCAAAAGACGAGAGCATCAGCTGAGCCTGGTCCATTCCTCGGGGGAACGTGCTGGGGGTGACGCGCAGCGGAATTTCGAGTGTTGCTCCAAAACCAAACGCATCCGCGAGCGAGCCGATGGCGTTTTCGCCAAGTTCCAACCCAAGCTCTGCATAGGGGATATTGCAACTAAGCCGGAAGGCTTCTTCGAGGGTCACTGTCTCTTCTCCGCCGCAGAGACGACCGCCAGAGTTCTTAATGGTGTCTGTGCTCAGAGGCAGGGCAAGCTCGGCGGGGTTGGGGAACTCGCTTTCCGCGGAATAACGCCCTGAGTCCAGTGCCGCCGCCATCATGAGGACCTTGAAGACACTGCCCGGGAAGTACTGGTCCCCAGCTATTGCCCGGTTCGCAAGTGGGTTGGCGGAATCCTCGTTCAACACGTTGTAAGCATCGAGTACGACTGAGCCCTGGTGGGAGGCGAGAGGGTTGGGATCAAAGGAGGGCTTGGAGACCATCGCGAGGATGCGTCCGGTCGCCGGGTCAAGGGCAACCACGGCGCCGCGTTGATCGCCGAGCGCGTCCCAAGCAACCTGCTGGAGGGCCGGGTCGATGGTCAGGGCAACGCTTGCGCCCTCGGGAGTGGTGCCCGTGACAAGGGCAACAAACTGTTCAAATGCTTGAGAATTTGCTTGTCCAGTCAGGACCGAGTTGAGAGCACTTTCGATGCCAGCGTTGCCTTGGTTGAGTGTGTAGTACCCAACAATTGGCGCATAGAGCTCGCCATCCGAGTAGGTGCGCAGGAACTTGAACTGGGTATCGACAGGGATTGACCGCGCGATGGGAACTCCGCCGACCAGTATTTGGCCTCGTTCCGCCGAGAAGCTTTCGTAGAGGGTCCGAACGTTGCGCGAATCCTGCGCGATGTCTTCACTGGCCACTACGTGGATCACACTCGAGGACACAAACAGAGCGGCAAACATCGCGAGCACGACGATTCCCACGCGCCGCAGGGGTGTAATCATCAGCTGACCCCCGCTTCTGCGCGGACGTTGGCCCGGGCGTCATCACTGAGACGGAGCAACAGGACCACGATGATCCAGTTGGCAACCAGCGAGGAGCCACCGGCAGCAAGAAAGGGCGTGGTCAGACCCGTCACGGGGATGATCCGAGTGATTCCACCGATGACAATGAAAACCTGGAGCGCAAGGACGAAGGCCAGGCCGGTGGAGAGCAGGCGGCCGAAGTCGTCGGTTCCGGTGAAACCGACTCGGAAGCCGCGACTCACCAGCAAGAGATAGAGGGCCAAGAGTCCAAAGATGCCAAAGAGGCCGAGTTCTTCACCGATTGCGGCCACGATGTAATCGGAATTTGCTAGCGGAACCAGATTCGGCTGGCCCTGGCCAAGCCCCGAGCCGATAAACCCACCCTCAGCCATGCCGAACATGCCTTGGACTAGCTGATACGACCCACCCACGGCGTCATAGACGGCGGGGTTGAACGAGTCGAGCCAGCCATCAACGCGGCCTTGAACATAGGAGAGCTGGCTGGCGGCAGCGGCGGCCCCGGCGAAAAAGAGTGAACCTCCGATGACCAGCCACAAGATTCGGTTCGTGGCGACATAGAGCATCGCAAGGAAGAGCCCGAAGTAGAGGAGGGACGTGCCGAGGTCCCTCTGGAATACCAGAACACCCATCGCCAGCACCCAAATAATCAGAAGTGGCCCAAGATCTCTGATCCGTGGCCACCGAACACCCAGAAAGGTTGTTCCCACGCTGCGCAGGCTCTCTCTGGCGGTCATGAGGTAACCGGCGAAGAAGATTGCCAGAGCAATCTTTGCCACTTCGCCGGGTTGGAACGTCATGGAGCCAATTTCCACCCAGATGGTCGCGCCGTTGACGGTCCGGCCAATTCCTGGCCACAGAGGCATCGTCAACAGGATTGCTCCGGAGAGCATGGCCAGGTAGCGATAGCGCAGGAGAATCCGGTAGTTGCGCACCACAAGAAGAACCCCGATGGCGATGACCAATGCAACAGCGGTCCACGCCATCTGACGGACTCCTGCTGCTTCCCAGCCGGTTGAACCGGCGGCAAGATCAAGCCGGTGAATCATGGTGAGCCCGATTCCATTGAGCATGGTGGCAATGGGAACGATGAAGGGATCGGCATCCCTGGCCATCACTCGGAGCACTAGGTGCAATCCAAGACTGAGTCCTGCGAGGCCGGAGGCATAGGTCAACAGCGTCCAGTCGAGGGTTCCCAAAGCCCCCCACTGCACGAGCGCCAACGCCAGCGCACTGAGTCCTAAAGCGCCGAGGAGAAGCCCCAGCTCAATATTGCGCAGTTTCTGCGGCATTTTGATCCGCAGCACCACTCGCCCGGTGACCGGAGAGACCGGCGGAACAGGCAGGACTGTCCCGCTCACGGCGTGATCACCACCAGCCGATCAATGAATTCTCTGGCCTCCTCGAGGGATTCCACCGAGTAGGACTGGGTCACTTTGTCCTGTTGATACGGGGGCAGTTGGTCAACAGAGATGTCGGTCTCTTCATAGACGCTCGAGAGCGAGAAAACCCACACGTCTTCTGGCACACCGCGATAAATGGTCACCACATCGTCGTTGACACCCACGAAGTAGCGGGTTTGGGTCCACTGATAGGCCACAACCCCAGCCACCACCAGAGCACCCACCAGAAGGAATACCGAGAGTAACCAGACCACCCGGCGACGGATGATGCGACGTCGGTCTTCCTTGATCAGCTCCTCCAGGAACTCGGCTTCTGGTTCGAAGTGTTCATCCGCTGGCGGAAGAGCGCGCAAAGGGTGGAAAAGCAGGGCTGGAAGGCCGGTTTTGCGCAAGACAGGCCCGGACTCATAGGTCAGTGGTTCAGCTGCCGAGCCCACCATCCGCGGCTCTGAAGGCGGTGAGGTCTCAAGATTCTCGGCCACCCGAACGACGACGACGGTGACGTTGTCGGGGGCGCCCTCGCTCAGGGTTTGGGTGATGAGTTTGTGGCAGACAAGCTCAACGTCGTCAATCGTGAGAAGAGTTTCCGCGATATCGCGCTCAGACACGTAACCGCTGAGGCCATCGGAACACAGCAGCCACCGGTCTCCTGGCTGAGTGTCGACCACATGCGTGTCGACCTCTGGTTCGGCGTCAACATCGCCGAGCACGCGCATGAGAACACTGCGCCGGGGGTGGACGGCGGCTTCTTCGGCGGTGATGCGCCCACTATCGACAAGACGCTGGACGAAGGTGTGGTCGCTGGTGATCTGCTCGAGTACACCTTCTCGAAGTCGATAAATGCGAGAGTCACCGATGTGAGCGATGACCATCTGGGAACCGACCCGAATCATCGCGCTCACGGTGGTTCCCATTCCGGTGAGCTCAGGGTGCTCTTCCACCGTGGTGGTCAGCTCGTGACCCGCTTCCAAAATGTTGGTGAAGAGCGTCTCTCGGGCCTCATCAACAGTCGAGTAGGTGCGGTCGAGGCGGGCGAGATGTTGAACCGCGAGAGCGCTTGCAACGTCACCACCGGCGTGACCACCCATTCCATCTGCGACGACATAGAGGTGTCGGCCCACTGAGCCCGAGTCTTGATTGGTCGCGCGAATCTTCCCGATATGGGAAGACGCCGCGCTGAGGACTGAGTCGTTAGCCATCGGGACTTAGCGCCTGAGTTCGAAGGTCGTGGTGCCTATTTTGATGGGCGTATTCAAGGGAACCGGAGTGGGAATACTCACTCGTTTGGAGTCCACGAAGGTTCCGTTGGTCGAGTCAAGGTCCTGAATCATCCACTGCTCGTTCCAGAGCATCAAGCGGGCGTGATGGGTGGAGGTGACATCATCACGCAGTACAAGGCGCGAATCACCCGAGCGGCCAATGGTGAACTGCTCTTCGGGAAGCAGTTCGATTTCGAGACCCTCTTTAGGGCCCGATGTGATGACAATCCGAGACGCAATTCCCTCGGGAGCCGGCGACGCAGTCCCAGAGGGAGCCGCTAGTCCGTTAACCCGCTCGATTGGCTTGGGTTCATCTTCCACGCGACGGCGTGGAGGGCCAAAAAGATCGGTTCGTAGGGCATACACAATCGCGAAAATGAAGGCCCACAACAAACCCAAGAACGCGATACGCAGAAGGAACAGCGTGAGTTCACTCATGAAGTCTCCTCTGCTGAATTCAGCGGGGTGTGGGCCAGGGCATCGTATGCGGCGCTCGAGAGCGGAACCACCTCAAACAGGATACGCGCCTGGCCGACACCGAGCGTGCACGAGTCTGGGAGGGCGGCTCTGGTGACCTTCTCCCCATCGAGCGTGGTGCCGTTTGTGGAGCCCAGGTCAACGACTTCGCAGCGCTTGCCGTTCCATCGAATTTCTGCGTGGTGCCTCGAAACCCCTGGTGCCACCACGTGCACATCTGAGTCAGTCCCTCGTCCCAGAATCGTGCTTTTCCTGGTGAGTGGATAACGCACTGACTTCCAGGTGAGCGTGGGAACCCAGACGACACTGGTCACCCGGTCGCTTCGAACCTCGACCATCCCCTCAGCCAGTGTCAACTTCTCTTCGAGGCCCACCGAGATTGCCTCTTGGCAGGAGTAGCCGCGGACAACCCGGTAGTCCTCCAGCGTTTGCCGAATCTCGCTGGTGAACTCGGGACCCAGCTGGCCGAGGCGCTGAAAGTCAATCGAGGAAAGGCCCACATGGAAGGAGTGGGGTGCTAAAACTCGGGTTCTGGTGATCGGCCGCGCGGTTGCGTCGATGTCTTTCTTGAGAGCAGCGACGATTTCAATGGGGTGAACGCCACTGGTGAAGGTTTTGGCGAACACGCCACCCACCAGGCGCTCCACCTGTCGTTCAAAGCTGTCGAGAAAGCCCACTATTTCCCCTCGGGCCGGGTGTTTGGCCGTGGTGTGATGCTAGCCGGCCAAGGTTGCGAGGCGCGGGTGCCTGGCCCGAAACCACTGGCATCTCCTGTGGTACTCTCGGCTGGTTGATGGGCGACCATCATTGCGCGAGTGGCGGAATGGCAGACGCGCTGGCTTCAGGTGCCAGTGCCCGCAAGGGCGTGGGGGTTCAAGTCCCCCCTCGCGCACGTTTTTTAGCGGCGACCCCGGAAAGTCTTCATGGCTTTGTTGATGCCAAAGGCATCAGCAGCTCACGTTTGGTGGACTCGATTGCATCCAGAATTCTGGTCGCACTGGGTGCCGCTTCAGTAATTCTCAATAAGGGGCTGCCGGACTTTACGCCATCGAACATTCCCGTGTTGATGTAGAACGGGTACACGGTAAGGCAGCTGACACTACTTCCCCCACCACTTCGCTTCTTGTCTCGCGATGAAGGTGTCCAGGCTGATTTCCTTCGGATCCGACCGCCGGAACGTCGCATAGGCCTGGGCGAAGTAGTCACTGCGGCGCCCTTCTGCCCAGGCCCTGATGGCATCGAGTGGTTCCAGTGGGCCGGCGGACTGGCTTTTCATGGTGCGAATCACACCTCGGATTCCGAGTACCAGCAGAACCAGGCTCACTATTCCGCCAATGGCTATGTACCAACCGGGCAGAGCAAAGGGCGACACCGCGAACATGAAGAGCCCCAGTGCTGCCAAGGAAAACCAGTTCCCTAAAGCTCTGGCTGGAAGCGGTGCTCGATCCCGAAAGAATCGATACCAGGAGGTGCCATTTTCTTCCCACCAGGGCCAGGACGCCGGAATTGCTGGGGCTTCGGGGTAGGGCGCCCAGTCATCGGCGAACACCTCACCCTGATGCAGGCTGATAAATAGCGGGTCTGGCATGCGCCACCCATCCGGTGGGGTGAAGCGAAGCGGGAGCGCTTCTAAGTCGACTACGTCCTTGTTCACGGTCTCTAGTCCTGGTGAAACGGCAAGCCAAGGGCCTGATGGAGCTGGCGAGGTGTGTCAACGCTGGTGCGAGCCGCATCCCATTCCGCAGGTCCGCCATAACCCCAGCGGACCATGATGGTGTCGATCTTGTGGACTTCGGCCCCTTCAACGTCGTGGATGCGATCGCCCACCATGATGCAGTTGTCGGTGGGCAGTCCCTTGGCGCGGAGGCCAGCCAAAGCGTCTTCGATGACCTGGTCTTTTCGACCGCGGGTTTCATCGTCTGCGGCGCAGGCGATGACATCGAAGTAGGGGGTCAGGGTGAAGTGCTCGAGCATGATGCTGGCTGGAGTCTTTGGCTTTGAGGTAGCAAGCGCGGTGGTGGCGCCGGCGTCCTTGAGCGCGCGCAAAAACACGCCCATTCCATCGAAGAGCTTGGCGTCATAGGCGCCAACATCCAGATATCGGGCACGATAGATCCGAATTGCCTCGGGAATTTCAGCCGAGGCAAGCATCGCCCGGGTAGCAAAAGACTCAGGCAACGGTGGCCCGACCCAGCGCAGCAGCTCTTTCATCGGCGGGACGGGATGACCCATTTCCTGCAGTGTGAAGGCGATGGTTGAGACGATGCCGGGCGCTGAATCCACGAGGGTGCCATCCAGATCCAGCACAACGGTCTGGTAGGTCAACATTTCGCCAAGCCTAGGACAGCACTAGAACAGACGATGGTGGGAATCGTCTATTCCGCGCAATTCGTCGTAATCGAGCACTACGCAGTCGATTCCGCGATCGCCTGCCAGGGTGCGGGCTTGGGGCTTGATCTCCTGCGCGGCAAAGATGCCCCGAACGGGCGCCAAGTGGGGGTCCCGGTTGAGAAGTTCCAGGTAGCGAGTGAGTTGTTCCACGCCGTCGATGTCACCCCGGCGCTTGATTTCAATCGCTACCGACGCACCGTCTCCATCTGTAGCAAGAATGTCTACAGGGCCCACCGCTGTCATGTATTCACGACGAACCAATCGATAACCCTCGCCGAGGGTCTCGATGTTGGCAGCGAGCAGGCGTTGAAGGTCTGCTTCAACGCCGTCTTTGATGAGGCCCGGGTCAACACCTAGTTCGTGTGCATGATCGCTGTGGATTTCGTGGATGTTGATCATCAAGAGATCGGCTGTTTTGTGGTGAACCACCTTCCACACCTCGATCACTCCTTCAGAGTGCACGTCGTCGTCCGGCGCAACAATTTCGAGGGAGCAGGGTGGCGACATCCAGTTGAGTGGCTTGTAGCTGCCGCCATCCGAGTGGATGAGAACACTGCCGTCGGTCTTCACCATCACCACTCTGGTGGCCAAGGGAAGGTGAGCATTGAGGCGACCCGAGTAGTCGACTGAGCAGGTAGCGATTACGAGGCGCACAACGCCTGAGTCTAGAGCCAGTGACCTGATTGCCGGGCTAGTCCAGCTGGCACTGGGCTTGGCGTCATAGGGTGGTCATCGTGTCCAGTGGAATTGAACTCGATGAACGCGACCCCTCTATTCACCCGGGGGATGATCTCTATCGCCACATGAATGGCCTATGGCTTGAGCGTTCGGAAATCCCCACGGATAAGTCCCGCTACGGCGCATTCAGCGTGTTGGCCGAAGAGGCCGAGAAGGCCGTTCTCGACATCATCGAGCGCGCAAAGAGTGCAGCTGCTGGCTCAGAGGCTAAGAAGGTGGGCGATCTTTACGAGAGTTTTATGGATGAGGCCCGAATCGAAGAGGTGGGGCTTCGTCCACTGCAGGACATGATCGCCCGTATTGAGGCAGCGCTGCCCGGAGGGCACGAGGATTTGGTCGGCGCGCTCGGGGACATTGAGCGCTCAGGTGTTGAGGGGCTGTGGCGGCTCTTTGTCGACAATGACCCCGGCAACCCCGAGCGCTACGTCATGTTTGTGGAACAGGGTGGTTTGTCCCTGCCTGATGAGTCCTACTACCGCAAGCCCGAGCACGCTGAGATTCTCCACGCACTGGAAGTTCACATCGAGCGAATGTTTGCCCTCGCCGGTCTTGGCGAGGCAGGAGCGCGCGCCAAGCGCGTCATTGATGTAGAAACCCGGATCGCTGCGGGGCACTGGGACAACGTGAAGTCCAGAGATGCAGAGGCCACCTACAACATCTGGTCGGGCGACCAACTAGAAAAAGCACTTGGCTCGTTCGACTGGAAGCAGTGGCTTTCTGGAACCGGAATTCCAGCCGCCAGTGTTGGCGAGATTGTTGTTCGACAACCAAGCTTCATCGCGTCCCTCGCGAAGACCTGGATGGCGTCGTCGCCAGAGGCGCTTGCCGACTGGATGTCGTGGCACACGATCACGGCCTTTGCCCCGTATTTGACCGGGGAGGTTGTTCAGGCCCATTTCGATTTCTTTGGCACCACGCTCTCGGGAACCCCGGAGCTTCGAGCCCGCTGGAAACGCGGGGTTTCGTTCGTTGAGGCAGTCATGGGCGAGGCTGTCGGCAAGCTCTATGTGGAAGAGCACTTTCCCAGCGCCGCCAAGCACCAGATGGACGAGCTTGTTGCGATGTTGCTTGCCGCCTATCGCGAGAGCATCACCGAGCTGTCGTGGATGGGGCCAGAGACCAAGAAGAAAGCCCTCGACAAGCTCGACACGTTCCGCCCCAAGATCGGATATCCGAGCGTGTGGCGGGACTATTCGACCTTGACCGTCACGCCCGGGGACCTCTGGGCGAATGTGATTGCTGGCAATGAGTTCGAGTTTGCGCGGGAGTTGCGCAAAATCGGGTCACCGCTGGACCGCGACGAATGGTTCATGACCCCGCAGACCGTCAACGCCTATTACAACCCGGGCTTTAACGAGATCGTCTTCCCCGCAGCCATTCTGCAATACCCGTTCTTTGATCCAGCCCGCGATGCAGCATCTAATTACGGTGCGATTGGAGCCGTCATTGGCCATGAGATTGGCCACGGGTTCGACGACCAAGGCTCCAGGTTCGACGGGGATGGTCGGCTCACTAACTGGTGGACCGATCAAGACCGTGCGGCCTTCGAGGAACGGACTGCCTCGCTGATTACGCAGTTCTCAGAACTTGCCCCAAGGGATCTCCCCGGCCATTTCGTTAACGGTGAGCTCACCATCGGGGAGAACATCGGTGACCTTGGCGGACTCGCGATCGCCTGGAAGGCCTACCTGATGTCTTTGGAGGGAGCCGAACCTCCGGTGATCGATGACCTCACCGCAGCCCAGCGCTTTTTCTTGTCGTGGGCGCAGTCGTGGAAGCTCGCTGCCCGTGAGGAAGAAGCATTACGGTTGCTCCAGATTGATCCGCACTCGCCCCCTGAGTTCCGTTGCAACCAGATTGCGCGTAATTTGGACGTCTATTACGAGGCTTTTGAGGTCACACCCGACCACGCACTGTGGTTAGCACCAGAGCATCGAGTGGCCATCTGGTAATAATCTGTTTTCAGCGCTACGCTGGGGAAATCGGCGATACATGCCGAAATTGGAATACAAGTCGGAGGCGGCAATGAGGGGCAAGATTCTCTTCGTTTTTGGAGTGGCACTGGGCTACGTGTTGGGGACCCGAGCGGGCCGCGAGCGCTATGAACAGATTCGGGCTGGCGCCATCAAAGTATGGAATGACCCGAGGGTCCAAGAGCAAGTGGCTACGGTCGAAGGGTTTGTGAAGGACAAGGCGCCCGATGTCGCCGAAGCAGCGTCGGCAGCAGCCAAGAAGGTTTCCGCCACGATTCGCCAAGCTCGCGGAACAAAGTCGGCGGACCAGGGTAAGTAATGTCCGCAACGGAGCGCGGGGAGCAAGCGAGAGAGAAGAGGTCGTTCCTCTCGCTCTTGACCGACGTTCCCCACCTCATCGTTCAGCTGATCAGAGCCGAGCTCGAGCTGCTGAAGGCCGAGCTGGTTTCTAAGCTCAAGTCGATTGGAATTGGGCTAGGACTCTTCGTCATCAGCCTCACTCTGATCCTGCTGGCTCTGTTGTTGTTTATCTTCGCCGCCGTCTTCGCCCTGTCCCTAGTGGTGCCGCTCTGGGCTGCTGCGCTGATTGCCGGCGGCGGTGTTCTTTTGGTAGCGATTGTGTTTGCTGGCGCGGGTGCTGCATCCATGGCCTCGACCTCGAGCCCGGCACCGAATGAGACGATCGAGAGTATTCGCCGTGACATTCGAGTAATTAGAGGACACAAGTAAATGTCAAAGAAGGACGTTCAGGACTTTGTCGAGCAGACCCGCAGCGAGCTCGAAAACACGCTCGATGAAATCGAACACCGGCTGAGTCCCCAAGAGCTTACGAAACAGGCCACCACGTGGATTTCAGAGTCCTATGATCGAAACCCCGCTCGCTGGCTCATTGGCGGAGGGATCGCTCTTCTCGGCGTTGTTGCTGCCGTTTTGTGGGCAGTTTTCGGCGACGACGACTAAGCAGGCATCTCCACGATGACCCGCCCGCGGGTGAGACCTGCCAGGACGCGCTCGGCTGTGTCTTTGGCTTCACTGAGGGCAATGGTCTGGCTGATCTGATCCCAGGGCAGGGAAGATGATTGCGCTGCGCACTCTCTCCAGAGTGCTTCTCGCACGGACATGTCCTGATAGACGGAGTTGACTCCAACCAGCGTGACGCCGCGCAGGATGAAAGGCGCCACGGTCGTCGGCAGTGCCATACCGCCGGCTAAACCGCTGGCGGCAATCACGCCGCCCGCGGCCGTGCTGGCGAGAACCTTGGCGAGCAGTTCGCCTCCGGCCTGGTCCACTGCCCCGTCAAACTTCTCTGGCAGCAATGGACGATTCGGCCAGCCCAGCACCTCTTGCCGAGAGATCACCTCGCTCGCGCCAAGAGCCTCCAAATATGGCGCTTCGTCAGTGCGACCCGTGATCGCATGGACTGTGAAACCTCGGCTGGCGAGAAAGAAAATCGCAAATGATCCGACCGCACCGGCTGCGCCGGTGACCGCGAGGGGAAGTGTCTGGCTCTGTGGGGTCAGGCCGTGGCTCGTCAGCGCGTGAACTGCCAAGAGAGCTGTGAATCCAGCGGTCCCAAACGCAGCGGCCTGGTGCGTCGTTATTGCTTCTGGGATCGTCATCAAGTGTTCAGGAGCAACAACCATCGTCGTTGCGAGGCCACCATGACGGTCCTCGCCGTAGCCAAAACCGGTCACGACAACGCGGGTTCCTTCGGGAAAACGCGGGTCTGAGCTGTCTTCCACAATCCCGACGGCGTCGATTCCGGGAACGAGTGGTGTGGTGCGAACGACTCCTGGCGAACCTGTCAGCGCTAAAGCATCCTTGTAATTCAGGGCAGAGAACTCCACGCGAACGCGGATGCCTTCTCCGAGTTCTGGGGTCGCGATGTCGTTTCGGAAGTGAGTGGTGCGACCGCCGGATCCGTCATCGGCGATCCACCATCCGCTGGCGGCATTAGCCAAAGAGCATCGCCGCGGCCTCGTAGCGCTCGGCGGGCACGGTCTTCAAGGCGCCGAGTGCTTCAGAGAAGTTGACGGTGTGAATTTCGGTACCGCGCAAGGCCACCATGTGTCCCCACTTCTGAGCGTTGACTAAGTCCACAACGTTCATGCCAAAGCGGGTGGCCAAGACACGGTCAAAGGCGCTCGGGGTTCCACCGCGTTGAATGTGACCCAGAGTTGTTGCCCGGGTCTCGATTCCGGTGGCCTCTTCAATCATCGGGGCGAGCATCTCGCCGATTCCGCCGAGACGGGGGCGCCCAAAGGCATCGAGTCCGCGCTCCGAGTGGGCATCATCCATGGTGTCCAGAGCAAAGCCCTCAGCAACGACGACCAGTGGCGCACGACCGCGATCACGCGCTGAGCGCACCCAGTGAAGCAGCTCGTCCATGCTGGTTTTGCGCTCAGGAATCAAGATGGCGTGGGCTCCTGCGGCCATACCGGAGTGCAGAGCAATCCACCCCACATGGCGGCCCATCACTTCAGCCACCATGCACCGGGAGTGGGAGTCTCCGGTTGTGCGCAGGCGGTCCATGGCTTCTGTCGCAATGCCCACTGCGGTGTCGAAACCGAAGGTGAAGTCAGTGCCGTTCAAGTCGTTGTCGACGGTCTTCGGGACTCCGACGACTGGCAAGCCCAGGTCCGAAAGTTCTTTGGCAGCGGCGAGGCTCCCCTCGCCGCCAATTGCGATCAGGGCATCGAGACGATGCTCGTCGAGCACTTCGCGCACGCGCGGCGCGCCGCCGTGCTCGAAGGGGTTGGTCCGTGAGGTTCCGATAATCGTGCCCCCGGTGTTGCCGATGCCCTTCACTTCGTTGCGGGTGAGAGGCATCGCGTCTGAATCGCACAAGCCCTTGTAACCACCAATGAATCCGACAAATTCGTGTCCGTGAACGCGGGTTCCCTTGAGTACAGCACCGCGAATGACAGCATTCAGACCGGGGGCATCGCCACCACTGGTCAGGATTCCAATTCTCATAACAACTATTGTCTCGTTTTTCTAGAACCCAGGGGACTCCCGACACCCACCCTGCGCCCAGCTCGAGTGTCTAGGGTGAAAGGGTGCGGTAAGTCAATAACGGCCGCAACTAGGAGAACATCATGGCTACACCTCAAAAACCCATCGTCGCCGAAGAGCACCAGGCGGTCACCGCCGAGTCTGCCTTGAGTGGAAAGCCCGAGTACCCGGGTCAGACACTCGGCCTCGTCGCTCTCGTTTTGTCATTCTTCGTGCAGGTTCCAGCGCTCATCATGGGAATCCTTGCCTGGGTCTGGTCAAACCGAGCTGGAGTTTCTAACGTTCCTGCAAAGGTCGCCGTCGCCGTGAGCGCAACGCTTATTGTCATTGGCACCCTGGTCTTAATCGGCTGGGTTGTCCTTCTCGCCTCGACCATTGGTCAGTTTGGCGACTTGGATGGTTTCGGTCGCATGGGACCAGACTTCTTTAGTTAGAACTCTCCATTTCGAGGACCGCCATAGCGGCATTGTGACCTGCAATGCCGCTGACGGCGCCCCCTCGTCTGGCACCTGAACCGCAGAGCAAAATCCGGTCAGTATCTGTGGCAACCCCCCAGCGTTTGGCGGGGGTTCCCAAGTCGTCATCGTCTTCCACGAAGGGCCACGCGAGTGGCCCGTGGAAGATGTTGCCACCGGGTAACTTCAGTGCGTGCTCAAGATCACCTGTCGTCTTCGTTTCGATACACGGCCGCCCTTCTGCGTCACGCAACAGCACGTCCTCAATCGGTTCGGCAAGGACCGAGTTGAGGGAATCGATGACTGCCTGCTGAAGGGTGGATCGGAGGACGTCTGGTTCAAAGACCGTGGTGAGCCGGTGAGGGACGTGAAGGCCGAAAACAGTCAATGTGTGAACACCCCGCTCGGCAAGCTCAGGGCTGAGGATGCTCGAATCTGTCAGGGAGTGGCAATAGATCTCGCAGGGCAGGGGGCTGGGAATACGCAACTCAGTTGCGTCGTCGTGGGCCTTCGCTAGTTGGGACCAGGTTTCGTTGATGTGGAATGTTCCACCAAAAGCCTGCTCGGGCGTGATCGTCGGGTCCGCCAGCCGGGGAAGCCTGGTGAGGACCATGTTGACTTTGACCTGCGCGCCCTCGGCGCGATCGCTAATCCTCCGGCCTTGCAGGCGTCCAAGCTCTTCCGGCGAAGCGTTCACCAGCACGTAACGGGCCTGGATGGTGTGCTCTGTGCCATCACGCAGGAAAGTTACGGCGTGGTCAGCCCCAACCTTCGTCACCTCAGCACCGCCAAACAGTGTTGCGCCCGCAGCGCGGGCGGCATGGAGGATGGCGCCCGAAACCGCACCCATGCCTCCCACCGGGACGTCCCAGTCCCCTGTCCCTCCGCCAATCACGTGATAGAGAAAGCACTTGTTGGCATCGAGGTTCTCATCATGATTCGGCGCAAATGTTCCGATCAGGCCATCGGTCAACACGACGCCTCGCACCACATCGTTGGTGAACGTGGATTCGATCACTTCTCCCACGGGGCGCTCGATGAAGTCCTTCCAGATGTCGTTTCCGCCCTCGCGGCTGGCAAGCAGAGCTTTAGCCTCGGAGCGGGTGATCAGGGGGTCGGTCACTCCGGGGAACATCGCCTCGGCCAGAACCTGGGTTCTGCCATAGAAGGAACCCCATGCCGCGGAGTCGTCCGAGGCGCCAATTGCGTCAAAGGATGCTGCGGTGGCATCGGCGTCGTGGTTATCAATCAGGAGACCCTTCGAGGTTCCTGGCACCGGCGTAAAGGAGGAGTAGCGCCTCTTGGCCAGGGTGATCTCAAGTCCAAGGTCATCCATGATCTTCTGGGGAAGGAGACTCACGAGGTAGGAGTAGCGCGAGAGCCTGGCCTCGACTCCGGGAAAGGACTCCGCTGAAACAGCGGCGCCGCCCCAGTCCTCGAGTCGTTCAAGAACCACAACGCTCAAGCCAGCTTGCGCGAGATAGGCGGCTGCAGTTAGGCCATTGTGGCCGCCACCCACAATGACGACATCGCAGTGCGGGGGAACAACCTCGTTCATGGCCCCAGTGTAGAGGGGGCGCGGGTCCACGTGGCTCTCGCGAGCCGCCCAACTAACGTGCAAAAAGGCCGGTCAGCACCTAGCATTCTCGATATGCCAACTGGCCCCAGCAAAGATGCACCCCGCGCTTCGCGCACCTCGGGAACAGCCTTTGCACAATCACTTGGCGATGAGGCGGTCGCACTCGTTCGAAGCTGGCTGACTCGGGCGGCACAACTTCATCCGAAGCCTCATCCGAGCTCCCAGCGGCTCGCGGGAGTTCTCAAGGACCCCAAGGGGCCTGCATTTGCCCTGGGCTTTGTGGATCGGGTTGCACGGCCAGAAGATCTGGGCGTTGCGGCCAGGAACTTTCGTGAACTATCCCAGGACATTCCGGAATTTCTCTCTCCGGTTCTGACTCTTCTGATTCGCGCTGGCGGATTCTTTGCCCCGATTTTCCCGGGCATCGTGGTGCCGCTCGCCCGCTTTGCACTGAAGGTGCTGATTGGCCACCTGATCATTGACGCCAGCGAGAAGAAGCTGCCTCGGTCGCTCAAGCGCCTAAAGAAGAAGGGCGATCAGCTCAACATCAATCTTCTGGGTGAAGCGGTGTTGGGTGATCGCGAGGCCGATAGGCGCCTCGCGGGGGTAAGCGCACTCATTGCCAGAAATGATGTGGACTACGTGTCTGTCAAGGTTTCGTCGCTCTCTAGCCAACTCTCGATGTGGGCGTATGACCAGACGGTCAGTCGAGTCGTCAAGCGACTTTTGCCTCTCTATCAGCAGGCGGCAGCAACCACGCCGCCAACCTTCATCAATCTCGATATGGAGGAATTCAAAGACCTCGATATGACGATCGATGTCTTCCAGAGCGTTCTCTCGCACAAGAGCCTCAAGTCCTACACCGGCGGAATTGTGCTTCAGGCCTATTTGCCAGAAGCCTTGGAAGCCATGAAGAAGGTCAGCGCCTTTGCCGCAGCAAGAGTGAAGGCCGGGGGCGCACCCGTGAAGGTGCGCGTCGTGAAGGGGGCGAACCTTCAGATGGAGCAGGTGGACGCAGAACTCCACGATTGGCCACTCGCTGTGCTTCCCTCCAAGCAGGCCACCGACACCAACTACAAGCGCGTGCTCGAATGGGCCCTCACTCCTGCCAGGACCAAGTCTTTGCGCATCGGTGTCGCTGGCCACAACCTTTTTGACCTCGCATTCGCGCACCGATTGGCCGAACACCGTGGCGTGTCCGGTGCTGTTGACTGCGAGATGTTGATTGGCATGGCGCCCGATCAAGCCGATGCGGTGCGCGAGACCGTCGGTCGCCTGATCGTCTACACGCCAGTGGTTCATCCGACTGAATTTGATGCCGCCGTGGGGTATCTGGTGCGCCGTTTGGACGAGAACGCGAGTCCAGAGAACTTCATGTCCGCAGTGTTCGATCTTCACCAGAGCGATGACTACTTCGCCAGAGAGGAGGGTCGGTTCCGCGAGTCCCTGAAGGGCCTCGGTCAGAAGCCTCCAGCCCCGAACCGGAATCAGAACCGGTTGAAGCCCACGCCTTGGACCCACACCACTTTTCACAACGAGGCAGATACCGATCCTTCGCTGGCGGAGAACCGGGAATGGATCGAGAGCGTTCGCGCGCTTGCCGCATCGCGTCCCGGGAAAGCCCTGGGGGTCGAGGCTCTCAAGAAAGCCGCACTCCCTGAGTCTCAAGGCCCCATTGCCGGTGGCATTGCGATTGAGAACGTGATTGCAAAGGGCCGCGCAGCGGGCGCCAAATGGGCCCAGAAATCTGCGGGTCAGCGGGCGGCCATCCTTCTTCGCGTAGCCGATGAGCTTGGCAACAGACGCCACCAGTTGCTTGCGGTGATGGCTCAGGAGGCAGGCAAAACCCTCGCAGAAGGAGATTCTGAGGTTAGCGAGGCAATTGACTTCGCCCGGTACTACGCCCATCAAGCGCTCGAGCTTGAGAGAGTTCAGGGGGCACGTTTTCACCCTGCTCGCTTCACCCTGGTGACCCCACCGTGGAACTTCCCCGTCGCGATTCCGGCGGGATCTGTGCTGGCAGCCCTGGCCGCTGGCAGTGCCGTTGCCATCAAGCCAGCGCCCCAGGCCAGGCGCTGTGGTGCTGTCATGGTGGAGGCCCTGTGGGCTGCCGGTGTGCCCAAGGATGTCCTTCAACTCGTTGACGTTGAAGAAGGCCAAGTGGGTCGCATGCTGATTGCTCACCCGGGTGTTGATCGGCTGATTCTGACCGGCGGTTTTGAGACTGCTCGCTTGTTCCGCTCATTCCGAGCGAGCTTGTCCCTGCTCGCGGAGACCAGTGGAAAGAACGGGATTATTGTCACGCCGAGCGCCGACCTTGACTTGGCAGTGGCCGACATCGTGAAGAGCGCCTTTGGGCACGCGGGCCAGAAGTGTTCGGCAGCAAGCTTGGTCATCTTGGTCGGGTCCGTCGGCACCTCGGAGCGCTTCCGTCGGCAACTTGTCGATGCGGTCAGCACGCTGCGCGTGGGTTATCCCGACAACCCCGAGTCGGTGATGGGCCCGGTTATTGAGGCCCCAGGCCCCAAGCTTCAGCAGGGCCTGGGCGAGCTTGGCAAGGGCGAAGAATGGATTCTGGAACCACAATCTCTTGATTCAGAGGGACGCCTCTGGTCCCCAGGTATTCGCGATCATGTGAGGCCCGGAAGCGC
>JBIIRH010000033.1:0-9743 GCA_044341675.1 Pontimonas sp.
ATAGCAACGGCTGCGCTGACGTCAGCACCGCTGAGCTTCATGAACTCTTCGATTGCGGTGCCGATTGGGTAAATTGCCCAACCGAACATCACGAAGCGGCGCATGATCTTCACGGCGCTAGCAGCGTACGCAGGCATGCCATCGAGCTTGACCTGGAACACTGCGTAGACGATGTACAACCAAGCCAGCGAGGAAATGACGAACCACACGATGGTGGAAACTTCGCCTTCCGTGCCGACCTCACCAAGGTAACCGGTGACGATCATGATGATGTCAGCGATAACCAGGCGGGACACGAAGCCCTTGGTCGCGGCGCCAGCAATGGCGACGATGACACCGAACTCCACCAACAGCAGCGGAGTGGTGAGCAGCCAGTCAATGTAGCGGTATGGCATTGTTGCGCCAACTTCACCGGCACTCTGGTCAAAGAAGCCGACAATGTCGGTCATGATCCAGTACATGATTGCTGCAATGAACGTGATGATTGCTGCATAGGTTGCGGCAATACGGTGCTGCGGCTTGAGGTCGCCTCTCTCCATGACGAAGTAAAGCGTGCCCGCCGCCATAGCGACGAAGCCGAGCATGAAGAAAGCCTGTGTAATTACAAGCAGATCCATGGTTCTCCCTTGAAATGTTTCTACTATCCGCCCGCCGCCGCGACGGAACCGTCGGTGGGTGGTCGGGGAGTGTTCCCCTAACTCCGTGCAGGCCTAAACCCACGCGTAGCAACGCTTACGCTACTCCCGGGTTTCCCAATTTGCTACCAAAACACTCAATCTCCGGTGGAATTTTCTTGACGCCGTTATCCCAGTGAAATCCCCCGGAAAAGGGCTCGAAGGGAATTTAAAGTGCGATAAAACACCTAAAAAACCGATATCGAAGAGCTGGTCAGTGGCCAAAAATTTTAAGGGGTTTAATTCTTGATCGGTGGGTTTGTCCACAAACACGTGTGGCCGGCACCCTGGGGTACCGGCCACACGAATCAGACTGTTTACTCTTCGGAGTCTTCCTCGCTGGACTCAGAAGCGCCTTCGGCGCCCTCAGCCAGAACAGGTGAGAGGGAAAGCTTGCCGCGGTCATCAATCTTTGTGATCTCCACAAGGATCTTCTGACCAACCGACAACACGGTCTCGACGTCGTCGACTCGCTTGCCACCGGCAAGCTTGCGGACTTCGGAGATGTGGAGCAGGCCATCCTTGCCAGGAACCAACGACACGAACGCGCCGAAGGTTGCCAGCTTGACAACAGTACCGAGGTACTGCTCCCCCACCTCAGGGTTCACGGGGTTGGCAATTGCGTTGACGCGAGCACGAGCCGCCTCAGCGCTGTCGCCATCCACAGCACCGATGTATACGGTGCCGTCGTCGTCAATCGAGATGTCCGCGCCGGTCTCGTCCTGGATCGCGTTGATGGTCTTGCCCTTAGGCCCGATCAACTCGCCAATCTTGTCGGAGGGGATCTGGACCGTGATGACTCGAGGAGCCGTCGGTGCCATTTCGTCCGGTGCGTCGATGGCCTGGTTCATCACGCCGAGGATGTGCATACGCGCTTCCTTGGCCTGAGTCAGTGCGCCAGCAAGAACACTTGCGGGAATACCGTCGAGTTTGGTGTCGAGCTGAATGGCGGTAACAAACTCGCTGGTTCCAGCGACCTTGAAGTCCATGTCACCAAGAGCATCCTCGGCGCCCAAGATGTCCGTCAGAGCTGCGTAGCGCATCTCGCCATTGACCTCATCGGAGATGAGACCCATCGCGATACCGGCAACAGGAGCCTTGAGGGGAACACCGGCGTTGAGCATAGACAGAGTCGATGCACACACCGAACCCATCGAGGTCGAACCGTTGGACCCGAGAGCCTCGCTGACCTGACGGATTGCGTAGGGGAACTCTTCACGGCTTGGCAAGACGGGCACAAGTGCACGCTCTGCCAGGAAGCCGTGACCAATTTCACGACGCTTCGGAGTGCCCACGCGACCGGTTTCACCAGTCGAGTAGGGCGGGAAGTTGTAGTGGTGCATGTAGCGCTTGGACTTCACCGGAGCGAGCGAATCAATCTGCTGCTCCATCTTCAGCATGTTCAGCGTGGTCACACCCAGAATCTGGGTCTCACCGCGCTGGAACAGAGCCGAACCGTGAACGCGAGGAATCACGTCGACCTCGGCGTCAATCACGCGAAGGTCTGACTTTCCGCGACCGTCAATGCGAATTCCCTCGGTCAACACACGGGTGCGCATGACGCGCTTGGTGACTGACTTGTAGGCGGCAGAGACCATCGAGTTAGCATCCTCGGCAAGAGAGCCTGCCTCGACCTGCTTAGCGATGTCTTCCTTAACGCGAGCCTTCAGTGCGTCATCAGCACTCTGGCGCTCCTGCTTGTCAGCGATCTGGTAGACAGCAGCGAGTTCTTTCGCAGCGAGAGCGTCCACCGCTGCCAACACCTCGGGGGTGTAGTCCGAGAAGACGGGATAGTTTTCAACCTCTTTGGCCGACTGCTTTGCGAGCTTCGCCTGAGCCTCAACGAGTGCCTTCAAGAAAGGCTTCGCGGCCTCAAGGCCCTGAGCGACAACCTCTTCATTGGGCTTGGTAGCGCCGCCCTGAATGAGGTTCCAGCTAACTTCAGTGGCCTCTGCTTCGACCATCATGATGGCGACATCTTCTGAACCATCGGCAGCCTTGACTACGCGACCCGCAACGATGATGTCGAAGACTGCGTCAGCCAGCTGGCTGTGCTTGGGGAAGGCAACCCACTGGTCACCAATCAAAGCAAGGCGAACCGCAGCAATCGGGCCGCTGAAGGGCAGGCCGGAGATTTGGGTTGATGCGCTTGCGGCGTTTATGGCCAGAGCGTCATAGAACTCGTCAGGAGCCATCGACAACACGGTGATGACAATCTGGACCTCGTTGCGAAGCCCATCCACGAAGGAGGGGCGCAGAGGCCGGTCGATCAAACGGCAGACCAAGATGGCCTCGGTCGAGGGGCGACCCTCACGACGGAAGAAGGAGCCCGGAATCTTGCCCGCTGCATAGGAGCGCTCTTCAACGTCCACAGTCAGGGGGAAGAAGTCGAAGCCCTCCCTGGGGCTCTTGCTGGCACTGGTTGCTGAGAGCAACATGGTTTCTTCATCCAGGTATGCGGCAACCGCACCCTGTGCTTGCTGGGCCAAACGGCCCGTTTCAAAGCGCACAACGCGCTTTCCGTACTTACCGTTATCGATAACGGCTTCGGCGAACTTAATTTCTGGACCCTCCATTGAGGACACTTCTCCTTATACATCGGTAAAAGCCACCACGCCGTATCGGCAGATGGCATAGGCGCGCTACGCAGTGAGTAAGCAGGAAGATACGCCGCACACAAGGGTGTGGGGCCTGTTTCTGGCCAACAGTAGAAGTGCACTGTCCCCTGGACAGTAGACCACCACCGGTGACCAGCTCCTGGCCCACCTACATGAGTAGAGAGCCGTATTCAGTTAGACGCCCGCTTCACGCGGACTCCCTAGGGTACCGCGTTATGCCCAAAAAGGCGATACCCCGCGCATCAGCGCGGGGTATCCACCAGAATCCTGGACTTAGCGACGAAGACCGAGGCGCTCAATCAGCGCACGGTAGCGGTCGATGTCAACGCCCTGCAGGTAACCCAGCAGGCGGCGACGGCGACCGACCATCAGCAACAGGCCACGACGCGAGTGGTGGTCGTGCTTGTGAGTCTTCAAGTGCTCGGTGAGCTCGGAAATGCGGTGAGACATCAGAGCGATCTGAACTTCCGGAGAACCGGTGTCACCAGGGTGTGTTGCAAAATCGGCCAGAATTTTGTTTTTGGCTTCTTGGGTAATCGACATGTCAGCTCTCCTTCTGTTATCTCGCTGCGCGGCGCTCTACCCGGTGGTAGGGCTCTTATTTCCGCGGCCGTTACACGGCACAAGGGTCGACTCTAGCACTGCGGGGCTGGTGCCGGTAGCCAGCTTGTTATCAAGGTGTAATCAAAAAGGGCTTGTCATCCCCCGGAAGGCTTTGACACGATGGCCCTAAGTTACTCGCCGCTCAGAAGCGCCGGAGGCCAAGCCCCGCCACTGGGCGGCGAGGTTCTTAAGCCCCAGATTCGCTCTCGTCGATACTGGCGGGAAGGACAATCGCATTGGTGCCGAGCGTCAAACCGCTCAAGCGGCCCGGTGAGAGCACCCGATCGAGCTCATCAGCGTCCATCAGGCCCTGAGCAATCACCAGTTCGCGCACGGTTCCTTTGCCGGCAAGCGCTTCATGAGCTATCACCGCAGCCTTTTCATAGCCAATGTAGGGAGTCAGGGCAGTCACCACGCCAACACTCGCCTCTACCTGGTTGTGCAGGTGCTCGACGTTGGCGGTGATCCCCTCCACACAGTTCACCCGCAGGGTTCGGCAGCTATTCGTGAGCCACACCACGGACTGAAGAATGGATGCCGCGATAATCGGCTCAAAGGCGTTGAGCTGCAGTTGGCCTGCCTCAGCCGCCGCGGTGACGGTGGCATCGGCTCCGATAATGGCAAACGCCACCTGGTTGACTGCCTCGGGAATGACCGGGTTTACTTTGCCGGGCATAATCGAGGACCCTGCCTGCCTCGCCGGCAAATTGATCTCGCCAAAGCCTGCCTGTGGTCCACTGGAGAGCAGGCGCAGGTCATTACATATCTTGGAGAGCTTCACAGCAGCTCGCTTGAGGGTGCCAGAGAGCGTCATAAAGACACCGGCATCGCTGGTTGCCTCTATGAGGTCTGGTGCCGTGCGCATATCAAGCCCGGTCAACTCAGCAAGGTGCATCCGAACTGCTTCGGGATACCTGGGGTCCGCGGTAATACCTGTGCCAATGGCTGTGGCACCCAGGTTGATTTCACACAGGAAGGGAATGGTTTCTTTGATCCGGTCGTGGTCTTCGCGAAGCGTTGTCGCAAAGCCACTGAATTCTTGGCCGAGTGTCATCGGCACCGCATCTTGGAGCTGCGTGCGGCCGACCTTCAGAATTTCTTGAAACTCTGTGCCCTTGGCCGAGAAGGCTTCAGCCAACAAGCGGTGTTCTTCAAAAAGGCGCTGGACCCCCAAGACCATCCCAAGTTTGATTGCTGTCGGGTAGACATCGTTGGTGCTCTGCGAGCGGTTCACATCATCGATGGGGTGAAGGTGCTGGTAGTCACCCTTCTGGAATCCCATGATCTCGAGCCCACGATTGGCAATCACCTCATTGGCGCACATGTTCGTTGAGGTGCCAGCGCCGCCCTGAACGGCACCCAGAACAAACTGTTCGTGCCACTGGCCGGCCCACAGTTCCTCGCACACCTGGTCAATAACGGCAGCTTTGTCTGGATCCAGGACGCCGATGTCCCGGTTGGCCCTGGCCGCCGCCTGCTTCACCCGAGCAATCCCGCGGATCAGATCGGGGTAGTTGGAAATCGCCCTGCGGGTAATCGGAAAGTTTTCTAGGGCCCGAGCCGTGTGAATGCCCCAATAGGCCTCTGCGGGGACTTCCCTGGTGCCCAGCGAATCCGATTCGCTGCGCATAGGAACTGGGCCATCCGACAGATGCTCGTCCATGCCGGGGCGATAGATAGCGTCCTTGTTGCCCTCGCCTCGAATAGACGGGCCAGGACCGGTGGTGTGAAACATGACCTCACCTCGCTGTGTGACCGGAAGTAGTCTTCCACTCCTGAGTGTAGAAGGTGGTGGGTCCAGGGAAGTCATCGCTACGATGAACACACCCCTAATTCTGTGATCTCAAGGAGACCCATCGTGTCGAGCGAATCCGCATCCATTGACTTCTACGGCGCCTCCTGGTGCGGCGACTGCAGGCGTGCCCAGGCATTACTGGAGCACTACGGAGTGGGTTTCACCTACCACGACGTCGACGCGAGCGACGATGACAAAAACAAGGCTATTGAGCTCAGCGGCCGCCCCAACATTCCTGTCCTTCTTTTCCCGGATGGTTCGGTGCTGACAGAGCCCAGCAACCCTCTGCTGAACGAGAAGCTCACGGAACTGGGGATGATCTAGGCCAAACGCCTAGCAGTCGTGGGAGAGCACCTCGTTACTCTCCCCCATCACAATGGTGGCGTCGATAAATTCTCCCGAGAGCGCTCGGGGCAGCCAGAGCTTGGCGTCTGACCACATCCGCTCATAGGGGATTGCGGCCACTGGCCACCACGATGCCGCGAGTTCGCCAGAACCCTGGAGCTCTCCAGAGAACACCCGGGCCGAGAAGACGAACGAACGCTGCGACAGTGCCTCTCGGTTCACAAACGGATAGCGGATGCGTGCCAGAGGGGTCAGCGCACCCGTTTCGATGATCAGCCCCACTTCTTCCTGCACCTCGCGGATCGCTGCCTCTTCGGGTGTTTCTCCCGCTTCAACCTTGCCTCCGGGGCCCACAATGTGACCAACGCCGAGGCCTCGAAGCTTCTCCCCGAGCAGAACTTCGGTCACCCCAGCGTTATCGCGGAGAATATAGGTGACGGCAACATCGAACACAGGGCCAGGGTATAGGTAACCCTTCCGCAACACAGCCGGAACCAGGACGCGTTAGAGTCCTAGCGTGCGCACTACATACCAGGAGAGCCCGCTCGCGGGCAGCCCCTCCATGTATCGAGTGTTTTTGGCGTTGCTGAATTTCGTTGCGGCCACCGCGATTGTGGCAGCGCTGACCGTTCAAATAAACGATCGAGTGCTCAATAACGCCTTTGTCCCCGAGCAGTATTTCTCGTACTTTACGATTCAGACCAGCTTGGCCAACATTTTCGTGCTTGTTTTGGCCGGAATCGTCGGGCTCCAGAGTGTCCGGGATTCTGGTGCCATGGTGGCACTCCGCGCAAACTTTGTCGCCTACTCGATCATCACGGGCGCCGTGTATAACGTCTTGCTGCGAGACTTGCCGACCGCTGCCGGCACCTACGCGTCTCCCATTCAGTGGCCCAATGAGGTCACACACGTGTGGATTCCGCTCTACTTCGCTCTGGACTGGATTCTGAACCCCCACCGCCACAAGCTCCCAGGCTGGACCATGCTTGTGGGAATCGCGATCCCTTTGGCATGGTTCGCTTTCACGCTGGCCCGGGGCGAGCTGACCGGCTGGTATCCCTACGCATTCCTCAACCCAGGTGGTCCCACCGGGTGGACGGGCGTGTGGATCTATGCTGCGGGGATTGGCCTGATCATCATCGCTTTAGTAAGTGCCACAGCCCTCATCAACCTGATTCACCATAAGTTGCACCCTGCCAACCAGCTCGACAACTGAGTGTCGGTGGTGTCTGAAAACCTAAGGCACGAAGCCGTGGCCGGAGGAACAATGATCGACTCTCTTTTTGGTGATGAATCGCCAGATTGCCCGCAGTGCGGAGCAGGCGCAGCACTCCCCATCTTCTATGGAATCCCCAGTGAAGAAATGGTGATGGCGGCCAAGCTCGGCCAGATTGTTCTCGGTGGCGAGAACACCGCTGATTCACAGCGGGCCTGGCGTTGCCAGAGCCCACAGTGCAACTATCGGTTTTAGCTACTCGCTCCTGGCGGCCAAAGCCGCACCCAGCAGAGCAATCAGTGCTGCGACCTGCATGGTTGTCTCCACGCCAACCTCAGCGTCTTCGCCATCTAGAGCGCGAGCCGCGAGCCCCGACTTCAGGTCAATCAGTTCAGCAATCCTGGTGTCAATTGTTTGAGCGGCGAGAATACGCCAGGCCGTAACCGGCAGCTCCTGCCCGATCCGGTGAACGCGATCGATGGCTTGGGTCTGCTCCGCACTCGTCCACGAGAGCTCCGCCAACACAACGTTGGAGGCCGCCTGGAGGTTGACTCCAACGCCGGCGGCCAGCAAAGAACACACGATGACTTGAACATCATCGTCATTGGTGAAGGCATCAATCGCGGCCTGTCTAGCGGTTGTGCTCTGGTCGCCTCGAATCGAGGTGGTCTTGATGCCCACGGAAGCAAAGTGCGCCTGGGCCTGGTCGAGCACATCGATGTGCTTGGCGAAGAACACCACCTTCCCGACGTTGCGAGCCAGTTGAGCGGTGTAATCGGCGGCCATGACGGCCTTCGCTTGGCCAATCTTGCGCACCAGGGTGAAGACGTTGTCGCCGTTGTCGTCCTGGGTGGTTTCTTCCACTTCCGAGTCACAGACCAAGCGAACCAGGTCGTCATCGATTCCCTGAACCGGGACTCCCCTGGCAGCAATGACCCGGTCATAGCGCTCGAGCAGGCGGCCGACCAGTGCGCGCTCGGCATCCACAATTGACCGCCCGGCCTCGCCATCGAGTTCCACTGGGATATCAGCGATTCGCCTGGCAGGAATATCCGCGGCAACATCCTGCTTTTTGCGTCGCACGATGCCCATCGAAATGACGGCTTTCCTGGCTTCTTGGAAGAAACCGGGGTCAGCGGGAGTCAGGCCTGTTGCCTCGAGCTTGGCCATCAGTTCACCCAGTGGCTTTTTGTCATCGATCCAGCCGAGGAACTGCCAAATCATCCGGAAATCTTCAATCTGGTTAATCAGCGGGGTTCCGGTGAGTGCGACGAGGAGCGGGTGGCGCAGTCGGGCGCGAATCGTTCGGGCAACCGCCTGAACGTGCTTCGAGCGCTGGGAATCCTTGTTCTTAATGAAGTGCGCCTCATCAACGACCATGCCGCGGAAATCAAACTTGGAGAGCCACCCCACGTGACGATCGAGGATGTCGTAGTTCACGATGAAGATGTCAGAAAAAGCGTTGAGCTCAACGCCATCCCCGTGAACGACGGTGGGGCGACGCTTGGGCAACCATTGACGGACTTCGCGCAACCAGTTGGTCTTGACAACGTTGGGAACAACGACAAGCAGCGGGAAAGCCCCGGCAACTTCCGCAGCAATCAGTGCTTGCGCTGTTTTGCCAAGACCCGGCTCGTCGGCCAGGAGAAAACCTCGGTGACCAGCGCGGACACTCTCCACAAACTGAGACTGGTGGACCATCAAGTCCAACCCACCCGGGGTGGAAAGGTTCCCCGCAGAGGGCAACTCCATGGTGGCAATACCCCCACCGGCGCCCTGCTCAAAGGCCCTAAACAGGGGCTCAATGAGCTCCCAGTTCAAAAGCCGCCCCTCAACCACGCCCTGAGGCTTTTGGTAGGCAGCGAAATCAGGAGCCATAAAGGGATTGGCCAGTTGTGCTTGACGCACTGAGGCCGGAATAACCTGCTTGGCAAGCTCCGCGGGAGGGCTTGCCGCTTCCTCAACAATGATCAGGTCATCGGGAGCTAGTTCAACACCGGAGGCAACACGGAAATCGCGGCGCAATTTCTTCGCCGCATCTGAAATCTTGGCATCAGGGGCCAGCAAAGAAATCAAGCTCGTGTCGCGAGCAGCAGTTTTGGCCATGATGGCAGCTAAGCCATCGAGTCGCTTCAAGACCTCTTGGCGTTCAACCGCGCTGACAGTGGCGTCATCTTTGACCCTCTGGCGCTCATCACGCACGAGCAGGGCAGCAACCTGGAACTTAATTCTGTTGTGGGCGGTAACTTTTCCGCGGCTTGCCGCAGCCTCTACTTCACGAACGGCGCGCGCCAAAATAGGGATGATGCCTTCATCATCCATGGGCTTACGCTTGGCGCGCTTTGCGCCTTGGGAGCGAGAGGATGTTCTCGCCGGGCCTGACTGGGCCATTCTTCTCCTTGACCTCACACCGGTGGCACTTCGGATACGAAGGACTCTTCGTAACCACAGACCGCCGCTTTGTCTCGCCAGTGATGCGAGACCGACACAAA
>JBIIRH010000011.1:0-26832 GCA_044341675.1 Pontimonas sp.
TATGAGGCAGGGGCCGATGCGATCCTTGCAGCCTCGATATTCCACCACGATAAAGTCAGCGTTGCAGAGGTGAAGTTTGAATTGAGACAAGCGGGGGCGGTGGTGAGATGACAGAGAGTCGTGACGTCGTCGTGCCCGCCGATCTGTGGGACCGGGTTCGCTTCAACGCTGACGGGCTTGTTCCTGCGATTGCCCAGAATGTCGAATCGCGGGAAGTCTTGATGATGGCATGGATGGACGAGGAAGCCCTCCGGCGAACTATCGCTGAGGGCCGAGTGACGTACTTCTCGCGCTCCCGCTCTGAGTATTGGCGCAAAGGCGACACCAGCGGTCACACCCAACACGTCAGTCGCATCGACCCAGACTGTGATGGCGACGTGCTACTACTCCAGGTCCACCAGGCTGGGGCCGCTTGCCACCTCGGCACCAGAAGCTGTTTCGAAAGCGCGGTGTGATGTGACAGACACCACCCTTGCTGAGTTCCTCGAACAGGCCGCAACACGAGCGGTCACGCCGGTGGTTCGACGTCTCTTTGTCGACAGCGAGACACCCATGGGGTTGCTGCGCAAACTTTCCCGTGGCCCCGGCTCCTTCCTCCTGGAATCTGCAGATCAGGGTGGCAAGTGGTCCAGATACTCCTTTTTGGGTGTTGGTGTCCATGGCACGCTGATTGCCAGCGGTGGTGCAGCTCAATGGCGAGACCGGGGGATGAGCGCTGCCGAGGTCTTTGGTGAAGCCGTGCCCAGCGATCCTCTGGAAGCGCTCACACTTTTGAACGAGCGTTGGGCGAGCGATCCGATTCCGGGGTTGCCGCCATTCGCCGGAGGGGTTGTCGGTTTTCTTGGCTGGGATGTTGTGCGACTACTCGAGAACCTGCCAAGCCCACCGGCCTCGAGCCACGATGTTCCGAGCGTCCACCTGTCACTGGTCAAAGACTGCGTGGCTTATGACCACCACACCTCTGAAGTGGTCCTCATGGCGCTGGTTCACAGTCTGGGCGCGACTAAGGAGGAAGACTTCCACGAGGCTATTGCGAGGCTTGATGCTATGCGCAGCGATCTCGCTAAACCCACCGCATCGACCCTGCACCAGAGGGTTGACCCGACCGAGGTTTCGCCAACTCCTTCACTTTCGCCCGAGCAGTTCACCGAGATGGTCCGTGCTGCGAAGCAGCACATTGTCGATGGAGATGTCTTCCAAGTTGTCCTTTCCCAAGAGTTCTCCCTCGAGGTGAGCGCGTCAGCGCTCGAGGTCTATCGGGTGCTCAGGTCACTCAACCCCAGCCCATATATGTATCTGTTGGAGTGCGAAGGGATCGACGGGGTGCCCTTCCAGGTAGTGGGGTCATCCCCGGAAGCGCTCGTCACTGTGCAGGCAGGTCGTGTCTATTCGCACCCCATTGCAGGGTCCAGGCCCCGCGGTGCGACCCCTGAGGAGGACGCCAACTTCGCCGAGGAGATGCGGGCTGATCAGAAGGAACAGGCAGAGCATCTGATGTTGGTCGACCTTGCCCGCAACGATGTCTCTAAGGTGTGTGAGCCGGGCTCGGTCGAGGTAACAGAATTCATGGAGGTTGAGCGCTTCAGCCACATCATGCACTTGGTTTCTTCTGTTGAGGGAACCCTCCGTGCCGGAGCCAACACTGTTGATGTGCTCCGCGCAACGTTCCCCGCGGGCACGCTGAGTGGGGCGCCTAAGCCCCGTGCGCTGGAGATCATCGACGCGCTCGAACACAGCCAGCGGGGAATTTACGGGGGAGTGGTGGGGTACTTCGGTCACAGCGGCGATGCCGATCTCGCCATCACAATCCGCACGGTCTGGATGCGAGACGGCAGGGCTGTGGTCCGCGCTGGTGCAGGCATCGTTGCAGACTCAGACCCCCAGAGCGAATACAACGAGACAATCCACAAGGCTTCCGCGCCGGCCCGCGCGGTGTTTGTTGCCAACGCTCTCGTTCCAGGAGCGCAATGAGGCGACTCTATGCCGGGTTCACTGGTCTCGGACTTCTGGGACTGATCGTGTCCCTGGGAGCGCCCTGGTGGGTCCTGTCGCTGGAGAGTGGGGCTCGGGTTCCCATCCAGGGACTCACGGCCAGTCCGCTGGCATCGTCCCTGCTGGCGGTCGCTGGCGCCGCTTTCGGCCTTGGGCTCCTGCTGCGTGGGGTGTGGCGAAGAGTCATTTCTGCCATCCAAGTTCTGGCCGTAGGCCTGGCCGCTTATGCCCTAGCAGGGCTTGCCGCCAGGCCAGAGGTTGGGGCACTGGCCGAGATTTCGTCGCTGACCGGTGTTGCAGGCTCAGGAGCGCTTGACGTTGTCGCCACTACCGAAGCAACAGCGATGCTGTGGGTTGGGGTGGTGGGTCTCCTGGGAGCGATGGGCTCTGGACTCATCGGGGTTGCGATGCCCGACAGGCCGGCCAGGACCGATCGCTACAAGCGTTCCGTGGGTGAGGCTGATCCTAAGGATTCCATCGCCGCGTGGGACCATCTCTCGGAGGGTTCCGACCCGACCACCCGGTAGACTGAGGGCACTTCGCATCTCAAGGAGAGTAATGAACCCCGCTTCCGATCCCGGCCACGGACATTCACCTGCAGCATGGACCGCTGTCGTCATCATGTTGACCACCCTGTCCATTGGCACAGTGGCGTTCTTCCTCGCTCTGTGGTGGCTGGTGGTTGTGATGGCCGCGCTGACCCTGGTCGGTTGGGGTGTCGGATTCGCCATGGCAGCACTCGGTTGGGGTGTAAACGGCCCGAAGTATCAGCCCAAGGAGCACTAGCGTGCTGGCTGACCTCTACAGGGGAGCCGCAGAGGACCAAGCAACCAGGGAACTCCGTGAGCCCCTTTCTTCGCTCGAGGTTCGAGCTGCCACGGCGCGTGGTCCGCGTGATGCCGTTGCCGCGCTCGCACCCCGCAGCACTGTCCATGTGATTGCGGAAATCAAGCGCAAGAGTCCCTCCAAGGGCGCTCTTGCCGATATTCCGGAACCCGTTGTCCTTGCCGCTGCGTATCAAGAAGGCGGTGCAAGCGCCATCAGCGTGCTCACTGAGGAGCGGAAGTTTGGGGGGTCTCTGGCGGACCTGACCGCTGTTGCCGGTGCGGTCGATATTCCCGTTTTGCGCAAGGATTTCATCGCTACCGAGTACCAAGTGATCGAGGCGCGTGCCAGCGGCGCAGACTGGATCCTCCTGATCATGGCGGGCCTTGATGACGCTCAGGTTCGACACTTGCTCGGTGTTGCCAGAACCTGGGGCATGGCCGCGCTTGTAGAGACGCACTCCCACGATGAGGTGCTGCGTGCGATTGACTGCGGCGCCGAGATTATCGGCGTGAATGCTCGTGATTTGACCACCTTCGAGCTCGATATCCAGCTCTTTGGCAGGCTGGTGTCGCTGATTCCCGAGGGCGTTGTCAGGGTGGCTGAGTCCGCTGTGGCAAATTCCCAGGATGTGGCGCGCTACCGTGAACAAGGAGCACATGCAGTGCTGATCGGAGAGGCCCTGGTAACAGGGTCAAATCCTGCCGAACGAGTTAGGGAGTTTGTGAACGCATGACCACGTCACTTCGCAGCGTCTCAGGTCCCTACTACGGCGAGTTTGGCGGGCGTTTCGTCCCGGAGTCCCTCATTCACGCCCTGGATGAATTAGAGGCTGCCTACAACGCCGCGAAGGCAGATCCCGCTTTCGCCCACGAACTTGCCGAACTTCACCGCACCTACACCGGTCGCCCGTCCATCATCACCGAAGCTCATCGTTTCGCTGAGCACTGCGGAGGCGCCCGCATCTTCCTCAAACGCGAGGACTTGAACCACACCGGCAGCCACAAGATAAATAACGTTCTCGGACAGGCCCTGCTGGCAAAGCGACTGGGCAAGACCCGTCTGATTGCGGAGACGGGTGCTGGGCAGCACGGTGTCGCAACGGCAACGGCTGCGGCGCTCATGGGCATGAGCTGTGTCGTCTACATGGGTGAGGTTGACACCGAACGTCAAGCCCTCAATGTCGCGCGGATGCGCCTCCTTGGGGCCGAAGTTGTTGCGGTCAAGACGGGCTCGAGAACCCTCAAGGACGCGATCAATGACGCTATGCGTGACTGGGTCGCAAGCGTTGACGACACTCACTATCTGCTCGGGACCGTCGCAGGCCCACACCCCTTCCCCCTCATCGTCCGCGACTTCCACTCGGTGATTGGGCACGAAGCCAGGGCTCAGATGCTGGAGATCACGGGAGCGCTCCCCACGGCCGTTACCGCTTGTGTTGGTGGAGGTAGTAACGCGATGGGCATCTTCCACGCGTTCCTCGATGACGCTGATGTTCGCCTCGTTGGATATGAAGCGGCTGGGGATGGCATTGACACCCCCCACCACGCTGCAACAATCTCCATGGGCAAGCCCGGCATGCTCCACGGCGCACGATCTCTGGTGTTGCAGGATGAGGATGGCCAGACCGTGGAGTCCCACTCCATCTCCGCTGGCCTCGACTATCCGGGTATTGGCCCTGAACACGCGTGGTTGTCGAGCATCCATAGGGCTGAGTACGTTCCCGTCACTGACGATGAGGCCATGCAGGCACTGCGACTGCTGAGCCAGACCGAGGGAATTATCCCCGCGATCGAAACCGCACACGCCCTAGCGGGAACACAGGTCCTCGGCCGTGAGCTTGGACCCGGAGCCACAATTCTGGTGTCGCTCAGTGGTCGCGGCGATAAAGACATGGAGACGGCTGGGCGCTACTTCAACCTGTTGGGGCCCGGCAACTAGTGGCACGAGTTTCTGTCGCAGACACAATCGCAACGCGTCGGGCCGAGGGCTCAGGAGCGCTCGTGGCCTATTTGCCGGTCGGCTTCCCCACCTTAGAAGAAAGCATTGAGGCATCTGTTGCTGTGCTGGAGGCTGGCGCAGACATCCTCGAGCTTGGTGTTCCCTATAGCGACCCGGTGATGGACGGTCCGGTGATTGCTGAGGCTACGCAGGCCGCTCTCGCTGGTGGCTTCAAGCTGTCTCAGCTTTTTCCTGCGGTTGCGGAGATCACGTCGCGAACGCAGAAACCCGTGCTGGTGATGACCTACTGGAACCCAGTCGTTCAGTATGGGGTGGAGCGCTTTGCTCACGACCTCGAAGAGGCTGGCGGCGCCGGATTGATTACGCCTGATCTCATTCCCGATGAGGCGGCCCAGTGGCTTCAAGCCTCCGACGATTCTCATCTTGAACGCGTGTTTCTGGCAGCCCCCTCATCGACGCAGGAGAGGCTGGCTCGCGCCACAGAGATGTCTCGTGGCTTTGTGTATGCAGTCTCCACCATGGGCATCACCGGAGCACGCCAAGACGTCGATAGCGCTGCTAGAGGGCTTGTGGAGCGGCTGCGGGCTGTTCACGCAACGAGCGTCTGTGTAGGACTTGGCGTTTCGACTCCTGAGCAGGTTCGGGACGTTGTGAGCTTTGCCGATGGTGCGATTGTGGGATCGGCGCTGGTGAAGGCGCTTTCGAGTGGTGGCGTGCCTGCGGTAGCGAAACTTGCTGCCGAGCTGGCCACTGGTACTGCCCGGGCCTAGTACCCTGGGATTTCTGAGGAAAGGCACGTATGGACACCCCTGGTATTCCGAGTCCGCCGAGTGAATGGCGGTCGTTCAACCTTGGTCAGTGGCTGAGAGACCTCGGCCTCGACTGGTTTGGCTTGAACCTGGTGATCAACGCCTACGCCTTTTTCATTCTTCTGGGAATCGCGGTAGCGGTCTGGCTTACCAACCGGCGCCTTGTGGAGCGCGGGGGAGAGCCATGGGTTGTGCTCGATATTGCCCTGTGGGCTGTGCCCTTTGGCATCCTGGGCGGCCGCCTGTATCACGTGATTACCCACCCAGCGGATTATTTCTATCCCGGTGCTGAGCTGCTGCGAATCTTCTACGTCTGGGAAGGTGGCCTCGCTATCTTCGGCGCAATCTCTCTCGGTGCTGTGGGGGCCTGGATTGGCGCCCGACTTGCTGGTGTTCGGTTCTCGTCCTTCGTTGATGCTCTTGCTCCGGGACTGTTGCTCGCGCAGGGTATCGGCCGCATGGGCAACTATTTCAACCAGGAGCTCTTCGGCGCTCCCACAAGCCTGCCGTGGGGATTGGCGATTGATCGCCCGAACCCCGCAATTCCACTGGGCTTGCCTGCGGAAACCCTGTTCCACCCGACTTTCTTGTATGAAATGACGTGGAATGTTGTGGGCGCCTTTGTGTTGATCGCCGTGGGGCGCAAGTTTGCCCTGCAGTGGGGCCAACTTTTGGGTGTTTACCTCATGTGGTACGGCGTGGGACGAGCCTTCTTAGAGACGCTTCGTCTCGACCCGGCCGAGCTCATCTTCGGAGTGCGCGCAAACGTGTGGGGTGCGGTGTTTGCCATCGTCTTGGGGCTCATCATTCTTTTCGTGCAGGCAAATCGACACCCTGGCAAGGAACCGGGAATCTACAGACCCGGCAAGGAATGGCAGGGCCAGTCTGATGTAGACTCTGAGAGCTTGTACTTCGTTGTTGACGAAGAACCAGAGAACAATGAGACAGGCACCACGAGCTCGCGCAAAGCCACAAGCAACTAAGCGGCCGGTGTAGATATTGGGTTGAGTTCCCCCTCTGCCTTCTCGGGCCATCGTTGTCCCGCAACGTTAGAACACGTCGAGGACGGTGATTATGTCTATTTCCCCCTTTGCGCGCTGGAGTTCAGCTCCCACAGCGCACGGGCTCTATGACCCTGCCTTCGACAAAGACGCCTGCGGCCTGGCCATGGTTGCCACTCTGCGCGGCACCCCGGGACACGACATCGTGGAGAAGGCTCTTGCCGCTTTGCGCAACCTCGAACACCGCGGGGCTGTTGGTTCCGACGCGGGTACGGGCGATGGGGCCGGCATCATCACCCAGATTCCCGACGGATTTCTGCGTGACGTCGTCGATTTTGAGCTTCCTGCACAGGGCTCCTATGCAGTTGGCATTGCCTTTCTGCCCAGTGATTCCGCTAAGCGCGCGACTGAGAAGGCCCAGATCGAGGCCATCGCAGCACAGGAGCACCTTCACGTGCTTGGTTGGCGGGAGGTTCCCCACAAACCCGACGTCATCGGCGAGACGGCCCGTGAAACGATGCCTGCCTTCGAGCAACTGTTCGTTCGATCCAGCCAGACGTCCGCCAAGGGGCAACATCTTTCGGGAATTGAGCTCGACAGGCTGACGTTCCGCCTCCGCAAGCGTGCGGAACGGGAACTGGGCTCATATTTCCCCTCCTTGTCTTGTCGCACGCTCGTGTACAAGGGAATGGTCACCACCCTTCAGCTCGAGCCCTTTTACCCGGACCTGAGTGACCCAAGGTTCCTGTCCACCCTTGCTCTGGTGCACTCCCGGTATTCGACGAACACCTTCCCGTCATGGCCGTTGGCCCAGCCCTTCCGCATGATTGCTCACAACGGGGAAATTAACACCGTGCGTGCAAACCGCAACTGGATGCGTGCCCGTCAGTCACAGCTGTCTTCTGAGGTCTTGGGAGATCTCTCACCACTGTTCCCGATCGTGACCGATGGCGGTAGTGACTCCGCATCGCTTGATGAGGTTGTCGAGCTGTTGACTCTTGCCGGCCGCTCCCTGCCTCACGCCATCATGATGATGGTTCCAGAGGCGTGGGAAAACCAAGTCGACATGGATGAATCCGTGCGGGCGTTCTATCAGTACCACTCGATGTTAATGGAGCCGTGGGATGGTCCTGCTGCCCTCGTATTCACCGACGGCTCACTGGTCGGGGCCACTCTCGATCGCAACGGCCTGCGTCCGGGGCGCTACGTCATCACCTCGGATGGTCTGATTATTCTTGCCAGCGAAATCGGCGTTCTGGACATCGACCCCTCGACTGTTGTGCGCAAGGGTCGCCTGCGTCCGGGCTCGATGTTGCTGGCCGACACGGTTGAAGGTCGATTGATTGAGGACCAGGAGCTGAAACAGCAGCTGGCTCACCAAGAACCTTGGGCCAAGTGGATCGCCGAGAACCGGATTGAGCTCGAGAAGCTTCCTGAGCGTGAGCACATTTCGCACACCCCAGCGTCTGTCATGCGGCGGCAACGAACTTTTGGTTACACCGAAGAAGAAGTTCGCATCCTGCTGACCCCCATGGGGCAGGGTGGCGCGGAGCCCCTCGGCGCTATGGGCTCTGACACCCCCATCGCTGCTATTTCTGACCGACCACGCTTGATTTTCGACTACTTCACTCAGCAGTTTGCTCAGGTCACCAATCCTCCACTGGACTCAATTCGGGAAGAAGTGGTTACCTCCATGAGCTGCGGTCTTGGTCCCGAGCGCAACCTGCTCGCCTCCACGCCCCAGCACGCTGCTCAGGTGACTCTCGAGTTCCCTGTCATTGATAACGATGAGCTTGCCAAGATAGAGCACTTGAAGTTGGCCTCTGGTGCTTCAGCTACTGTTCTCCTCAGTGGGCTCTACCGCATCGACGACGGCGTTGACGGTCTTGTGCAGAGGATCGAGGAGCTCTGCCACCAGGCCGACCAGGCGGTCGATGGGGGAGCTCAGTTCCTAGTGTTGAGTGACCGCGACTCGACAGCGGACCTTGCACCCATCCCTTCACTACTGATGCTCTCCGCTGTCCACCATCACCTCATTCGCGGTGAAAAGCGAATGCAGGTGGGCATCGTCGTCGAGACGGGCGACGTTCGAGAAGTGCACCACGTTGCGCTCATGATTGGGTTTGGGGCCTCAGCGGTCAACCCCTACCTCGCGATGGAGACGGTGGAAAACCTGGTCAATCAGGGTGTAATCACCGGAGTTGATATCGACACCGCAGTTCACAACGTGATCAAAGCGCTCGGCAAAGGTGTTCTCAAGATTATGAGCAAGATGGGAATCTCTACTGTCGCCTCCTACGCCGGTGCTCAAGCGTTCGAAGCGGTGGGTCTCAGCGAGGATTTCGTAGCCAAGTACTTCACGGGCACCACGACGATTCTCGGCGGCGTGGGCCTCGAGATCATCGCCAACGAAAACGAGCAACGCCATCGCAGCGCCTACCCTGTGACCACTGTCGGCAACCCCCATAGCCGGCTCGCTGTGGGTGGCGAGTATCAGTGGAGGCGTGAGGGCCCACCCCACCTGTTCAACCCGGAAACCGTGTTCAAGCTTCAGCACGCAACAAGGGCCAAGCGCTTCGATGTCTTCCGCGAATACACAAAGACCGTCGATGACCAATCAGAACGTTTGATGACGCTGAGGGGCCTCTTCACCCTCAAAACGGGGGACAGGACCCCGATTCCACTGGCTGAGGTTGAACCCATTGAGGCCATCATTCAGCGCTTCACCACGGGTGCCATGAGCATGGGCGCAATCTCTCCCGAGATGCACGAGACGTTGGCTGTGGCGATGAACGAGTTGGGCGCGAGGAGCAACACTGGAGAAGGCGGGGAATCACCCGAGCGCCTGCGCGACCCCCTGCGCCGCAGCAAAATCAAGCAGGTCGCCTCTGGGCGCTTTGGTGTCACGAGCTTCTACCTGAGCATGGCCGAGGACCTCCAAATCAAAATGGCCCAGGGGGCTAAGCCGGGGGAGGGCGGCCAGTTGCCCTCCAACAAGGTGTATCCGTGGATCGCTGCATTGCGCCATGGAACACCGGGCGTTGGGCTCATTTCACCCCCGCCCCACCACGACATCTACTCCATTGAAGATCTCAAGCAGCTCATCTTCGACTTGAAGCGCTCTAATCCTTCAGCTCGCGTCCACGTCAAGCTCGTGAGCCAGTCCGGTATCGGTGCCGTGGCCACAGGGGTTGCGAAAGCTAAAGCCGACGTTGTGTTGATCTCTGGACACGACGGTGGCACCGGTGCGAGCCCCCTGAACTCTCTGAAGCACGCCGGAACGCCGTGGGAGATTGGTCTCGCGGAGGCTCAGCAGACGTTGGTCACCAACGGGCTTCGCGGCCGCGTGACTGTCCAGGTCGATGGCCAGATGAAGACGGGCCGCGATGTCATCATCGCCGCTCTCCTGGGCGCCGAAGAGTATGGTTTTGCGACGGCTCCTATGGTTGTCAGCGGTTGCATTCTGATGAGGGTCTGTCACCTGGACACCTGTCCGGTCGGTGTCGCAACCCAAAACCCCGTGTTGCGTGAGCGGTTCACGGGCACGCCGGAATTTGTGAAGACATTCTTTGAATTCCTCGCCGAAGAGGTCCGCGAGTATCTCGCAGAGCTTGGCTTCAGGAGCCTCGACGAAGCAATCGGCCAGGTCCACCTCCTCGATGTGGACCGCGCGATTCACCACTGGAAAGCCGATGGCCTTGATTTGAGCCCCATCCTCTCCACCAGTCACGCGAGCTCGGGAGCGCTGCTGCAACGGATGGAAGGCCAGGACCACGAGATTGAGAAGCACTTCGATCAGAACCTGATTGCGCTGGCCGAACCCGCGCTCCTTCGCGGCGAGCACGTTTCTCTTGACCTACCGATTCGCAACACCGAGCGCGCCGTCGGCACCATGCTCGGCCACGAGGTGACCAAGGCTTACGGTGAGCACGGCCTGCCTGCTGGCACCATTGAGATATCTCTTACCGGCGCCGCTGGGCAATCCTTGGGCGCTTTCCTCCCCGGTGGCATTACCCTTCGTCTTTCCGGAGACGCCAATGACTATGTCGGCAAGGGGCTCTCCGGTGGCTCGATTGTGGTGCGCCCGCCGGAGGGGTCCTTGTACCCGCCAGAGCGCAACGTGATTGCGGGCAATGTGATCGGTTACGGCGCAACGTCCGGAACGCTGTTCATCTCTGGCGTGGTCGGCGAGCGATTTATGGTGCGCAACTCGGGGGCGACCGCTGTTGTCGAGGGTGTGGGAGATCACGCCCTCGAGTACATGACTGGTGGCCTCGCCGTGATTCTGGGTGAGACAGGCAGGAACCTGGGCGCCGGAATGTCAGGTGGAACCGCCTACATCCATAATCTGAGGCTCGAACGTGTCAATCGCGAGGCGATCACCAGTGGTGAGCTGGAAATAGGCCCGCTAGGCAGTGGAGACCAAGAGATCCTGCTTGATCTGCTGCGCACGCACGCCGAGGAGACAGGTTCTCCTCTGGCCACACGCATGCTCGCAGATGGTGCTGCCACAGCCCAGGAGTTCGTCAAGGTCACACCACGTGATTACCAGGCGGTGCTGCGGACCCGTGAGCAGGCCGAGAAAGAGGGCCTTGACCCGAACGGCGAAACTGTGTGGAGTCGCATTCTGGAGGTGACTGGTGGCTGATCCACGGGGCTTCATGAATTTTCCGGAGCGCGAGCTGCCTGGCAGACGACCCATTGACGTACGCATTGGCGATTGGCGAGAGGTATACGGGCCAGCGGATCCGGGTGCTCTCATTAGGCAGGCATCACGCTGTATGGACTGCGGCGTCCCCTTCTGCCACCACGGTTGCCCACTGGGAAACCTCATCCCTGAGTGGAACGACCTCATGCGTCGTGGCGATGGAAAAGGTGCTATCGAGCGCCTCCACGAGACCAACAACTTCCCGGAGTTCACTGGGCGCCTGTGTCCAGCGCCCTGCGAATCCTCGTGTGTGCTGGGGATCAACCAGCCACCGGTCACGATCAAGAACATTGAAGTGTCCATCATCAACGACGCGTGGGAGAACGGCTGGGTGAAGCCTTTGCCGCCAGAGCGTCTGACGGGAAAGACAGTGGCGGTAGTGGGAAGTGGCCCTGCTGGCTTGGCAGCCGCGCAACAGTTGACCCGTGTTGGGCACACGGTCGCCGTATTCGAGCGAGATGACCGCATCGGCGGGCTTTTACGTTATGGAATACCCGATTTCAAGATGGAAAAGCACCACCTTGATATGCGTCTTGCTCAGATGCAGGAGGAGGGAACCAGATTTAGACCTGGTGTGACTATCGGTGTTGACATCACTTGGAGTGAGTTGACGGAACGCTACGACGCAGTCATCGTGGCAACGGGTGCCACGATTCCTCGTGACCTCGCAATTCCGGGCCGCGAGCTCGGTGGTATCTACCCAGCAATGGACTATTTGACACCTGCGAACAGGGTTCAAGCCGGCGACGAGGTTATTGACCAGATTCATGCAGAAGGCAAGCACGTGGTCATTCTCGGTGGCGGCGATACTGGAGCTGACTGTCTTGGCACAGCACACCGTCAGCACGCAGCCTCAACAACCATGCTGGCAATTGGGAAACAACCACCCACAGAGCGTCCCGTCGAGGTTCCGTGGCCCGTGGACCCCATCCTCTTTGAGGTGCAGAGCGCCCACGAAGAAGGCGGAGCGCGGGAGTTCCTCGCCTCGACTGTGCGCTTTATCGGCAACGATCAGGGACAGGTTCGCGCCATTGCGGTCTGTGAAACGGAATACAGAGACGGTGGGCGTTTCCCGAAACCAGGAACCGAACGTGAGATTCCTGCCGACCTAATCCTGCTGGCTCTGGGATATCAAGGCGCCGAGCACGCACCTCTCCATCAGCAAGTCGGCCTGGGTATAGACGGAGCAAGAAATCTAGAGAGAAACCGCGACTACTCAACCTCCCTACCCGGCGTCTTTGTCGCGGGCGATGCCGGTCGCGGAGCTTCACTCATCGTCTGGGCGATTGCTGAAGGTCGTGCTGTCGCAGCAGAGGTCGACCGTTATCTCGAAGGCACTACGCTTTTACCAGCGCCGGTAAGCGCTTTTGATCGCCCTCTGTCGGTGTAAGAACAACGTAAGGAAGCAATGAGACGCGCGAAGATTGTGGCAACACTGGGGCCAGCAACCTCGAGCTATGACAGCATTCAGGCACTCGTCGAGGCCGGAGTGAACATCATTCGGATGAATCTGAGCCACGGTAGCCTCGCCGTTCACGAGGAGATTTTCCAGACCGTACGCTCCGTTGCGAGCGATTTGAATCAACCCATCGCCATCCTTGTTGACCTGCAGGGTCCGAAGATTCGCCTAGAAAAATTTGCTGATGGGCCACACACTCTCGCTCCGGGTGACACCTTCACCATCACTATTCGCGACGTGGTGGGAACCAAAGAGCTCGTGGGCACCACCTATAAGGGTCTTCCCGGCGACGTGAAGCCAGGGGACACCCTGTTGATCGACGACGGCAAGGTTCGCCTCGAGGCAGTGTCATCCGATGGCACCGATGTAGTCACCACTGTCGTTGTTGGGGGAGCCGTTTCCGATAACAAGGGCATCAATCTTCCCGGTGTCGCTGTGTCGGCTCCCGCGCTCTCGGATAAGGATGAAGAAGACCTGCGCTGGGCACTGAAGATGCGGTGTGACTTCATCGCGCTGAGCTTCGTGCGAAACGCTTCGGACATTGACCGCGTCCACGCCATCATGGCCGAAGAAGGCTTCAGCTGCCCGGTGATTGCCAAGATTGAGAAGCCTGAAGCAGTTGAGAACCTAGATTCCATCGTCGACGCCTTTGATGGAATCATGGTCGCCCGCGGCGACCTCGGGGTTGAGCTTCCCCCAGAGACCGTGCCAATTATCCAGAAGAATGCCGTCGAACTCGGGCGCCGCATGGCAAAGCCCGTCATCGTCGCTACCCAGATGCTGGAGTCGATGATTGAAGCCCCTGTTCCGACTCGTGCGGAGACCTCAGACGTCGCGAACGCCGTTCTCGATGGTGCGGATGCTGTCATGTTGAGCGGTGAAACGAGTGTTGGCAAGTATCCAGCCATTGCCGTCGCCACCATGGCGCGCATTCTTGAATCCACAGAGGATCATGGCCTGTCGCGCATTCAACCGCTGGGAACAAGGCCTCGCACCCAAGGCGGAGCCATAACGCTTGCTGCCGAGGAAGTTGCCAACTTTGTTGAAGCGAAGTTCGTCTGCATTTTCACCGAGTCGGGCGACTCAGCTCGCCGGATGGCGAGGCTTCGCAGCGCCATCCCGATGATTGCGTTTACCCCATCGGAAGACATTCGGCGCCGTATGGCACTCTCGTGGGGCGTGAAGTCCTACCTTGTTCCCCGTGTGACCCACACCGACGCCATGTATCCGATCGTTGACGAAGCACTGATCTCACACGAGCTCGCCGAGCGTGGCGACAAGGTTGTCGTCATTTCGGGGTCGCCCCCGGGAACGCCTGGTTCAACCAATGATCTGAGGGTTCACGTTGTCGGGGAAGCCTTGGAGGGCGTCGGGCCCGCTTGGTCAAACTAGCTAGTTCGTGCCGGATGTGGGATTTGAACCCACACGCCCTTTCGGACAAAGCATTTTGAGTGCTCCGCGTCTGCCATTCCGCCAATCCGGCAAGGTGTTGGTGTGGCTCTAGAACCATACCCTAGGCTCCTGGTGTGAGCGAAAATACTCCAACCCCAGGCGCCAAGACCCGTGTCATCGTTGCCGAGGACGAGTCGCTGATCCGAATCGACATCGTCGAGATTCTGAGGGACAACGGTTTTGACGTGGTGGGGGAGGCCGCCGATGGCGAGAAAGCGGTGGCTCTGGCAGAGGAGCTTCGTCCGGACATCGTGGTCATGGACGTCAAAATGCCCCTGCTGGATGGCATTTCGGCCGCTGAAATTCTGACCAAGCGCCACATCGCACCGGTTGTGCTGCTGACCGCTTTTTCCCAACGGGAACTCGTGGAGCGGGCAGCAGAAGCCGGTGCCCTGGCCTATGTCGTCAAGCCCTTTACCCCCAACGACCTGATTCCAGCGATTGATATTGCACTCACCAGATACCAGCAGATCACGGCGCTCGAGGACGAGATTTCCGACCTCGCTGAACGCTTAGAAACCCGCAAGGTGCTGGACCGTGCGAAAGGCATTCTCAACGACACCATGGGCCTTACTGAGCCAGAATCGTTCCGCTGGATTCAAAAGGCATCTATGGACCGTCGCCTTTCCATGCGCGAAGTTGCACAGACGGTCATCGACCAACTTGCAGAGAAGGCAGCAAACCCAGATATATAGGGTGACTAGTTCGGGCTCGGCGCATCCTTGAGGAAGTTCGTCATCCTGATCGTTGAGAGCCTGGTGCCCTGCTCGTCGCAAATGGTGATGCTGTGAGTGGCGAGGGTGCGTCCGAGCACCAATGCTTCACAGGTCGCGGTGACAACGCCGGAACTTACAGCCTTCGAGTGCGTGGCGTTGATTTCGATACCCACTGCAATGCGTCCGGGACCGGCGTGAATTGCTGCGGAAATGGAGCCTAAAGACTCTGCAAGGACAACGTGGGCGCCACCGTGGAGTAGTCCGATCACCTGGCGATTACCCTCGACGGGCATCGTGGCAACCGACCTCTCCGCGGAGAGCTCAAGGAGCTCGATTCCCATCTTCTTCGCAAGTTGGCCGCCACCTGTCGTGATGAGACGTTCGACAAGCTCGGGATCTAGATCCGGTGGGAAAACGGTCATCAGCGCTCCTGCCCTCTTCTGGCCCGGCGGTAGGCTTAGGCCGTGAACCCCAAGCCTACATTGATGGTCATCGACGGCCATTCTCTTGCTTTTAGGGCTTTCTACGCGCTTCCGGTTGACAGTTTTGTGGCCCCTGACGGCCAACACACGAACGCCATCCATGGGTTCATTTCGATGTTCCTGGGTCTTCTCAAGAAGGAGGAACCGACACACGTTGCTGTGGCTTTTGATGTGTCGCGGTTCTCATTCCGAACCCGGGTCTACCCCGAATACAAAGCCACGAGGGGCGAAACCCCCAGCGAGTTCATCGGACAGGTCCCCCTGCTGCAGGAGGCCTTGCACGCGATGGGTGTCCCCACCCTCACCAAGGAAGATTACGAGGCCGACGACATCCTGGCGACCCTTGCTACGCAGGGCGCGAGGGCTGGCATGGATGTGTTGGTGGTCTCCGGCGACCGAGACACCCTGCAGCTAGTCAATGAGCGAGTCACCGTCTTGTACCCGAGCGCCCGCGGAGTCGCTGAGCTCAAGCGCTATACCCCAGCTGCAGTGATGGAGCGCTACGGGGTTGAGCCCCATCAGTATCCAGAAATCGCAGCACTGGTTGGAGAGACGAGCGACAACCTTGTAGGCGTCGACAAGGTCGGTGAGAAGACGGCTGTCAAGTGGATTCAGCAGTACGGCTCCCTGGATAACTTGTTGGCCCATGTTGACGAGATCACGGGTGTCGTCGGCCAGAATCTGCGCGACCAGACGGATCGGGTGCTACGCAATCGCCAGCTCAACCACCTGCTCACCGATATGGACGTGGGGGTCACATTGGAGAGCCTTGAAAGAGGCCCCATCGACGTTCCGGCGGTGCGTGAAGTCTTTGCCCGGCTCGCCTTCAAGTCGCTGACAGAAAGGGTGGTGGCACTCGCCGGGGGAGAACTGGAACCCGAGACTGTGACCCTCGAGCCCGCTTCTGTGGTTGCGCTCCCCGACGAGCGCCTGCTTGTCGATGAAGAGCTTGCCCACTGGTTGTCGCTCAACAAGAAGGCCTCACTGGGCCTCAGTCTGCGCACTCAAGGGTCGTCCGTTACTGAGTGTGGTGTTGCCAGTGGAACTGAGGCGGTTCGAGTTCCCGTGATCGAGGGCGGCAACGATCACCTCCCACTCTTGGCAGCCCTTGGCGATTCGGAGTTTTCCTTCGTCTCCTATGGGGCCAAGAACGTTGTGAAAGCCCTAGTTAGCCAGTGGTCAATAGCACCGGCCCTCGGGGGCGACCCGTCGCTCATTCGTTGGATTGGTAACCCGTCGAGAAAGTCCGATTCCCTGGAAAGCCTGGTGAGTGAGGCTTTAGGTATCGATATTCCTGCCCCACAGGCCGACCAACTTCTTCCAGAGACCGAGACTGTCGGAGCCGGGGTTGAGGCGTGGCTTGTGCTTCAGGCATGGACCACAGTATTGGCGCAACTCGATGCGGGCAGCCAGGCGATTGCCGCCGAGATTGAACTCCCCCTCTTGTCCATCCTTGCCCGGATGGAGCTTGAAGGTATTGCGGTCGATACGAGCGCTCTTACCGCCCTCGAAGAGCGCCTGGCAAAGACCGTTCGGGAGCGAGAGGCAGAGGCTTTTGCCATCATCGGTCACGAAGTCAACTTGGGCTCGCCCAAACAGCTTCAGACCGTGCTCTTCGAAGAACTCGGGATGCCCAAGACGCGGGCAACGAAGACGGGCTACTCCACCGATGCCAGCGCCCTTCAGGACCTCCAAGAGTCAAACCCTCACCCGTTTCTCGACGCCTTGTTGGCGCACCGGGATGCAACCAAGCTTCGGCAAATCATTGAGGGGCTTCGGAACGCGGTGGCAACCGACGGACGGGTCCATACGACCTTTGATCAGATGGGCACCAGCACGGGTCGCCTCTCGTCATTAGATCCCAACGTGCAGAACATCCCCATTCGCACCGAGATTGGGCGTGAGATTCGCGCGTGCTTCATCGCGGGGGCGGGCTCAGAGGGTCTCTTTACTGCTGACTACTCGCAGATTGAGATGCGCATTATGGCCCACCTCTCGGGCGACGAGGCCTTGATCCAGGCATTCCATGCGGGGGAGGACCTGCACCGCTTCGTTGGGGCGAAGATATTCGAGGTTGGGCCAGAGAATGTCACCGCGCTGATGCGAACCAAGGTGAAGGCAATGAGTTATGGCCTTGCCTATGGTCTTTCAGCCTTTGGCCTTGCCAAGCAGCTGCGAATCCCGACCTCTGAGGCCAAAGAACTGATGACTGAGTATTTCCGCAGATTTGGCAAGGTGCGCGACTACTTGAACACGGTAGTGGCCGAGGCGAAGGTGAAAGGCTACACAGAGACGATTTTTGGGCGCAGGCGCCCGTTCCCGGACCTTGCCTCACCCAACCGGATCGTTCGTGAGGCCGCAGAGCGCGCAGCGCTCAATGCCCCGATCCAAGGCACCGCCGCGGACATCATCAAACGCGCCATGATCGGTATTGATCGCGAGCTTGCGGACAAGGGACTGGCATCGCGGATGGTGCTGCAGGTCCACGACGAATTGGTCTTTGAACTTGCCCCGGGGGAGCGTGATGCCCTGGAGAAGCTTGTGGTGACACAGATGGGGGCGGCAGCGGAGCTCGCTGTCCCGTTGGACGTTCAAGTCGGTTTTGGCGCGAACTGGGACCAAGCGGCGCATTAGGCGTTTGCCGGGCATCGTCTCGCCGGCTAGACTGAAGGGTCGCCCGATCCGGGTGGTATTGTCCTGTCCACTGTGTGTCATCAATTCGGCGGCACACCCGAGTAGAAATCCACTGTCCATATCCCTATGAATCCTTCAACTACCGCTAGCCCGAAGCAAATCGCCATCAACGACATCGGCAGCGCCGAAGATTTCTTGGCCGAGGTCGAGAAAACTCTCAAATTCTTCAACGACGGTGACCTGATCTCCGGAATCGTTGTCAAAATCGACCGGGACGAAGTCCTCCTCGATGTTGGTTACAAGACCGAGGGTGTTATTCCCTCCCGCGAACTTTCCATCAAGCACGACATTGACCCCTCCGAGGTCGTCTCCGTTGGCGACGTTGTCGAAGCTTTGGTCCTTCAGAAGGAAGACAAAGAAGGGCGTCTCATCCTCTCCAAGAAGCGTGCACAGTATGAGCGCGCATGGGGTGACGTTGAGAAGATCAAGGAAGCCGAAGGCGTGGTTACCGGACACGTCATCGAGGTCGTCAAGGGTGGCCTCATTGTTGACATTGGTCTGCGTGGATTCCTGCCCGCATCACTCATCGAGCTTCGTCGCGTGCGCGATTTGACCCCTTATCTGGGTCAGGAGATCGAAGCCATGATCCTCGAGCTCGACAAGAACCGCAACAACGTCGTGCTCTCACGTCGCGCTTTGCTCGAGCAGAGCCAGAGCGAGAACCGCTCGTCCTTCTTGGATGGCCTACAGAAGGGACAGGTCCGCAAGGGTGTTGTCTCCTCCATCGTCAACTTTGGCGCGTTCGTCGACCTGGGCGGTGTTGACGGTCTCGTGCACGTCTCCGAACTCAGCTGGAAGCACATTGAGCACGCCAGCGAGGTTGTCGAGGTCGGCCAGGAAGTCACCGTCGAGGTCCTCGAGGTTGACATGGACCGCGAGCGCGTCTCACTGTCTCTCAAGGCGACCCAGGAAGACCCCTGGCAGGTATTCGCAAGAACCCACGCCATTGGTCAGATTGCTCCCGGAGCGGTTACCAAGCTGGTTCCCTTCGGTGCGTTTGTCCGTGTTGCCGATGGCATCGAAGGTCTCGTTCACATCTCCGAGATTTCCGACAAGCACATTGAGCTCGCTGAGCAAGTTGTCTCCACTGGTGACCAGGTGTTCGTCAAGATCATTGACATCGACCTGGAGCGTCGCCGCATTTCTCTGTCCATCAAGCAGGCCAACGAGGGCGTGGACCCAGAAGGCTCCGAGTTTGACCCTGCTCTCTATGGAATGCCTACTGAGTATGACGACAAGGGCAACTACACCTACCCGGCCGGCTTCAACGTCGAGACCGGTGAGTGGCTCGAGGGCTTTGACGACCAGCGCAAGGTTTGGGAGAAGCAGTATGCAGACGCCCAAGCCCGTTGGCAGTCACACAAGGCTCAGGTCGCCCACATGAACTCGATTGTGATCGAACCCATTGAGCGAGCCGAATCTGAGGACTCCGAGGTTTCGATGCCCGTAGTCGAGGAAAGCGTTGGCACACTGGCAGACGACGAGGGCCTATCCGCCTTGCGCGACAAGCTGGTGGACGAAGAGTAAGTCTCTGATGTCGGTGTGGCCTCACTTCTGAAGTGGGGCCACACTGCGTTAACGGGCTCGCTAGGCTCTCGGTATGCCCATTGTTGCCCTCACCGGGGGAATAGCCGCCGGCAAAAGCACCGTGACAGCTGTCCTCGAGGAACTGGGCGCCGTCGTTGTCGACGCAGATGCTCTGGCTCGCCAAGCCGTCGAGCCCGGTAGTCCAGGACTCAGCGCCATTGTGGACCGTTTTGGTGAGGGTATTCTCGACCCCTCCGGATCACTCAATAGGGTAGCTCTGGGCGAGATTGTGTTTGCTGACGCCCAGGCCCGCGCTGACCTTGAGCGCATTGTTCACCCCATCGTGGGAGATCTCTCGAAGGCTGCGTTTTCTCTTGCCAGCGCTGAGCAGCCAGGTCGCGTCCTGATCTATGCAATCCCACTACTCGCTGAGTCGGCCCGCCAGAGTGAGTTCGACCTCGTCGTCGTCGTTCACGCTCCCTCCCAGGAACGCGTTCGCAGGCTTGTGGAGCACCGAGGTCTCAGCGAGAGCGAAGCGAGTGCCAGAGTCCAGTCCCAGGCGACCGACGCGCAGAGGTTGGCCCTGGCTGACATCGTGATTGACGCTGGGGGCACGCGGGAGGAGACCCTGGCCAGAGCGCGCGCCCTCTATTCGGTCCTCCAGAAGTGCTGGCCCGACCGTCTGAACGAGGCCCCTGGGCTCTACACAACTCTCCAGCCCTAGGCTTGGTTTATGGATTCACGTCGCGCGTTTCGACCCTTTGAGGTGGTGAGCGACTACACCCCCAGCGGTGACCAGCCGAAGGCCCTCGACGAGCTCGAGCACCGGTTTTTAGCCGGAGAATCTGACGTTGTTCTTCTGGGCGCCACAGGAACAGGGAAGTCGGCAACGACCGCCTGGCTCATTGAACGGTTGCAGCGCCCCACGTTGGTCTTGGCACACAACAAGACGCTGGCAGCTCAGCTAGCGACCGAACTGCGAGAGATGCTGCCCCACAACGCTGTGGAGTACTTCGTCTCCTATTACGACTACTACCAGCCCGAGGCTTATGTTCCCCAGACCGACACCTTCATTGAGAAAGACAGTTCGGTCAACGCAGAGGTAGAGCGCCTGAGACACTCGACCACCAACTCTCTGCTGAGCAGGCGGGACGTTGTGGTGGTCTCCACGGTGTCCTGCATCTATGGTCTCGGCGCCCCGGAGGATTACTTCGAAGCCATGGTTCCGCTCCAGGTCGGCCAGAAAGTATCGCGCGAGGCTCTCATCAAAGCCTTCGTCCAGATGCAGTATGAGCGCAACGACATCGCATTTGAACGGGGAACATTCCGTGTTCGCGGCGACACCATTGAGATCATCCCCGTTTATGAGGAGCTCGCTCTGCGCATCGACATGTTCGGAGACGAAATCGAGTCCCTTGCCTCTTTGCATCCTCTCACCGGAAGCACGATTGAGTCGTTGGAGACCATTAGCGTCTTCCCCGCAACGCACTACGCGGCCTCCCCAGAGACGATGAAGCGTGCTGTCGTGGGGATCCGCGCCGAGCTCGAGCAACGCGTGGGTGAGCTGGAGAAGGCGGGAAAGCTACTAGAAGCTCAGCGCCTTCGCATGCGCACCACCTATGACCTTGAGATGATTGAGCAGCTCGGGTTTTGCTCGGGCATCGAGAACTATTCACGCCACATCGATGGACGGCAGCCGGGTGAAGCCCCCAACTGTCTGCTCGACTATTTCCCCGAAGATTTCCTCACCGTCATCGACGAGTCCCACGTCACGGTCCCGCAGATTGGTGGCATGTATGAGGGGGACGCCTCGCGTAAGCGCACGCTAGTGGAACACGGGTTCCGGCTTCCGAGCGCAATGGACAACAGGCCGCTGCGTTTCGATGAGTTTCTGGGGCGTACGGGGCAAAAAATGTATCTCTCCGCGACACCTGGGCCCTACGAACTCGGCGTTTCCGACGGGGTGGTGGAGCAAATCATTCGGCCGACCGGCTTGATTGACCCGCAGATCGTCGTGAAGCCCGTGGAAGGCCAGATCGACGACCTCCTCGAGTCGATTCGTCTTCGCGTGGAACGCAACGAACGAGTACTCGTCACGACGTTGACCAAGAAGATGTCTGAAGATTTGACTGATTACCTCGACGAAGCTGGGGTCAAGGTGCGCTACCTGCACTCTGACGTTGACACACTCCGGCGAGTAGAGCTTCTGACCGAACTCCGGGCCGGTGTCTATGACGTGCTCGTCGGAATCAATCTGCTGAGAGAAGGCCTTGACCTTCCCGAAGTCTCGCTGGTGGCCATATTGGACGCGGACAAGGAGGGTTTTCTGCGCTCCTCCACATCGCTTATCCAGACCATTGGACGAGCGGCTCGTAACGTCTCCGGTGAAGTCCACATGTACGCCTCGACCATCACTAAGTCGATGGCCTTCGCTATCTCCGAAACCGATAGACGCCGAGCCCTCCAAGTCGAGTACAACCGCGCCAACAACATCGACCCGACACCGCTCCGAAAGAAGATTGCCGACATCACCTCCGTACTCGCCAGGGAACAGGCAGACACCGAGGTGCTGATCGGCCAGGTAACAGGAAGCGCCGGGGAGGGATTCCACCGCCCTGCCGAGCTGCGGGGCGGTGCCGAGGAACTCTCCGGGCTCATCGCCACGGTCACAGCTCAGATGATGCAGGCATCCTCGGAACTGAAGTTTGAGCTCGCGGCCAAGCTTCGTGACGAGGTTGTTGAACTCAAGCGAGAGCTCCGGCAGCTCGTCGACGCCACCGGTTAGAGCGCAGGAACTGGCAGTAGGGACTCCCTAGACTGGGTGCGTGCCCATCCAGAAACCCAAGTCGAGCTCAGTGCTCACGGTCAAGGGGGCTCGGGTCCACAACCTCAAGAATGTGGACCTTGTCATACCGAGGGATTCCCTTGTCGTTTTCACTGGTTTGTCCGGTTCGGGTAAGTCCTCACTGGCTTTTGACACCATTTTCGCGGAGGGCCAACGACGCTATGTCGAGTCTTTATCTGCCTATGCCCGGCAGTTTCTGGGTCAAGTAGATCGCCCCGACGTTGATGTCATCGAGGGCCTATCGCCAGCGGTGTCAATCGACCAGAAGTCGACGAACCGCAACCCTCGAAGCACGGTGGGCACCATCACCGAAATCTATGACTACCTTCGTCTTCTCTGGGCAAGAACGGGAATCGCGCACTGCGTGAACTGTGATCTGCCGATTGCCCGCCAAAGTGTCCAAACCATTGCCGACACCATCATGGGCCGTCCAGAGGGATGGCGTTTTCAGATTTTGGCGCCCGTGGTGGCGGGTCGAAAAGGGGAGTTCCAGGATCTATTGCGCTCGCTCAACTCTCAGGGCTTCGCAAGGGCGCGGATCGATGGAACCGTTGTGGCACTGGCTGAGGCGCCCAGTCTGCAGAAAACCAAGAAGCACGACATCGAGGTCGTGGTCGACCGCCTGGTGATGGGCCCTGAGATTCTCGGGAGGCTTACTGACTCTCTCGAAACCGCCCTGAAGCTTGCCGATGGAACCGTAATGATCAATGCCGTCGATGACGATGGCCCGGAGAGCACCCAAACCTTCAGTGAGCGACTGAGCTGTCCGACGGGCTGTGCCGTGGCTCTGACAGAGATTGAGCCCCGCACGTTCTCCTTTAACTCACCCTTTGGGGCCTGTCCAGCCTGCTCAGGGCTCGGGTTCACCATGGCGGTAGATCCCGCAATGGTGATCGGAGATGAAGAGCTCAGCATCAACGAGGGTGCTATTCGACCCTGGACTCAGGCGGGCAAGGGGCTTTACGGATACTTCCGCAATCTCCTCAAAAGCCTTGCCGATGACCTCGACTTCTCGCTGGATACACCGTGGGTACAGTTGCCCGAGGGCATCAAAGAGGCTGTGCTGCACGGCAACAACTTTGAGCTCACGGTTCGCTATCGCAATCGCTACGGTCGAGACGTCAAGTATTCGAGTGGTTTTGAGGGCGTTGTGCCCTACATCGAGCGTAAGTACCACGAGACCGACAGCGAGTGGAGCAAGCAGCGTTTCTCGGACTACTTGAGGGAAATTGAGTGTGGAACATGCAACGGTCAGCGATTGAAACCAGAGATTCTTGCTGTCCGCGTCGGCGGACGCTCCATCTCCGACGTGGCGTCCATGAGCCTCTCGGATGCTCATGAGTTCATGGCGTCGCTCGCTCTGGGGGAGCGCGACCAGTCCATCGCGGCGCCCATCCTTCGAGAAATCAAGGCACGTCTTGAGTTCCTTCTGGAGGTGGGACTCAACTACCTCAGCATGTCCCGAGCTGCCGGTTCTCTCTCCGGCGGGGAAGCCCAGCGTATTCGGCTGGCCACGCAGATCGGTTCCGGCCTTACCGGGGTCCTCTATGTCCTTGATGAGCCAAGTATTGGCCTGCACCAACGGGACAATCGACGCCTCATCGACACCCTCGTTAAGCTCCGAGACCTTGGCAACACGCTCATCGTGGTGGAGCACGACGAGGAAACCATTGAGACTGCGGACTGGGTTGTTGACATAGGGCCTGGAGCGGGTGAACACGGGGGAGAGGTGGTCCACTCAGGTTCCCTTGCCTCTCTGCACACCGAAAAGCGCTCGATTACCGCTGGTTATCTCAACAAAACCTCGCAGGTGGTCGAAGCGCGTCCTAAGCGCACCGTCGACCACGGCAGGGTCGTCCGCGTCGAGGGAGCCAGGGCAAACAACCTTGCAAACATTGACGTGGAGATTCCCCTCGGAGTATTCGTCGCTGTTACTGGCGTGAGTGGCTCCGGAAAGTCCTCGCTGATTAACGACATTGTCTACCGGCAACTGGCCAATGTTCTCAACGGTGCCAGGCACGTTCCTGGCCAGCACACCCGCATTCGGGGGCTTGAGCAACTCGACAAGATTGTGCACGTCGACCAGGCCCCCATTGGGCGCACGCCAAGGAGCAATCCCGCCACCTACACGGGCGTGTTTGACAAGATTCGTGCGCTGTTTGCCGAGACATCCGAGTCCAAGATGCGCGGATACCAGCCGGGTCGATTCAGCTTCAACGTCAAGGGTGGCCGCTGCGAGAACTGCTCTGGGGATGGCACGATCACCATCGAGATGAACTTTCTCCCAGATGTCTATGTTGACTGCGAAGTGTGTCACGGCGCCAGGTACAACCGAGAGACGCTTCAGGTCCACTACAAGGGCAAGACCATCGCTGATGTTCTGAACATGCCTATCGAGGAGGCCGCGACCTTCTTTGAGCCGATCAGCAGCATTGCCCGTTATCTCGACACTCTGGTGGACGTGGGCCTTGGCTATGTCCGCCTGGGGCAGTCAGCCACGACGCTCTCCGGCGGTGAAGCCCAGAGAGTCAAGCTTGCGACAGAACTGCAGCGCCGCTCGACGGGGCGAACAATCTATGTTCTTGACGAACCGACCACAGGGCTGCATTTCCACGATGTCAAAAAGCTTCTCCATGTCCTGCAGGGGCTTGCCGACAAGGGAAACACTGTGGTGGTGATTGAGCACAACCTTGACGTGATCCGAGCTTCCGACTGGATTATCGACCTTGGCCCCGAGGGCGGCTCAGGTGGTGGAACGGTTGTGGTCCAGGGCACCCCTGAGACAGTAGCCGCCCACAAGAGCTCCCACACCGGCGGTTTTCTCAAAGAGTTGATGCAGAACCTCTAGCCATGACACCACGGCACTCCTGGCAACCCCGAACCGGTGATATCCCTCAATCGCCAGGCGTCTATCGGTTCATGAACTCCAGAGGCACTGTCCTCTACGTGGGCAAGGCCAAGAATCTGCGGTCCCGTCTCACGAGCTACTTCCAAGAGCCTGGAAAACTCCATGAGCGCACTAGGCGAATGGTGGAATCAGCCGATTCCGTGGACTGGACGCTGGTGCCCACCGAGCGTCAAGCCCTGCAACTCGAGTTTCTCTGGATCAAAGAGTTTTCTCCAGAGTTCAACGTTCGGTTCCGTGACGACAAGTCCTACCCGTATGTGGTGCTCACCCTCTCAGAGAGCGTTCCGCGCGTCTTTCTGGCGCGGAAGAAAGGCATCAAGGGCGCCCGGTACTTCGGCCCGTTTCACACCGCTGGCGCTCTTCGTGACACTCTCTCCACCATCCTCAAGGCGTTTCCAGTGCGCTCCTGCTCAGAGAGCGTCTATACCAAGGCCCAGAGGGCAGGCCGGCCTTGTTTGCTGGGCGATATTGGGAAGTGTGCTGCGCCCTGTGTTAATCGCATCACCCAACCGGATCACAAGGCGCTCGCGCTATCCCTCGCCTCTTTCATGGAGGGCCACGACAGTGGCGTCGTGCGGGAGTTGCAGGAATCAATGCGTCAGGCTGCTGATGCCTTTGAGTTTGAACGTGCGGCCAAGCTGCGTGATCGCGTGGACGCCATCTCCACCATCCTGATGAAGAACACCATGGTCTTGGACGAGGATGTCGATGCCGATATCTTCGCGGTTGCAGGCGATGCGCTGGTGTCGGCTGCACACGTCTTCCGCGTCAGAAGCGGACGGATCCGCTCTGCGCAGGGATTCATCCTGGAAGGCTCCCTCGGAGAGAACCTCGTCGAGCTCATCCTTCGAGACGGGTTCGAAGATTCTCCGCCCGCCCGAGTCGTCGTGGTCCCGAGCCTTCCGGCGCTCTCGGTGGAATGGGAGGAGCAGCTAGCAACACTGCGCACAGAAGCCGGTCTCAAGGGCAAAGTTTCCCTCCGGACTGCCCAACGAGGTGAACTTGCCGAACTGCAGCGCACTGTCACCATCAACGCCGAGCACACCCTGCAGAGCTATGTCAGCCAGAAGACCACTGACCCTCAGGTCCGCTCGCGTGCTCTGGCCGAGATTCACAATGCCCTAGGCTTGCCTGAGGCCCCCTTGCGCATCGAGTGCTTCGACGTTTCGCACCTAGGGGGAGAGAATCCTGTCGCCTCCATGGTCGTCTTCGAGGACGGCATCCCCAGGAGGGAGCACTACCGAAAGTTCGCGATAACCGACGTGCGCGATGACACCGAAGCCATCGCTCAGGTTGTTTCACGACGCCTTGCACGCCTCAATCCAGATTCGGGGGAGGGCGAACCTGAGCGCAAGGGCTTCTCGTACCCTCCGGGGCTACTCGTCATCGATGGCGGGCTCCCGCAGGTCAACGCTGCCAAGCGCGCGCTGGATGCCGCAGGAATTGATATTC
>JBIIRH010000034.1:0-9250 GCA_044341675.1 Pontimonas sp.
CGGCCGTGGTGGGGACTTTGACCGAGGGACCGCGTCTTCGCAGTGCCACCATCGATGAAGCCACCGCGATTCAGGCATCCGGGGTTACCTTGACCCTGCGCAGTGATCGCGCTGTGACGGAAGTATCCGACGCTGACATCACCATCACCCCGGAAACTGCCTTCAGCGTGGAGACCACAGACCTCGATGTTCGGGTGGTCTTTGATGAGCCTCTGCTTGCAGCGACCACCTACCGGGTGAGTGTGAGCTCGGTAGTCCCGAGGGGGTTTGGTGCGAAGGGGACCTGGGACACCAGTTTTCAGACACCACCCGAAGAACTGCTGTTTTTGCGATCTGCCGGTGAACAGGACGAACTGGTGCGGTTGGTTCTCGATGGTTCTGCCCCCGAAGTGGTCTACCAGGCGCCGGGGATTCAGAGCTTTGCCCGAGTGGGGGTTGTTTATGCAGTGTTGCGCAGCGTCCAGGGGGAGACTTTTCTGGAGCTGGTGGAGCCAAGTTCTGGCGCCATCGATCGCATCCCTGATACGCCAGGAATAACGCTCGCTGGCATGGCCCGCTCTGCCTGGGGCACAACACTGGTTCTCACCGTCGATGCCGAGCTTCGAGGGCGGGCCGGGACATTCCGCTCTTTGGCGCTTCTCGATACGTTGGGTGCCCGGACACCAGAAGTTGTCGAGGGCGCCGATGGTAACCCGCTCGGCGTGACAAAGGTTGCAGTCTCCGATGTCTCCGGCAACATCGTTGTGTGGCTTCGAAACCAGAGCCTCGTCAGATTTGATCCGTTGACTGGAATCGTGGTGCCCCTGGGAACCGCGGCCGAATTGTGGGGTTTTGACGCTCTGGGTGAGTCCGCGCTGTATGTGGATTCACTGGGTACGTTGGCACGAAGTTTGGCCGATGGTTCGGAAAACCGCATCCCGGCTGGCACCATGGAGGGGTTCCCCGTTTTTCACGAGTTCACGGTTCTCGGGCCTGATGGCAGTGCGTTTCAGCGCGTCGTGGTCCCGGGCGTTGCCGATGGTCCGCCCTACACGGTGGTGACCGAGGAGACCTCCGATGCCATTCACACCAGACTTATCGGCAGTCTGCAAGCACCGCAGAGTATCGGCGTGATTGGCCTCTCACCGAATGGTCAATACCTCGTTGCTGAAGTGAATCCGGCCTCGAGCCTCACCGGATTTGCCGGTCTCAGCCCCGAGATTATTCGGCGCGATACATCGCTGGTGATTTATGACACCCACGCCCAGGCGATCTTCGCCGAGATTCCAGGCTTCACCTTCACCTGGTAACCCGGCGTAGTTGCCGGGGAAGGGCCAATGGTCTATTCTGGGTCGCTGGTGCACTTTATTCAGGGTTTCCTTCCGCACCATCATCGATATCAGTAACAAGGCAGGTTTCATCGTGGTCTATGCAGTTGTGCGCGCTGGCGGGCGTCAAGAAAAGGTAGAGGTTGGTTCGATCATTACGGTCGACCGCATTTCTGCTGACGCCAAGAACTCCGTGACCCTCGCACCTGTCCTGTATGTGGACGGCGCGAGCGTGACCCACGACAAGAAGGAACTCGACAAAATCACCGTCACTGCTGAGGTTCTCCAGGACCTGCGTGGCCCGAAGATTGTCATTCAGAAATACAAGAACAAGACCGGCTACAAGAAACGCCAGGGCTTCCGTTCTGAACTCACCAAGCTCAAGATCACCGGAATCACAAAGAAGTAAGGGACGAGGACATGGCACATAAAAAGGGCGCATCGTCGACCAGGAACGGTCGCGACTCCAACCCCCAGTACCTAGGCGTCAAGCGTTTCGGTGGACAGATTGTCAAGGCCGGAGAAATCTTGATTCGCCAGCGTGGCACTCACTTCCACCCCGGAGACAACGTGGGTCGCGGCAACGACGACACGCTGTTTGCTCTGGCAGCAGGCGAAGTGAAGTTCGGCACCAAAGGTGGCCGCAAGGTTATCGCGGTAGTCGAGGCCACTTCCTAGAATCCAAGTTTCATGCAGGACGGGGGCGAGCTGCGGCTCGCCCTTTCCGCTTTTTAGCCACCATCAGAATCTGATTCACGAAGGAGGACGACCATGACGACATTCGTCGACGATGTTGTTGTTCACCTTCGCGCTGGCCACGGCGGGCACGGCTGCGTGTCTGTGCGCCGGGAGAAGTTCAAGCCACTCGGTGGCCCAGACGGCGGTAATGGCGGGCACGGGGGCGACATCATCCTCGTTGCTGACCCCCAGGTCACCACGCTGTTGGATTATCACCACCGCCCCCACCGCACAAGCACTAACGGGTCTCCTGGCATGGGCGATTCCCGTCACGGCAAGAGCGGCGAAGACGTCACGCTTCCCGTTCCGGTGGGGACCGTCGTGAAAGATGCGCAGGGCAACCTCCTTGTCGATCTCGATCGACCCGGCATGACCCTTTGCATCGCGCCCGGTGGCCGCGGAGGACTAGGCAATGAGGCTCTCGCCTCCACCGCCCGCAAGGCTCCAGGCTTTGCGTTGCTTGGAACCCATGGGTTTGAGGGTGATGTTCACCTGGAGCTCAAGATTGTCGCCGATGTTGCACTCGTGGGGTTCCCCAGTGCTGGCAAATCAAGCCTGATTGCCGCGGTGTCAGCGGCCACCCCGAAGATTGCTGATTACCCTTTCACCACCCTGCACCCGAACCTGGGAGTGGTGGACGCCGGTGGCGTCCGCTTCACCATGGCGGATGTGCCGGGTCTGATTCCTGGCGCCAGCATCGGTAAGGGCTTGGGCCTTGAGTTCCTGCGACACGTGGAGCGCTGCACAGTGCTGGTCCACGTGATTGACTGCGCGACCCTTGAGCCCGACCGTGATCCCCTGGGGGATCTGGACCAGATTCTGATTGAGCTCTCGAACTACCCACTAGAGGCCGACAAGGTTCCCCTGCAGGACCGCCCCGCCTTGGTGGTATTGAACAAAGTAGATGTTCCAGACGCCCAGGATCTTGCGGCGATGGTCACGCCAGACTTTGAGGCTCGCGGGCTCCGGGTATTCCCGATTAGCACGGTGAGCAAGGCTGGCCTCGAGCCCTTCCTTTATGCTCTCGGTGACCTCGTCAAAGCACACCGTGCCCGTTTGGCGAAGGAAGCAGAAACACCCACCCGCATCGTGGTGCGGCCAAAGGCCGTCAACGAGGCACCGTTTGTTGTGGTTATGGAGGGCACCAGCGAGGGGAACCTTTATCGCATTATCGGTGAGAAACCAGAGCGCTGGGTTGAGCAGACGGACTTCACCAACGACGAAGCGGTCGGGTTCTTGGCTGACCGCCTCATGAAAATCGGCATTGACGAGGCGCTCTTCAAAGCCGGCGCAACGCCTGGAGCCCCTGTCATTATTGGGTCAGGCCAAGGTCAAGTATTTGATTGGGAGCCAACCCTCTCCAGTGCAGCAGAATTGATGGCGGCTCCGCGTGGGACCGACCCCCGCCTCCTTGAGGAGGGGCGCCCCACCAGGGCGAAGCGCAAGGCGACCTATCACGAGCGGATGGACGCGAAAGCCAGAGCCCGAGCAGAACTTGATGATGAACGACAGGCAGGAATGTTCTCTGATGACGATGAGTGAGACGCTGGCTGACGCCAAGCGCATTGTGGTGAAAGTGGGTTCGTCGTCCATTAGTGGCGAGCGAGAGCACCAAGTGACGGGTCTGGTTGATGCCCTGGCTGCCTGGCGCGCCAAGGGCTGCGAGGTTGTCTTGGTGTCCTCCGGGGCCATTGCCATTGGCGCACCGTTTCTCCAGTTGAGTGATCGTCCCCAAGACCTCGCAACGCAGCAAGCGGCTGCGGCGGTGGGCCAGGCTCTTCTGATGGCCAGATACCAGGGGCTCTTTGAGAAGTATTCGATGATTACTGGCCAGGTGTTGCTCACCGTGGGTGACATGGAAAATGACACCCACCGCACCAACGCTCTGCGCACCATGGAGCGCCTCCTAGGTCTTGGCATCATCCCGATTGTGAATGAGAACGACACCGTCGCAACCCAAGAGATTCGCTTTGGTGACAACGACCGCTTGGCCGCCATGGTGGCCGAGCTGGTGTCGGCGGATCTTCTGGTGCTGTTGAGCGATGTTGATGGCCTGTATACGAAGCCTCCCAGCGAGTCAGGGGCCACCAAGATTGAGGTCGTGCCCTTCGGGATGGACTTGGAGCAGATTGAACTGGGAGCAGCGCTCGTGAACAGCGTGGGAACCGGTGGTGCTGTGACCAAAGTCAGCGCTGCAAAAATGGCGACCGCCGCGGGTATTCCGACAGTTCTTGCTGCCACAGACGCCCTCGCCCGGGTTGTTGCCGGTGAGGTGACCGGTACCTGGTTCGAGGCCACCGACCTACACTAGAGCCGTGTCCGAATCCACTAAAGCGTCGCTCCTTCTGGAGCCCAGGCTGCGTGCCACGAAGGCTGCTGCTCGAGTTCTCCAGAGCGCATCCGCTGCGAGCAGGGACAAGGCTCTAGCGGCAATCCAGGCGGGGCTTGTGGCGAAGACCGATGACATTCTTGCTGCCAACGCTGAGGATTTGCGTCGCGGCGCGGCGGAGGGCATGAGCCAAGGTCTCCAGGATCGTTTGCGACTAACTCCGGAAAGAATTCAGGGACTTGTTGATGCGGTGGGCACTATTCGGGCGTTGCCAGACCCGGTTGGTGATGTGTTGCGCGGCATGACACTTCCCAATGGCCTCCACGTGACCCAGGTCCGGGTGCCCTTTGGTGTTGTGGGTGCCATTTATGAGGCGAGGCCCAACGTGACGGTGGACATCACCGCCTTGGCGCTGAAAAGTGGGAACGCGGTCGTGTTACGCGGTGGTTCTGCCGCTGAGTCCACCAACGAGGTGATTGTGGCAATGATGGCTGGTGCTCTTGAGAGCGTCGGCCTTCCTGGTGCTGCCATCGCGAGTGTTGATGATGTCGGGCGCGAGGGTGCAGAAGCGATGATGAGAGCGCGAGGGCTCATCGACGTTCTCATTCCCAGGGGTTCAGCAGCACTCATCGAGGCGGTTGTCACGCAGTCACAGGTTCCGGTGATTGAAACTGGCTCTGGTGTTGTGCACATCTTTGTTGATGAGAGCGCGGACCTCGACAACGCGGTCGAGATTATCGTCAACGCCAAGGTTCAACGCCCCAGCGTCTGTAACTCGCTGGAAACTCTGCTCGTTCACCGCAGTGTCGCCGATCGTCTCCTTCCCGCTGTAGCAGCGGCGCTCGCGAAGCACTCTGTGGTGCTGCACGGCTGTGAAGCGACGCGAGCGTTGATTCCCGAGGCCAGTGAGGCCACGGAAGCTGACTGGGCTGCGGAATACCTGGCCCTTGAACTTGCTATCAAGGTTGTTGACTCCCTCGATGAAGCGCTCGGGCACATTGCCACGTATTCGACCCAACACACGGAGTCGATTCTGACGAACGACATGGGTCACGCTGATCGGTTCCTGGCTGAAGTTGATGCTGCTGTGGTGATGGTGAACGCCTCCACGCGATTCACCGATGGGGGAGAGTTTGGCTTTGGCGCTGAGGTGGGGATATCCACTCAGAAACTGCATGCCAGGGGCCCGATGGGTCTTCCCGAACTCACCAGCACCAAGTGGCTGGTGCGGGGTTCTGGCCAAGTCCGCGCGTAGGTGGGCACGAAGCCCCCAGAGCCGGTAGATTAGGCGCTAGTCACCACCCGAAGGGATATCCACTGTGATTCTTCACGATGTAGTTGTTGCCTCAGGCGAGGTCGTTAATGAGCTTCCCATGCCGACCTGGGCCTATGGCGTCGTTTTCATCGTGGGGTTCTTTGCCTTGGCAATGGTGACCTACAGCTACCGGAATGTTGCCAATCGTCACCGTCACAAATCAGGCGGAACTGACCACTCTCACGCTGGTCACCACTAACACACGATGAGTTCCACACGCCGCCCCCGTATAGGGATTATGGGTGGCACGTTCGACCCCATTCACCATGGCCACTTGGTGGCTGCGAGTGAAGCCCAGGTCGCGCTCGAGCTCGATGAAGTGATCTTTGTTCCTACCGGCCAACCTGCCGATAAGCCCGCAGTGTCGCCTGGCGAGCACCGCTATCTGATGACGGTGATCGCAACAGCGTCAAACCCTCGCTTTCGCGTAAGCCGGGTGGATATTGACCGCCCAGGCATCACTTACACAGCCGACACTCTCGATGACATGCGCAGCGAGTTTCCCGACGCTGACCTTTTCTTCATTACTGGTGCTGACGCCCTGCAAACCTTCTTGTCCTGGAAAGACGCGGAGAAGCTCACGGCCAAGGCCCATTTTGTTGGCGTCTCGAGGCCTGGGCACGAGCTCTCCACAGCAGGTCTCCCCTCAGATGGCGTGACGGTGATGGAAGTTCCAGCACTCGCAATTTCGTCGACTGACTGCAGGACTCGCGTGAGGGCCGGGCACCCCGTCTGGTATTTGGTCCCCGATGGAGTAGTCCAGTACATTGCCAAACATCGTCTGTATCGGGGTGACAAGTGACTGACCAGCCAACCGGGCAACCGCTGTCCAGGCGTGAGCGCCGGGCCATGGAGGGACCTGCGTTCCAGCCAGTAGGCGCAGCGCCGGTCGAGCCGGCGCTTCCGCAGGCTCTCGTCGAGCCGGTGATAGCGCCCGTAACCCCACCACCGCCCGCGCCAGCGGCGCCCGTGCTCTCTAGACGAGAGCGCCGGCAACTCGAGCAGGGCGGCGCCCCAGTAGGGGCTCCTCCTGAGTCGCTGGTGGCGACACCTGCTCCTCCCGCGGCACCGGCGGCGCCTCTGCCTCCCGTGTTTGCCTCGCCCGCGAGCGCTCCTCCCACTACTGGCACCACCACTGTGACACCGTTCAGCGATGCGGTGCCTGTGATCACGGCGTCGCGAACGGTGGGCCAGATGGCTACTACGACGAGTTCGCTGATCATCCCGGAAACCCCCACCATCGACATCGCTGGGCCCCTGGGTGACACCGGCGAGGTGGTTGTCACGGGACAGATTCGTTTGCCTCAGAGCCTCTCAGAGGTTGGCTCACTGCCAGCGCTGGTCATGGACCGGGATGACGACGAGGTCATGGATTCCTACACCACTGGTGCAATCGCTGCGAGTGCGAAGCCAATGCGTGCGTCGCAGGCCGTTTCTGGCAAGGGTGATGACTCCGACATCGTCATGGTCCGTCGCGCACGCTGGGGAACTGCGGCTGTGGTCACGTCTCTGGGCGCAGCGGTCTTGGGTCTAGCTGCAGTAGCACTGTTGATTTTGGCCGTGATGACGGATGTGTTGGGCTAAATGGCAATGACGTGCCAGCAATGACGGCGAGCAAGAGCGCTTTAGCGGCCGTTGAGGTAGCCGCCCACGCTGCTCTGAATAAATTCGCCACAGATCTCGTCGCTTTGGACGTTTCCGAGCAGATGCCCTTGGCGGATATCTTCTTCATCTGTAGTGCTCGCAATGAACGCATGGCGATGTCGATCGCCGACGAGATCGAAGAATCACTCGGCGAGAAGGGCGTTCGCAAGCTGCGTCAAGAAGGCCGCAGCGATGGACGCTGGATTCTTCTGGATTTTGGCGACATCATCGTGCACATCTTCCATGAGGAAGAGCGCCTTTACTACCAATTGGAGCGACTCTGGCGTGATTGTCCGGTGGTGTCTCTGCCAAGCCCCGACGAGGATGATGCTGGCGCGAGGGCAGCCACTGCGCTGTAGTAAGCTGACTCTCGCTTGCAAAACGGGCCTGTGGCGCAGCTGGTAGCGCACCTGCATGGCATGCAGGGGGTCAGGGGTTCGAGTCCCCTCAGGTCCACCAATGAGCAGTGGGGGTAGAACATGAATGATTCCACCCCCGAGGCGCTGTCACAGCGCAAGGACTACGGGTCTATTCCCCTCGAAGAGGGTTCCCTGTCGTCGGACCCCATGGAGCAGTTGGCGACATGGGTCGCAGAGGCCGATGCTGCTGGCATCTATGAGCCAAACGCCATGGTGGTCTCGACGATTGATCCAGACGGCGCTCCCTCCTCGCGCACGGTGTTACTGCGGGGAATCGATGAGCGCGGCTTGTATTTCTATACCGACTACGGGTCCAGAAAAGGGCTGGCCTTACTCGCTCACCCTGCAGTGTCAGTCGTGTTCCCCTGGTATGTCCAACACCGCCAGATACTGATTTATGGTCATGCAAGCCCGGTCGAGGCGGAAGTTTCCGACGCCTACTTTGCGACCAGACCCCGCGGTTCGCAGATTGGCGCCTGGTCGAGCGAGCAGTCCAAGCCCATTGCCTCCAGAGAGGCACTAGAGGCGCGGGTCAAGGAAATGGAACAGCGATTCGTTGATAATCCAGAGATTCCTAGGCCGGAAACGTGGGGCGGATTTGTCATCGAACCCGAACGGATTGAGTTCTGGGCCGGTCGCACCTCGCGCCTCCACGACCGCGTGAGTTTCACGCGCGAGTCCCAAGGGTGGAGCGCTACCAGGTTGCAGCCCTAGGGCCTCGCATACACTGTGGTGTTCTGGGATATCAGTAGTCAACCTGTCGGAGGAGAGGACATTGTGGAGTCTCTGCAATTAGGCCTTGACACCTTTGGTGATGTCACCCATGACTCGCGCGGGGTTCCTCTTCCCTATGCAGAGGTCATCCGCAACGTCGTAGATGAGGCCGTTCTTGCTGATGAAGTGGGAGTCGACGCCATCACTCTGGGCGAGCACCACCGGGATGACTTTGCCATTTCCACACCGGAGACGGTTCTTGCCGGAATTGCCGTGAAGACCAAGCGCATCATTCTGAGCTCCGGGGTCACCGTCTTGAGCTCCGATGATCCCATCAGGGTCTTCCAGCGTTTTGCGACACTCGACGCGCTTTCCCATGGTCGAGCAGAAATCATCATGGGTCGGGGTTCTTTCACGGAATCTTTCCCGCTCTTTGGTTATGAACTGGGCGACTACCAGGTCCTCTTCGAGGAGAAGCTCAATCTATTTGCTGAACTGCTTAAAGAAGGCCCCGTCACCTGGTCGGGAACCACCAGAAAGCCACTTGCTGATCAAGAGGTCTATCCCAAGTCCCACTCTGGCAACATCCGAACCTGGGTGGGTGTTGGTGGAAGCCCTGAGTCCGTGGTGCGAGCGGCTGGCTACGGGTTACCCCTTATGCTCGCGATCATCGGAGGCGCGCCCGAGCGATTTGGTCCCTACGTTGACCTGTACCACCGGGCACTCGACCAGCTGGGTAAACCGACGCAACCGATCGGCGTTCACTCACCGGGACACATTGCGC
>JBIIRH010000012.1:0-26516 GCA_044341675.1 Pontimonas sp.
CTGTTGGCGCTCGGCACCGGAGTCTTCGTGGGTAGTGAGTTCGCACTCCTGAACCTTGATCGGGCTGATCTCGAGAGTCGCAGTGCACGCGGTGAAAAAGGCAACCGCATCACTATTGCGGCTCTGAAGCGCACCTCCACCCATCTCTCCAGTGCGCAATTGGGCATTACGTTGACGACTCTGCTCACTGGATACACGATGGAGCCGGCAATTTCGTCGATGCTCTCCGGTCCGCTCACCAGAGCCGGCCTCGATGATGATTTTGTCCGCCCGGTGGGCGCTGTGGCGGGCATTCTTATTGCCACCACAATCTCGATGATTTTTGGCGAATTGGTGCCGAAGAACTACGCGCTTGCCGTTCCCCGGCAGACCGCCAGGGTCCTCGTGCCATTGCAGGTGGCGTTCACATGGGCGTTTAGCCCGTTCATCGCGGTGCTGAACGGCAGCGCTAACCGCATCCTTCGCGCCATGGGGATTGAACCCAAGGAGGAACTTTCTGCTGCCAGAACAGCCGATGAGCTCTCGAGCCTCGTGCAGCGCTCCGCGCTGCAGGGTCTGTTGGAAAACGACACGGCAACGTTGCTCTCCAGAACGATCGAGTTTTCTCACCGCAACGCCATTGACGTGATGACCCCTCGCACCAAGGTCGAGAGCGTTCACCGCAGTGACACCGCCAACGATGTCATTGAGTTGGCCCGCCGAACCGGCTACTCCCGCTTCCCAGTCATCGATGAATCCATTGATGACATCCGTGGTGTTGTTCACGTGAAGCAGGCGGTGGCGGTTCCCAGTGACAAGCGCGATGAAGTGCCGGTCTCTGCGCTTCAATCGGATGTCATTCGTGTGCCAGAGACGATGCCGCTGGACCTGCTGCTGACCGAGCTTCGTGGCCGGGGTTACCAGGTGGCGATTGTGGTCGATGAATACGGGGGCACCTCGGGTATTGCCACCCTGGAGGACCTCGTCGAAGAGCTCATCGGTGAGGTTGCCGATGAGCACGACCGCGCCCCGCTCGATGTTGTGCGCGCCAGAGACTGGTTCACTTTCCCCGCCCAACTGCGCCCCGATGAACTGGAAGAGCGCACCGGGGTGCAGGTTCCAGAAAGTGGTCACTACGAGACGGTCGCTGGATTCATCCTCGAGGGCTTGGGCAGGATGGCTGAGGTTGGCGACACCATCACCATTGAGACCGGTGAATTCCGAGTGGAGCGCATGGAGGGCCGCCGCATTGATCGCGTGCGGTTCACTCCTAGCGTCAGTGCAGAGCAGGTGACGCTGCTATGAGCGACTGGGCTGGACTGGCGTGGTTAGTAGTGTTGCTGGCTGGCAACGCATTCTTTGTGGGTGCAGAATTCGCCGTCATTGCGGCCAAGCGTTCACAGATTGAGCCTTTGGCGGCGGCGGGCAAGAAGGGTGCAAAAACATCGCTGTATGCGATGGAGCACGCCACATTGATGCTGGCCACCTCGCAGCTCGGCATCACCGTCTGTTCACTGCTGATTCTGTTGGTTTCTGAGCCTGCGGTTCACCACCTTCTCGAAGGCCCTCTGGGGGCTCTCGGCGTTCCCGATAACTGGGTGAGTGTGGTGGCGTTCATCATGGCGCTGTTGATCGTGACCTACTTGCACGTGGTCTTTGGCGAGATGGTTCCTAAAAACATCTCGTTCTCTCTGCCCGACAAGGCCGTGTTGTTCTTGGCGCCCCCTCTGGTGTTTGTCTCTAGGGTCATCTCTCCGATTATTCGAAGCCTGAACGCGATCGCCAATGGTTTCCTGCGGATGACGGGCGTTGAGCCCAAAGCCGAAGCCGTCAGTGCGTACACCCTCGATGAGGTGGCAACGATTGTTGCCGAGTCGACGAAGACCGGAATGCTCTCCGATCATTCCGGAGCACTGACCGCGGCTTTTGAGTTCACGACCAAAGTTGTCGGCGATGTCACAATCGCCCTGCCCAATCTGGTCACCCTGCCCGAGGATGCTACCCCGGCGGACGTTCACCAGGCGGTGGCGCAGAGGGGCTTTAGTCGCTATGTGCTCATCGACGATTCGGGCGAGCCTTCGGGCTATGTCCACATCAAGGATGTGCTCGATGGGGCAGATATCGATAGTGACTACCCGGTTCCCCCTCGCAGGATCCGATCCCTGGTCACCCTGCGCGATTCCATCGATTTAGAGGACGCTCTTGCCACCCTGCGCCAAACCGGTGCCCACGTGGCCAAGGTCGTTGCCCCCGATGGCACGACCAGAGGTGTGCTCTTCCTCGAGGACATCATTGAAGAGCTCGTTGGTGAAGTGAGGGACGCCACCACCCGTCACTAACATGGTGTGAACCATACGGAGAACGGGGACAAGCGGGTGTCGGACACCGTTGTAGTCATTGGTGAGGCGCTGATGGACTGCGTCGTGGGGCCATCGGGTGAGCCACTGCACGAAGTTCCAGGCGGCAGCCCCATGAACGTTGCCATCGGACTGGGGCGCCTGGGACACTCGGCTGTGTTGGCAGCCCGGGTCGGGCCGGATCCCAGGGGTCAGGCCATTACCTCTCACGTCAAGGGCAGCGGTGTCGCGCTGATTGAGGACAGCTCGGGTCTTGATTACACCTCAACGGCCACAGCGCACCTGGCAGAAGATGGCTCAGCGAGTTACGAATTCGATCTGGTCTGGGATCTGGAGCCCTCCATGGTTCCAGAAGCCCCCTATCTCCACGTCCACGCAGGCTCCATTGCCTGCACTCTGCAGCCTGGAGCCAGCGCTGTGCTGGAGATTGTGAAGCGCTCGCGCGCTGCGGGCGCGAGCATTAGCTATGACCCGAACGTGAGACCCCACATCATGGGCTCCGCCGAGGACGTGTTGCCACAGATCGAGGCACTGATTGCTCTGTCACACCTCGTGAAGGCAAGTGACGAAGATGCGGCCTGGCTCTATCCAGGCCTCTCGCTCGATGAGGTGGTCAGGCGGTGGCAGGGGCTCGGTGCCACTCTGGTCATCATCACCATGGGCGCCGAGGGTGCCAGCGCGTGGAGCGCTAGTCGAACCCTGTCGTTTCCGACCCACGCCATCACCGTTGTTGACACGATTGGTGCCGGTGACACCGTGATGGCGGGATTGATCGCAGCGCTTTCGACCAGATCGCTGTTGGGTGCCTCTGGGGCGAAGCGCTGGGAGACCCTCCCAGAGAACGACCTGGCAGAGGTTGTTACCTTTGCTCTAAGGGCAGCGGCAATAACCGTGTCCCGTGCTGGTGCGGATTTGCCGACACTGGCAGACATGAAAGGCGTTTCCTGATGGCTGAGCCCATTGCTGTTGACCACACCTTCCTCCGAGGGTGGGTGAGGGCACCACAGCCCGAGGACCACAAGTATTCGAGAGGTGTCTTGGCGCTCGTTACCGGAAGCTCCGCCTATCCAGGTGCTGCGCTGATCGGTGTTGAGGCCGCGGTGAAAACCGGAGTGGGGATGGTTCGCTACTCCGGGCCAGAGGGTGTCGCGCAGATGGTGGTCACCCAGCACCCCGAAGTTGTTATCGCACCGGGCAGTGCCGACGCTGTGGTCGTGGGTAGTGGCATGGTCTCACCCATTGATGACGACACTCGTGCCCGAGTCACCGCTGCTTGTGCCCAGGGGATACCGAGTGTGGTCGACGCCGGTGCACTCGAGCTGGTGGAGAATTTCGGTCCACTCACCGTGCTCACCCCTCACCACGGGGAGCTCGAGGCGCTTCTCGAGCGCCTGGGTATTCCCGCAGGTGCTAGCGACCGTGAGAGCGCGCAGAAGCTTGCGAAGAAACTTTCCATGACTGTCCTCGTCAAGGGGGCAAACGGTGCTGTTGTCGATGGACACGGCGGTGTCTGGGAATTGCCCAGGGCAACGCCCTGGCTCGCAACCGCTGGAACGGGCGATGCGCTTGCAGGAATCCTGGGTGCGCTCTTGGCAGCGTGGCACGAGCGCCTGCATGACTCTCCCGAGCTCCTCGGTGAGGCTGTTGCTGCTGGCGCATTGATTCACCAGATTGCAGCGGCGAGGGCCTCAGCCCGGGCCGTCGGCGATGCCGATAGCCCAACGGGTGGACCCTTTAGCGTCATGGATGTCTGTCGGGAGATCCCGACGGTCATCGGAGACGCCCTTACGTCGTGGGCGTAGCCAGCAGTGCTGCAATCGACGCGCCAACGCGCTCGGATTCGATCAAGAACCCATCGTGGCCGTAGGGCGTCTCTAGTACTTCAGGAACAGCCCCACTGAGGCACCCTGGGATATGACGAGCGAGGTCCTCTTGCTGGCCAAGTGGGAACAGTCGGTCGCTATCAACTCCGAGAACCAGCGTGGGCAGTGTCAGTGTTCCCAAGACGGCGGCTAAGTCGCCGCGATCACGGGTCACATCGTGCGAGTTCATTGCCCCGACCAGGCTCATGTAACTATTTGCGTCGAATCGACGGGTGAACTTGTTGCCGTGGAAATCCAAATAGCTCTCCACAGCGAACCGGCCGCTGTCGCCAAGAGGCGACACCTTGCTCTGCCAGGTCCGCTCAAAACGCTCGTTGAGCTCTGTGGGGGAGCGGTAGTTGACGAGCGCCATGCGTCGTGCCAGAGCCAAACCTCTGTAGGGCCCCTCGTCGTGGTCGTAGTAGTCGCCACCGGAGAAGAACGGGTCAACCGTGATGGCCTCCATCTGGATGGAGTTGCCACCAATTTGGTCGGCGCTCGTGACGGCACTGGTAGCGATCAACCCGAGCCTGGCCACTCGACCTGGGAAAAGCAACGCCCACTCCAGGGCATGCATTCCCCCCATGGAACCGCCAACAACGGCGGCGAAGGCGGCAACTCCGAGGTGATCCGCGAGGGATTCGACGACCTTGGTTTGATCGCGGATTGTCAGATAGGGGAAGCGTGAGCCCCACTCCCTGCCATCGGGGTGAAAACTTGAGGGGCCTGTGGTGCCCTGACAGCCACCGAGGATGTTTGGCACAACAATGCACCACTTGTCCGTATCAAGCCCGAGGCCCGCGCCCACCACGCCTGACCACCAGCCGGCGGTCGGGTGCCCCGGGCCAGCCTGTCCGGTTGCATGAGCGTCACCGGTCAGGGCATGAAACACGAGCACAGCATTGGACGCATCGGCATTGAGTTCGCCAAACGTTTCATATGCAATCCGCACATGGGGAATGTGATCGCCGTGTTCTGTGGTGAAGGGGCCAACTTGGCAGAACTGTCGATTACCGAGGTGATCACCATCGCGCCACGCTCCGGTGACCGGTGGCGTTCCGCGCAGCGTCGCCTGAAGGGCCTCCGTGACGAAGGCCGAGGGCAGAGACTCCGCGGGTGATTGCCAATCCATGGTGTGGCTATTCTTCCCTAAGTGGGGATGGCCGGGGAATACCCCGGCCATCCCCAGTCCCTGGAGGAATTGTGGAGCCTTGCTCCGGGAGTGTTACTTAGCCTTCTTCGCGGCCTGGAAACCGGACTCGAGGTCAGCCAGGATGTCGTCGATGTGCTCGAGACCCACAGAGAGGCGAACCAACCCTGGGGTGACACCGGTGGTGAGCTGCTGCTCTGGAGTGAGCTGCGAGTGCGTGGTCGAGGCTGGGTGAATAATCAGGCTTCGCACATCGCCAATGTTGGCCACGTGGCTGAAGAGCTGGACGCTATCGACCAGTGCTCGGCCGGCGTTTACGCCACCCTTGATTTCAAAGGACAGCACTGCGCCAACACCGTGGGGGGCATACTTTGCCGCAGCCTTGTTCCAACGGCTTGAGGGCAGTGCTGCGTAGTTGACCGCTGCGACCTGGTCGTGGGCTTCCAACCACTGGGCAACAGCCAGAGCGTTTGAGCAGTGACGTTCCATCCGAAGGCTCAGTGTTTCGATTCCTTGAATCAGGCCAAACGCGTTGTCGGGGGAGACGGCAGCACCAAGGTCGCGCAACAGCTGGACGCGGGCCTTGATGATGTAGGCAATCGGGTCACCCAGCACGCCGGTGTAGCTAGCGCCGTGATAGGAGGGGTCTGGCTCGGTGAGGCCTGGGAACTTATCGACGTGCTTGGACCAGGGGAACTTTCCACCATCAACGATGGCGCCGGCGATTACGGTGCCGTGTCCGCCGAGGAACTTTGTCGCCGAGTGAACGACGATGTCGGCGCCGTGCTCGAGTGGACGAAGCAGGAACGGGCTTGCCACCGTGTTGTCGACGATGAGTGGCAATCCGTTCTTGTGGGCCACCTCGGCAACGCCCTCGATGTCCAAGATGTTGATCTTGGGGTTTGCGATGGTCTCGCCGAAGAAGGCCTTCGTGTTGGGACGAACAGCAGCCTGCCAGGCTGCCAGGTCGTCCTGGTCTTCGACGAAGGTGACCTCGATGCCAAGCTTTGGCAGCGTGTACTTGAAGAGGTTGTAGGTTCCGCCATATACCGACGAGGAGCTCACGATGTGGTCGCCCGAGTGGGCGATGTTCAAAATCGCGTTGGTGGTTGCAGCCTGGCCGGAGCTCAGCAACAGCGCAGCCGTTCCACCCTCAAGAGCAGCGATGCGCTTCTCTGCGACATCCTGCGTGGGGTTCATGATGCGGGTGTAAATGTTTCCAAACTCCGCGAGCGCGAACAGGTTCGCTGCGTGCTCAGCACTATCGAAGACATACGCCGTCGTGCGATAGATCGGGGTTGCGCGGGAGTTTGTCGTGGGGTCGGGGCTTGCACCAGCGTGAATCTGCTGGGTCTCAAATTTCCAGTTGTCGGCCATGGCCATGCTTTCTCTCGGAGGACGCGGGCGAGTGAACTGCCTGGAGCCCACAGTAAAGCGACTTCCGTGATTCGTCACCTGGGCGTGTAACGGTGGGTAACAAAAGCGAAGAGCTAGAGCAGAGACCTCTGCATCAAAATGATCCCGATCCAGCGTTCAAACTTGAAGCCGACCTTGCCCATCCGTCCTGTTTCGACAAAGCCAAACTTTTGGTGGAGGGCAAGAGAGGCTTCAGCGCCCTGATCGGCGATCACGGCAATCATTTCTTTCAGCCCCGCCTTCGTGCAGTGCTCGATGAGGTCAGCCAGCAAAATAGTTCCCAACCCACGGCCTGTTGCAGCCGGCCCCAAGTAAATGGAGCTCTCGACCGTCTTGCGAAAAGCAGACTTCTCCCGAAACGGGAAGACGTAGGCATAGCCGAGCAGAGTGCCCTGGGGGGAGCGGGCAACCCTGAAGGGATAGCCAAGTTTTTGCAGGTGGCGAAACTTGGACCGGAATTGGGCAAGCGTTGGTGGCTTCTCGTCAAAGGTGACGACAGAGTTCCTCACATAGTGGCGATAGAGGGCCAAAACGTCGGGAAGGTCCTCCTCGGTCGCATCAACGACTGACCACGAGAACGTGGCAGGCTCCTTGGGCTTGCGTGGAAGGCGCGGCGGTGTGCGCGGCTTCTCATATTCTTCCCTCAGCATTAGTCGTCCTTATCCAAGTTCCAGTCAATCGGGTTCAAGCCCCGGTCTTCGAGTATCTGGTTGGTTCGCGAAAACGGTCTTGACTCGAAGAAGCCTAAGCGAGCAGAGAGCGGGCTGGGGTGAGCTGATTCGATGCGGGGAAGCGACCCGAGTAACGGGATCAATTCTTGGGCTTCCCTGCCCCACAGCACCGGAACAAAAACGTGACCTCGTTCCACGAGCCCCCCAATGACGAGGTCGGTGAATCTCGACCAGCCCAGTGATCGGTGCGCTCCGGGCGATCCCACGAGGGTCGTCAGATGTCGGTTTAGAAGGAGAACGCCGTGGCGAGACCAGCGGGAGAGGTCTCCGTGGGAGGGAAGCACAATCCCCAAGTCAGCTGAGTATTCATTGCGGATATTGCGAAGGCTGGGAGGGAGTGGGTGAACGTGTGGCCCCACAGAGAATGCGAGCCCGGTGGCGTGCCCGGCGCCCGGGTAGGGGTCTTGTCCAACAATCAGCACCCGAATGCTCTGGGGTGTTGTGACAAAGGCGCGCAGAATATTCTCCGGCAGGGGCGTCATCATCGCCTTTTGCCCGGGGCTCTGATCCAGACGTTCCCCAATGGCACGGAGAATGTCGAGACCTTCATCGCCGACTAGTTCGGCCCAACGCTCGGGCAGCGCCGCGGGCAGTAGTTCGCCAAGCGCCAGAGAGGCCATGAGCCCAAACTAGCCGGTTGTTTGCTGGCGCATGCCCTCAACCAGGGCGACGCCCTTGTCGTAGGCGGCTCGACCACCGGGTTGCAACAGTGCCGAATACCACGAGTCCTGGTAGAGGTTGTTGTGCAGAGCCGGAACGATGACCTCATCGCCCCAAATCCAGTAGGTCAAAGCTCCGTCGTTGGACTGCCCGACGTTGAGGTTTTGAGCGAGCAAGTCATTGATGACCCCGGGCCGTGCGCCCTCGCTCACCGGAGCAACACTGAGGATGATGTAGACGCCAGTCTCTTCGTCGCCGGGGACTGAATAGAGGCAGGAGATTCCGCCGACTAGTTCCTCCGGAGTTTGGCTTTCCACGAAGATCGGTTCTGTGCTGGGGCTTCCGGGGCCCTTCACCAGCTCAATGCCCTCCGCGGCCAGGCTACTGACGGCCGAATCTGGCAACAGTGTTGTGCAATCGGTGGGCGGGGTGAAAGTGAGTTCCACGACCGCTACTTCGGTGGCCACATCCTCTGCAGTAGCCACTGCATCGTCGTCATCGCCGGCGCCCATGCCGCACGCTGAGAGAGAAAAAACAAGAAAACCGGTGAGGGCGGCTGCGCGGTATGTTCCACGGTGTAGCCGCATGGCTTTCCTCCTTTGGGGCGAGTATATGGCCCGAAAGCACCGAAAACCGTGGCATCCACGCGATGCCACACCGTGTCGCCAGGAGATGAATTAAGTGCGGTTCAATTCTTCCGGCAGGCCTAGAGCCAGGTTTAGCCGCCGAAGACGTCGAGGTTCTTCGCAGCGTCGAGAGTAAGAGTCTCTGCCTGACCAAAGGCGTAGTTGGTGCTCACCCACGCGGTGCAGGAGGTCTCGGCCAGTGAGGATGGGCAGGGCACCGAAGCCAGGAAGTGGGCCTCCGTTGCGATGAAGTCCGCTGACTCATCCGAGGTCGTGGAATCAATCAGCCAGAGAACGCCACCACCTGTTTCTTGCTGGGTTGCCCCCGTGGACCCCAGCGCCGCAGTGATGGCAGCGGCATCCTCCGGAATGACAACGGCCAGCGAGGTCACCGACACGCTCTCACTCGCAGGGAGATACCAGGTGCAGGAAATCCGCAGGTCTGAGCGGACGTTCTTGAGAAGGCTCACCAATTCAGGATTGGTCGTCCCGTAACCGAAATCGCCCTCACTCGTGTCGCCCATGTTCACCCGGGACTGATCAACCAGGGTGCTGGTTTGTCCCGCCGAGAAAAGCCCATCACAGGTTGGAATCACAAAGCCGGTGTCCTCGGGGCCGAGGGCCTCGTCGCCTTCGGCGGGTGCGGCTTCATCGGGGGTCGCAATGTCGTCGACGACAGACTCCACAGCGGGCAATACTCCCCAGTCCTCTAGGACAGAGCACCCTGAGAGCACCGCCGCACTGGCTACCAGGACTCCGATTGACATCAGTGTGTTGGCTGTGGGGCGCATCTCATGTCCTTAGCTAGGTCGCGTGGGGCTGGTCGAGCGACAGGTCCGCGAAGGACGCTATCTTTCGCCAGTATGCCCTAATCACGTCCAAATCTGCGGCACCAGGATGGGTCGGCCCGTCGGGTGTCAACCCGTCGAAGTAGGTTCCATTAGCAACACCAAGCTCCGGGGTATCCACCAAGTGGACCAAGGGCGCGGCTCCCGCTTCGGCACTAATTTGCATCCAGCCAGAGAGGGCAAGAATCATCTTTCCGCTGCGAGATTCAGCACCAAAACCGCTGCGGACATAGCCAGGGTGGACCGGATAGCTTTCGAGTCCGGTTCGCTCGGCGAGGGAGCGCGCGTAAAGAATGACGCCGAGCTTGGCTGACGCGTAAGGCCACCATCCAGCCCCATAGCGCCGGGTGGTGAAGTCGAGGTCATCCAGGTCAATGCGCCCAAGGCGCGAGACCATCGAGGAAGTGTGAATCACGCGGCCTCGCGCTGACAACAAGTGGGGGACTAGCCGCTCTGTAAGGACTGCGCCGGCGAGCACGTTGCGCTGGAGCGTTAGTTCGTGACCGTCAACACTGAGGCTGCGCTTTGCGACAATGCCACCGGCGTTGTTGACCAGAGCATCGATGTGGTCAAAGCGTGTCGAGAGCTCGTCGGCCAGAGCACGGACGTCATCCAGGCGATCAAAATCACACACAAATGGTGTCGCGCCAATGTCCGCGGCCACGGCTTTCGTCCGCTCGGGGTTTCTGCCCACCACGGCAACTCGCCACGATCTCCGGGCGAGCTCTCTCGCAACTTGGGCACCAATTCCATTGCTGGCGCCGGTGACTACGGCAATGCGGTCCATTGGACCCTTTCTCGATGGCTTCCACACTAACGCGGTCGTGCACCCTCGTCACTTCCGAGGTTGGCGACCCGATGGCGTTGGATTCGAGCGAGCCCGGGCCTCAGAGAGACAAGCGTGTTCGGGTGTCCTCGAGCTGGCGGCTGATTTCTGCAGGGAGCCTAGATCCCATGGTGTTCAGGAAAACTTCAGCGTCATCGAGATCTCGGGCGATGGCCTCGGGGTCAATCTCGAGCAGCGCCTGGAGGGCGCTCTCCTCGAGTTGGATGCCCTCGAGGTTGATGGTCTCCGGGGTCCACCCAATGGCGGTCCGGCGGGCAGGAACGCGTCCTTCCAGGCGGTCGACAATCCACTCGACAACGCGTGAGTTCTCGCCAAAGCCTGGCCAGATGAACCCGCCGTTGGCGTCTCGTCTAAACCAGTTGACTTGGAAAATTCTGGGGGGCCGACCTGTCACCCGGAGGGTGTCGCCCATCTCAAGCCAGTGAGCAAGGTAATCGCCCATGTTGTAACCGAGGAAGGGGAGCATCGCAAAGGGGTCGCGACGAACTTCGCCGAGCGTTCCCTCAGCAGCAGCGGTGCGCTCTGAAGCAATGGTCGCTCCGAGGAAGACGCCGTGGTTCCAGTTGAGCGCTTCGGTGACCAGGGGCACCGTGGTGGAGCGCCGACCGCCAAAGATGATGGCATCGACGACAACGCCTTCAGGGTCGTCCCACTCGTCGGCCAAGGTGGGGCACTGACCAAGGCCAACGGCAAACCGGGCATTCGGGTGAGCGGCAGGCTGACCGGAGGCCTTGTCGTGGGGTTCGCCTTGCCACGTGGTGAGGCCCTCCGGGGCTTCCTTGGTCATGCCCTCCCACCAGATGTCACCCTCGGCGGTCAGCGCAGTGTTGGTGAAAATGGTGTTGCCCCAGAGCATCTCCATCGCAGAGGGGTTGGTTGCCTGGCTCGTGCCCGGCGCAACTCCGAAGAAGCCTGCTTCGGGGTTGATGGCGCGGAGCTTGCCATCGCGGCCCGGGCGAAGCCAGGCGATGTCATCGCCGAGAGTTTCGACCGTCCAGCCGGGAAGGCTTGGGCGCATCATGGCGAAGTTGGTTTTGCCACAGGCGCTCGGGAACGCGGCTGCCATTGTGTATGACTTGCCCTCGGGGCTCGTGACTTTCACGAGCAGCATGTGCTCAGCGAGCCACCCTTCTTTTCTGGCGATGACCGATGCGATGCGCAGGGCAAACGCCTTCTTGGGCAGAAGGGCGTTGCCGCCATAGGCGGATCCGTAGGACCAGATCTCGAGGGTCTCTGGGAAGTGGCTGATGTACTTGGTCTCGTTGCAGGGCCATGCCACGTCCACATCGCCGTCATTCAGCGGCGCCCCCACCGTGTGGAAGCACTTGACCCAGGATGCGCCCGAGCGAATCATCGACAGGACCTCGGCGCTGACTCGTACCATCATCTGGAGGCTCAGTGCCACATAGGGCGAGTCGGTGATCTGAACGCCAAGTTTTGATAGCGGGGAACCCAGCGGGCCCATCGCGAAGGGCACCACGTACAGGGTGCGGCCCCGCATCGAATCTTTGGCCAGACCGCGAAGCGTGGTCTTCATCTCGCTGGGGTCCTGCCAATTATTGGTGGGACCGGCGTCGTCGGGATCGAGCGAGCAGATGAAGGTCCTCGACTCAACGCGTGCAACATCGCTGGGGGCACTGCGAGCCAGGTAGCTCTGTGGACGAAGTTCGGGATTGAGCTGAATCAGGGTGCCACTGGCCAGCATCGTGGAAACCAGGTCGTCGGCCTCGCGCTTCGATCCGTCACACCACACAATCTGCTCGGGCGACGTGAGAGCAGCCATCTCGTTGACCCACTCGATGACATCCACCGGTCGTGATTCCTCAGTCTTGGGCGATGCACTGGTCACGGTGTCGGTGAGGGTCATGGTTTCTCCTTGGTTGGCCTTGACACAACTATCGTCAAGAAACACACCGGTCCATGACCAAAATGCTTGTCAAAAAACAGTTTTTTTGCGATATTGTCAGACAATGGTAGAAATTCTTGCTCTGGGCCAACGAATTCGTCACGTTCGGCAGGCCGCTGGTCTGACGCTCGAGGATCTGAGCGCCCGCGTTGGTGTGACCCCCAGTCAGCTCTCGCTCGTGGAGACGGGCAAGCGTGAGGCGAAGATTGGCTTACTCTCGGAGTTGGCTCGGGCCCTCGATGTCGAGGTCTCTGAGCTCCTCGACGAATCGCCCCCGACCGAGCGTGCCCGCTTAGAGCGCGACTGGGCAAAAGCGCAGCAGCGCCCACTCCACGCATCCCTGGGCTTGCCGGAGATCAAGGCGTCAAAGTCGCTCAGTGATGATCACCTCAGAGTGTTGCTGGGACTCCATGACGAACTGGTGCGACGCGAAGCCCGCGCAATCGCCACCCCGGAAGAGGCCAGGCGAGCAAACACCGAATTGCGCTTGCGCATGCGGGAGCGCAACAACTATCGCGAGGACCTAGAAGACCTCGCGGAAGGTCTGGTGCGCTCCGTGGGGCACACGTCGACGGGCGCCCTCACCCACCGCGAGGTCGCGCAGATGGCGCAGAAGATTGGGTTGGAAATCGTTCACGTCGGAGACCTGCCCCGCAGTGCTCGCAGCGTCACAGATTTGGCCAACGGTCGAATCTATTTGCCCCCGGCGTCCATCCCCGGTGGGCACGGTCTTCGATCTCTGGCACTCCAAGCCATCGCGCACCAGATGATGAAGCACCCAGTCCCCACGACCTATGAAGAGTTTTTGGAGCAGCGACTCGACATCAACTACTTTGCCGCAGCCTGTTTGATGCCGAAAACTCAAGCGGTCGACTTCCTTGCTAGTTCCAAGAAGGCCAAAAACCTGGCTGTGGAGGATTTCCGTGACGCTTTTGGTGTTACTCACGAGGCTGCCGGGTTGCGCTTCATGAACCTTGCGACCGAGCACCTGGGCCTCACCCTGCACTTCCTCCGGGTGGGTGACGATGGCACCGTCTACAAGGCGTATGAAAATGACGGGCTTGCCTTGCCACTGGATGTGACCGGTTCGACCGAAGGCCAAATCGTGTGTCGTCACTGGAGCGCCAGAGAAGCCTTCGTGCGCACCAATCGCACCACGGAGTATCACCAATACACCGACACCCCGGAGGGCACCTTTTGGGAGTCCACCCAAATTGGCACCTCCGCCACCGACGAGTTCTCGATCACGGTGGGGGTCACGTTCGAAGACGCCAAATGGTTCCGAGGCCGCGACACCACGGAGCGCAAACTCTCCCGCTGTCCCGACGCCGAGTGCTGCAGGCGCCCGGTTCCAGAGCTCACCCAAAAATGGGCGGGCAAAGCGTGGACCAGTGCGCGCCTGCACGCCCATGTTCTCTCTCCGTTGCGCGGAGGAATGTTCCCGGGTGTGGATGACGTCGAACTCTTTGAGTTCTTAGAAGCCCACGAGAGCCCAGATCGAACCTAGGGTGAGGCTGTGTGACTGTGCCCCCAGCAGGATTCGAACCTGCGGCCTTCTGCTCCGGAGGCAGACGCTCTATCCCCTGAGCTATGGGGGCTCGTTGGGCATCACTAGGTTACAGCCTCGAGTCTAGGGTGGCGCCTCACCGCTAGGATTGGGCGTTGTGGACCCCAGGGCGCTAGCGAACGACATCGCAGAAGTAGCTTCGCACCATGCCGCGTCACAGTCCCTCTCCATTTCCGTGGAAGCCGCCGATATTGCTCTCGAGCGGCCCAAAAGCAAAGACCATGGCGACTGGGCGACCTCGATCGCCCTCAAGTTAGCCAAAGATTTCTCCCAGAACCCCCGGGAGCTCGCGACAGAGCTTGCCGCCGCTATCGCAGCACTCCCGGGCGTTACCAAGGCCGACGTAGCGGGGCCAGGATTCATCAACATCACCCTGGATGCTGGGGCTGCGGGCGAGTTGGTTGCGACGATTGTGAAGGCCGGAGACTCCTACGGTCATGGAACGGATTTGGCGGGGGAAGCAATCAACCTGGAGTTCGTCTCGGCGAACCCCACTGGGCCACTTCACATCGGCCACACCCGCTGGGCAGCCCTCGGTGACGCTTTAGCCCGGGTCCTGCGCGCTGCAGGAGCAGAAATTGTCAGCGAGTTCTACATCAACGATGCCGGCGCGCAAATGGATGTCTTCGGGGAATCCATCATGAGCGCGGCGACCGGACAACCTGCTCCCGAGAACGGCTATCAGGGGGCATATATCCAAGACTTGGCTGCACGCGTCATGGCAGCGAACCCTGGGCTACTGGAGCTTCCTCAGGAAGAACAGATTCCCCTCGCGCGGGATGCTGCATACGAATTGCAACTCGCTGAGATCACGGAATCGTTGGCCAAGTTCAACGTCGTCTTTGACGTGTGGTTCTCAGAGCGCACACTCCACAACCCTGGCCTTGATGGCAAGAGCCTGATTGATGCATCCGTGGACCGCTTGCGCCAAGCAGGCCACGTCTATGACGATGACGGCGCCATTTGGGTGCGAACGACCGACTTTGGCGATGACAAGGACCGCGTCATCAAGCGGGGCAATGGCGCCTATACCTACTTCGCAGCGGATGCCGCGTACTATCTCTCCAAGTCTGACCGCGGTTTTGCCCGGAAGATATATCTCCTCGGGGCCGATCACCACGGCTATATTCACCGCCTCAAAGCGCTTGCCGGTGCTGCCGGGGAAAACCCCGACACCAACGTGGAAATCTTGATTGGGCAGCTGGTCAGCATCAATGGAGCAAAGCTCTCCAAGCGCGCTGGAAACATCATCGAACTCGACGATTTGCGGGAGTGGCTTGGCACCGACGCCCTTCGATACTCTCTGGCCCGTTATCCAGCCGATTCACCGCTCACGCTGGATTCCGACATTCTCACGAAGCACACCAACGACAACCCGGTCTTCTATGTTCAATACGCCCACGCAAGGACGCACCAGGTTGCCCGCAACGCGGAGGGCGCCGGGGTTAGCCGCGATGTGTTTGAGCCTGAGCTCCTGGGACACGAGACCGAGGCGGCGCTCATCGCGTCGCTCGGTGACTTTCCCAGGGTAATCAGCCAAGCGGCCCAGCTGCGCGAACCACATCGGGTTGCCCGGTATATCGAGGAAGTGGCTGGGGTTTATCACCGCTGGTATGACAGTTGCCGGGTCACCCCTCAGGGCGACGCCCCTGTTGAGGCCATCCACCACACCAGACTGTGGCTGAATGATGCCACCGGACAGGTGCTGCGCAACGGCCTTGGCCTACTGGGTGTGAGCGCTCCAGAGCGTATGTAATTCCCGGGCGTGGTTCGCTATCCTTGTGGTGGCTTCAGGAACCAATCCGGGTTCGCTCGCCTCACACACAATCGTTCCAACGTGAGGTGGTATCGGCTCCCATGTCCTCGAGTCTCGCTCCTTCCTGGAGAAGCGCGCCCAGTGACCCGAATGCTCTGCATTCGGGTGTTTGGCCTGCTAGTGCTGCCAGGAATTCCGAGGGCGAGCTGATGGTCGGGGGCATCGGAGCAGCAGACTTGGTGGCAACCTATGGCACGCCCCTCTATGTGATGGAGCGCAGTGAGCTCATTGACCGGGCGCGCTCCTTCCAGGCGAGCGTGGTGGAGGCCTGCGCCGCTCACGGGGTGAGCGGTAGTGTGTATTACGCCTCCAAGTCGTTCATCTCAGGACATGTGGTGTCGTGGCTCGACGCTGTGGGCCTTGGCTTTGATGTGGCAACCGGAGGCGAGTTAGCCATTGCGCTTGCCGGCGGGGCTGATCCTGCTCGGATTGAATTCCAGGGCAACAACAAGTCTCACGCCGAGTTGCACCGCGCCATCTCCGCAGGGGTTGGCTGCATCGTGATCGACGCTCCGATTGAAGCGCAGCGAATCAGTGCAATTGCAACCGAGCTTGGTGTTCGCCAGAGCGTGATGATTCGCGTGAACACGGGTGTTCACGCCGACACGCATGATTATTTGGCTACCGCCCGCGAAGATCAGAAGTTCGGTCTCTCGATTCCGGAGGTGCAGGCGTTGGCCGGCGAGATTACATCGATGCCAGGGCTCTCTCTGGTGGGATTGCACTCGCACATTGGCTCCCAGATTTTTGCTCTTGATGGGTTCCTTGAGGCAGCGAGCAGGATGATTGCTCTCTATGCCGAGTTGTTCGCCGGTAAGGAACCGGGCACGCTGAATCTTGGTGGCGGTTTTGGGATCGCCTACACCGAGTCTGATCGACCCCTCGCTCCCGAGGCGATGGTGGCTGCCATTGTTGATCACGTTGCCCAGCGCGCGTCTGATCTCCAGATTGCGATGCCACATATTGCTTTCGAGCCGGGCCGAGTGATCTCTGGCCCCGCAGGCATCACCCTCTATTCAGCTGGAGTGATCAAGCCTGTTTCGGTGACTTCCGAGGATGGCTCGGTGGCGGTACGGACCTACGTCAGCGTGGATGGCGGGATGAGCGACAACGCGAGGCCAGCACTTTATGGAGCCCACTACAGCGCGAGGCTTGCGAACCGGGTGTCGGCGTCGGATCCAGCGCTCGTCCGAGTTGTCGGCAAGCACTGTGAGAGTGGAGACATCGTCGTCGATGCTGATTATTTACCCGGTGATGTGGCACCCGGTGACCTGCTCGCGGTTGCCGCGACTGGTTCGTATTGCTACTCACTGGCTAGCAATTACAACGTGGTCGCTCGACCACCGGTGGTGTGGGTGGATGGTGGCTCGCACGGCCTCATGATTGAGGGCGAATCCCTTGAGGATGTGCTGGGGCGAGACCGCGGTCTCTCCCAGGGAAAGTCAGGAAAGTAGAGCCATGAAAGATCACTACAGAAATCTTCGCGTCGCTGTCCTGGGTGGTGGCACCGTCGGAGCCCAGGTCGCCGATCGACTTCTGAGGGGAGCAGACGAGCTCGGACAGCGCTCAGGCGCTGGCCTAGAGCTCATTGGCGTGGCTGTTCGCTCGCTGGATGCCCCCCGTTCGGCGCCCATTCCGAAGAAGCTTCTGACGACCGACGCTGCCTCACTCATTGTGGGGGCTGACATTGTTGTCGAGCTCATGGGTGGAATTGAACCCGCGCGGTCCCTGATTTTGCAGGCGTTGCACTCTGGTGCCGATGTGATCACGGCCAACAAAGCATTGTTGGCCGAGCACGGCCCCGAGTTGTTTGCTGCCGCCACTCAGGTGGGCGCGCAGCTGTATTACGAAGCAGCGGTTGCTGCGGCCATCCCCATTATTCGACCTCTGCGTGACTCACTCGCTGGGGACCACGTCAGAAAAATCATGGGAATCGTGAATGGAACCACGAACTACATCCTTGATGAGATGGACCAGAAGGGTCTGAGCTTCGAGAATGCTTTGGCCGAAGCAACCAGGCTTGGCTATGCCGAGGCTGACCCCACTGCGGATATTGAAGGATTCGATGCTGCCCAAAAGGCGTGCATTCTCTCCTCGCTCGCCTTCCACACCGCTGTGCCGCTCGGGGATGTGCACCGGGAGGGAATCACCGGAGTGAGCGCTGACCAAATTGAGGCCGCCAAGCGCTCTGGGCACGTGATCAAATTGCTGGCTATTTGTGAACGCCTTGTTGATCCGGTTACTGGTTTAGAGGGCGTCAGCACTCGCGTGCACCCGACTCTTATTCCCCGGACCCACCCACTTGCCGCCGCTCACGGCGCCAATAACGCTGTCTATGTCGAAGCAGAAGCAGCTGGCCCCCTCATGTTCTATGGGGCAGGAGCCGGAGGAATCCAGACCGCCTCGGCGGTGCTCGGCGACATTGTTTCTGCCGCAAGACGCCACGTTGTTGGTGGACCCGGCGTGGGCGAGAGCACCCACGCCGATTTGCCCAGCGTCCCTCTCGAGCGGGTTACCAGTCGCCTTCAAGTGAGCCTTGTGGTCAAAGATCAGCCCGGTGTGTTGGCAGCGATTGCGAAAGTGTTTAGCGACAACGGAGTATCCGTGGAAACGCTTCACCAGAGCGCTACCGGCGAAGACGAGACCGCTACGCTGGTGATTCAAACGCACCGCGCTCCAGAAGCGAGTGGCCGCGACACCGTGGCCGCGTTGGAGAAGAATCCAGTCGTTGTGAAGGTCACCAGCGTGTTGCGAGTAGAGGGATAGTGCCGATGCCAATCTTCCAGCGCGGTCTTTTTGGTGGCTCTAGGCCCATTGCTCCACAGCACAGCCGGGGTTCCAAACAGTGGCGTGGAGTAATTCACGAATACGCCGATCGTCTCGATGTCAGCAAGGCCACCCCCGTGGTCACCCTCGGCGAGGGTGGCACGCCTCTGATTGAGGCTCACCATCTCTCCGAGCTCACCGGTCTCCGGGTCTTCGTGAAGTTTGAGGGCATGAATCCCACCGGCTCGTTTAAAGACCGCGGCATGACGATGGCTGTCTCCAAAGCGAAAGAGCACGGTGCCAAGGTTGTTGTGTGTGCGTCGACGGGTAACACCTCTGCCTCTGCCGCCGCCTACGCCGCCTATGGCGGCATGGCCTGTGCTGTGTTGGTGCCAGATGGCAAGATCTCTATGGGGAAACTCAGCCAAGCCGTGGCTCACAACTCCCACGTCCTCCAGGTGGATGGCAACTTTGATGACTGCCTCGATATCGCCCGGGAGTTGGCGGAGAACTATCCGGTCCACCTCGTGAACTCCGTGAACAATGACCGTATCGAGGGCCAAAAGACAGCGTCATTCGAGGTCATCGATGTGCTGGGCAAAGCCCCCGATTACCACTTTTTGCCCGTGGGAAACGCTGGCAACTACACCGCCTACCACCGCGGTTACCGCGAAGAGGCGAATCGCGGTCGCATTGACCGTTTGCCTCAGATGATGGGTTTCCAGGCTGCTGGCTCAGCGCCGATTGTCACCGGAGAGCGCGTTGCCAAGCCAGAGACCATTGCCAGTGCGATTCGCATTGGTAACCCAGCCTCATGGGATTTGGCGTTGGCCGCGAGGGAAGACACCAACGGCTACTTCGGGGCAATCGATGACGCAGGAATTCTTGCTGCGCACCGTCTACTCTCTCGCACCGTGGGAGTGTTCGTGGAGCCCTCCTCAGCAATCAGCGTTGCGGGATTGATGGAGCGCTCGCAAGCTGGCGTGTTGCGCAAGGGTGCAACAGCTGTTCTTACCGTCACAGGTCACGGGCTCAAAGACCCACTCTGGGCGCTGAAGAACGAAGACGGTTCTGAAGCGGAGCCCACGAAGGTTCCTATCGACATCTCTCACATTGCGGAGGTTCTTGGATTGGCGGCTAACCGATGAGCGCAAAGATTCCTGTCGGCCGGCGCGTGCAGGTGAAGGTTCCTGCGACGACGGCGAACCTTGGTCCAGGCTTTGACACTTTGGGAATGGCTCTGACGATGGGCGATGAGCTGATTGTCACCGCCACTAAGGGGTCTGGCATCACTGTTGATGTTCACGGTGTGGGGGCAGGCGAGGTTGCCACCGATGAGACCAACCTGATTGCCCGTTCTCTGGCACACGCTTTTGCCTCAAAGAAGATTGCCGTTCCCGGCCTTCATTTGGAGGCTCACAACGTCATTCCTCACGGGCGTGGGCTCGGATCCTCTGGCGCTGCCATCGTTGCCGGGGTCATGGCCGCCAAAGGGCTGCTCGAGGGCATCGTGGAGTTCAGCTCCTCCGAACTTTTGGCTCTGGCAACCGACATGGAAGGCCACCCGGACAACATTGCGCCCTCGCTCTTTGGCGGGTTGACCATTGCCTGGATGACCGACCAGGGCCCCAAGCACAAGAAGCTCAGCGTGCATCGCGGGGTTTCTCTTGTTGTTGCGGTTCCTGAGGACGCGAGCATGTCAACCTCGCTCGCGAGAAGCCTGCAGCCCGAGACCGTCCCCCACAAAGACGCGATCTTTAATCTTTCCCGGTCGGCACTCTTGATCGCCGCACTGATTCAGAGCCCAGAGCTTCTCTTTGAAGCAACGGAGGACCGTCTTCACCAGAACTACCGGGCCAGTGCCATGAAAGACACCGATGCGCTGTTGCAGTCTCTGCGCAAGCTCGGCTTTGCCGCGGTGGTCTCTGGAGCTGGGCCTTCGGTCCTGGTGTTGTGCTCAGACCCGAGCCAACGACTGGCGGTTGCCGAGGTGGTGGGAGCTCATGCCGGGGGCAAGTGGACTAGCCACATGCTCACCGTCGATGAGCGAGGTGCTACAGTAGAAGAACTTCCGGCGCTCGCCGACTGACCCCAGTTAGCGCTCCGGATAGCCTCATCACACAACACGCCACGAAGTTCACTAGGCGTTGGAGGGTCATTCGTGACAGAGGAACTACGGTTCCTTCGGCCCTCAGGCAAGCCAGGCGCGTGTGTGAGGAGAAACATCACACAGTGTGATGCCACGCATCGTGGCACGAACTAGGAGACAACATGGACTTAGATAACCAAGAACCAACCTCGAACGAGGTTGCAGCCGCACCACGCAAGCGTGGTTCGCGTCGCGTCGTATCGACCGATGCCCCAGTGGAATCGGCCCCTGCAGCCGAGACCTCAGCAGAGGGTGCTGCGGAAGCAGCTCCCGAGCGCCCGCGTCGTCGCCGGCCCCAAGCCGATGAGGCTGCGCCCGCTCGTGACGAGAGCGCCAATGATTCCTCCGACGAGGGTTCCGACAACGGCGATGACGGTGGCGATGACCAGGGCAACGGCTTTGGTCGCGGCCGTGGACGTGGACGTGGCCGGGATCGCCGTCGCGGTCGTGGCTCGTTCGGCGAAGACGGGGAACCTGAAATTTCCGATGACGATGTCTTGATTCCCATCGGTGGCATCTTGGATGTGCTGGACAACTACGCCTTTGTGCGCACCCAGGGATACCTTCCTGGCGCCACCGATGTGTATGTTTCCCTCGGCCAGGTCAAGAAATACAACTTGCGCAAGGGTGACGCTGTTATTGGCTCCATCCGCCAGCCCCGCGATGGTGAAAACCAGGGCCGTCAGAAGTACAACGCTCTGGTGAGCGTCGACAGCGTTAACGGCCAGACGATCGACGAGGCCGCAAACCGTGTCGACTTCCAGGCGTTGACCGCCGTCTACCCGACAGAGCGTTTGCGCATGGAAACCTCGGCTGACAATGTCACCGGTCGCACCCTGGACATCTTCACCCCAGTGGGCAAGGGCCAGCGCGGCGTTATTGTCGGTGCCCCGAAGACCGGCAAGTCGATGATTCTCTCGGCTATTGCCAACGCTGTTGCCGAGAACGCACCGGATGCTCACCTGATGGTTGTTCTCATCGATGAGCACCCCGAGGCAATCACTGAACTCCAGCGCCACGCGAAGGGTGAGGTCATTGCCTCGACCTTCGATCGTTCGGCCGATGACCACACCACCATTGCCGAGCTCGCTGTTGAGCGCGCGAAGCGTCTAGTGGAACTGGGTCACGACGTCGTTGTTTTGGTTGATTCCCTCACGAGGCTTGCTAGGGCATACCAGCAGAGCCTCGGTGGTGGTCGTGGCCTCGGTGGTGACACCGCATGGCTCTACCCCACGAAGAAGCTCTTTGGGGCGGCTCGCAATGTTGAGAACGGTGGTTCGCTGACCATCATCGGAACCCTCGTCACCGACACCGGTATTCAGGGCGACGACGTTGTGGCTAGCGAAGTTGCAGGCTCTGCCACCCTCGAGCTCCACGTGAGCCACGAGGCAGCTGCGGCGCGTATGTTCCCAGCACTGGATATTTCTCACAGCGCTACCCGCAAGGACGACCAGTTGCTCGCCAAGGATGAGGCCGTTGTGGTCGCAGACATTCGCAAAGCACTGGGTGGCACGAGCGCAACCGCTGGCTTGGGTGTCGTCCTGGAGGGTATGAAAGCAAGCGCCTCGAACGTTGAGTTCTTGGTCGCGATGCAGAAGAAGCTTCCGGGCCTCGGCCTCTAAGGAACAGCCGTGTTTGATTCTGTTGATGCGTTAATTGCGGAGTACACCGAGCTTCAAGGCAAGCTCAGTGACCCCGCAGTTCACGCTGACGCAGGATTATCCAAGAAGCTGAACCGTCGCTTCGCCGAACTCTCGAAGATTGTGACGGCCAACGAGAAGCTCAAAAACCTCACCGATGATCTCGCTGCGGCTCGCGAGTTCGCCAGCGATGACGAAGCGTTCGCCGCCGAGGTTCCAGGTCTCGAAACAGCTGTCCAAGAGGCAACAGAGACCCTGCGGTCTCTGTTGATTCCTAGAGACCCGGATGATGGTCGCGATGTCATCATGGAGATCAAGGGCGGTGAAGGTGGCGAGGAGAGTGCTCTCTTCGCCGCAGATCTGCTGCGCATGTATCTTCACTACGCGGAGTCGAGGGGCTGGAAGTCTGAAGTCCTCGACAAGACCGAGAGTGACATGGGTGGGTACAAGAACATCCAGGTCGCTATCAAGTCCTCCGCCACAGACCCCGCAGAAGGTGTGTGGGCGAGCCTCAAGTACGAGGGTGGCGTCCACCGCGTCCAGCGAGTCCCCGTTACTGAATCTCAAGGGCGTATCCACACCTCCACCACCGGTGTCCTGATTTTTCCGGAGGTTGATGAACCCGAAGAGGTGGCAATCAGCCCCAACGATTTGAAGATTGACGTCTTTCGATCCAGTGGTCCGGGCGGCCAGTCGGTGAACACTACGGACTCTGCGGTGCGCATTACCCACCTTCCCACCGGCATCGTCGTGTCTATGCAGAACGAGAAGAGCCAGATTCAAAACCGCGAAGCGGGAATGCGCGTTCTGCGCGCCCGGATTCTCGCCCGGCAGCAAGAAGAACTTGCCGCCGTGCAGTCCGATGCCAGAAAGAGCCAGATTCGCGGCATGGATCGGTCCGAGCGCATTCGTACTTATAACTTCCCCGAAAACCGCATTGCTGATCACCGCACCGGGTACAAGGCATACAACTTGGACCAGGTGATGAACGGCCAGCTCGATGCTGTGGTTCGCTCCTGCATTGAAGCCGATGAGGCGGAACGCCTCAGTGCTCTAGGCGAGGCCTAATGGCGTTAGTCGCGGAGGCTCTCGCCTCGCTCCGCGATCGGTTAGCTGCGGCTGGGGTTCCCTCACCAGAAGCTGATGCCGGAATTTTGCTGGGATCAGTACTGGGGTTATCTCGTGGCGAATTACTTGCGCATGCCCACCAAGGCAAGGAAATCCCTGCTGAGTTGAGCGCAGTGCTCGAGCCACTGGTCCAACGACGCGAGGCTCGCGAGCCCCTTCAGCACATCATTGGCAGGGCGCCATTTATGAACTTCGAGGTCGAGGTGGGACCAGGAGTGTTTATTCCCCGGCCCGAAACCGAGTCCCTTGCCGAGCGAGCGATTTCCGTAGCGCAGAATCTCGGTGTTGATGAGCGTGGATTATCAGTTGTCGATTTGTGCTCGGGCTCTGGTGTCCTTGCAATCTGCCTGGCAAGGGCCGTGCCCTGGGCGTCGGTGGTCGCGGTGGAAATTTCACCCGAAGCCTTGGGTTATCTCAAGCGCAACGTGTCTCGTTTAGCTCCCTCGGTGGAGGTGGTGCGCGCGAGCGTGAGCGAGTTTGCTGCGACCCAGGCTGAATCGTCACTGGACATGATTGTGGCAAACCCTCCCTATATTCCAGACTCCGAGGTGCCAAACGACCCGGAAGTGTTTGCCCACGATCCCCACCTCGCGCTGTTCGGTGGCGCTGATGGGCTCGATGTTGTTCGCGAGATTGTTGTCTTGGCCCTCCACGCCCTCCGACCTGGGGGAGTAATCATGATGGAGCACTCGAACCTGCAGGGTGCTGCGATGGCGGAATTACTGGCAGAAAGCGGTTTCCGCACGATTCACACGGAGCAGGATCTCCTTGGCCGAGACCGCTTCACCCACGGGGTAGCGCCCTAGTTTCTCGAGTCGACAAACGCCTGGATGTTCTGGCGGATGGTGGCGCCGGAGTCCTTCGGTGAAAACCACTGGGTGGTGATGCCAAGCGTCTGTGCGCCCCTCAGGTTCTCCGGGGTGTCATCAACAAAGAAGGTGTCCTCACCGGAATACCCGTATCTCTCCAGTACTCGCTCGAATACGAGAGGGTCTGGCTTCCTGGCACCGTAGTGGGCGGTCGCAAACATGTGCTCTCCAAAGAAGGGAATCAGCTCGGGGGAGACTTCCTGCAGGTGTTCGCCAATCAGAATTCCGTTGTTGGTGAGCAACGTGACTTGTCCAAACTCTGCGGCAAACGCCACCGATTCGGTTACCTCGGGCCGGAAGGACATGGCCGCCTTGCGCATATCGACCCACTGCTGTCGAGAAATGGATGACCCAAAGGCTTCGTTGACCAGACGGAGATACTCATCTCCGGTGTCGGGATCGCCCGCCTCGGCCTTCCATTCGCCCTCGTCATGCCACCAGCGCGAGCGAAGCTCCTGAAAGTCAAAACCGGTGAGGTCGGTGAGAGCGTCCATCCTCTGGCGCCAACGGTATTCGTAGAGGACGTTATCCATGTCAAAAATAAAGAGCATTATGGCCCTAAGCCTAGGGCCAGCTCTCAATCTCTCCCTCGGTGGGCAAACTACACTGGGGGCGTGTCCGCTCTGATTGTTCGCTTCGACAACCCCGATGACAGGGTGATGGGGCTGATGAAGGCCCGCGACCTCCTGGCGTCTGGTGCGTGCATCGTGATGCCCACCGACACGGTGTATGGCATCGCCTGCGATGCCTTCTCGCCAGATGCTGTGTCCACGCTTCTTGCCACGAAGGGCCGCGGTCGCCACATGCCACCCCCGGTTCTGATTGGCAACGTCGGCGATGCCTCGAAGCTCGTGACCCACGTCCCCGATGGCGCACGAGCCATCATGGAGCGTTTTTGGCCAGGCGGGGTCACCATTATTTTTGAGGCGAACCCTGATGTTGAGTGGGACCTGGGTGACACCTCCGGCACGGTCGCCATTCGTATGCCAGACCACCCGGTCGCACTGGAACTGTTGAGCTTGACTGGGCCTCTGGCTGTGTCCAGTGCTAACCGCACTGGCGAGCTTCCCGCCCTCGACGCCGATGAAGCGCTGGCACAGTTCGGTGATGATGTGTCCTTGTATGTGGATGCGGGCCGGGTGGGCTCGCTCTACACGGGAGCATCCGGCAACCCTGGCTCCACCATTGTCGATGCCACCGCGCTTGCAACTGGGGGGCCGTGGAAAGTTGTGCGCTACGGAGTGTGTGCCATTGAGGACTTGCGAGAGGTTGCTGGGGGAGAGTGGGACCTGTGAGTTCCTACATTGTCATCACCATCATCGCGATTGCGGTGAGCTTTGGGTTGGCACTTGCGCTGTGGCGCCTAGGGATTAAGTACCGCTGGCACCGCGAGATTCGGCCGCGCGATGTTCACAAAGAGCCCACTCCTCGCCTCGGTGGGATTGCCGTCTTTGTGGGGATGGCGACGGCGGCCCTGATTGCAAGTCCTTTCGAGGCGTTCGCCGATGTCTTCGATGACCCGCGCCCGATTCTCTCCGTGCTCGCCGCCGCGTTCATCGTGGTGGCGTTAGGGGTCGTCGATGACCTCATCGAACTGGATTGGCTGACCAAACTTTCTGGCCAAATCATCGCCGCTGGTGTTGTCGCGTGGCAGGGTGTCCAGATTGTGTCGTTGCCGATCGGTGGCATCACCCTGTTTTCGCCCACCCTGTCGCTGATCCTCACGGTGTTGGCGATTGTGTTGGTCATGAACGCGGTCAATTTCATCGATGGCCTGGATGGGTTGGTCGCAGGTGTTGCGCTGATTTCTACCGGCGTCTTCTTCCTCTATTCCTTCGTGCTGTCCATTGGCGAATCTGGTGCCAGTGGATTTAGCCTCGCAACCTTCCTTACTCTCTTGTTGGCCGGTGGACTGCTCGGCTTCTTGCCACTGAATTGGCACCCCGCCAAGTTGTTCCTCGGTGACTCGGGCTCGTTGTTGGTGGGCTTGATGATGTCGGTGAGCGCAATTTCTGTGACCGGTCAGATTGATCCGGCCACGGTGAGCCCCACCCAACTGTTGCCCGCGTTCCTCCCGGTGATTCTGCCCTTGGCGGTCCTGATTGTTCCGCTGGTCGATTTCTCGTGGGCGGTGGGCCGACGACTACGGCGGGGAATGTCGCCGTTTGACGCCGACCGTGCTCACCTTCACCACCGACT
>JBIIRH010000013.1:0-25836 GCA_044341675.1 Pontimonas sp.
GCGTATGGGTGGATGGGCTCCGGTCAGCTCACCGGAGCAGCGCTCGGCTCAGCCGTGGCTGGGTTTGCCGTGGATGGCTTTGGCCCAGTGGGTGGCTTTGTCGCCGCCTCAATCTTTGCTTTTTTCGGGATGGCGTTGGCTGCCCTCTACAAGAACCAACTGCCAGACCTTCGCGGTCGGGATGCCACACCGCTCTCGGACACCGAGCCAGTGCGCATCATCAAGCACTAAGCCTCGAGGGTCTCTCGCGCCTGCGCCATCACGGTCGCGGTGGGGCCTTAGGGTAGAGAACATGCCCGAATCCTGTGTCGTTATCGCGACCTTCCACCCCCACCCCGGCAAGCGCGATGCTGTCCGCCAGGCCCTCGAAGCGGTCATCCCGGATGTTCACAAAGAACCGGGGTGTGAGCTCTATGCCCTCCATGAGGAGACCGAGGGGCGGCTGATTTTGATCGAGAAGTGGACGACCAGAGAGCTCTGGCAGGAACACCTGACCCTCGAACCGGTGAAACGCTCGCGCGCATCACTCGAGGGTCTACTCGAGTCAGCGACAGAGGTGTGGGAAATGTATGGCGCTGCGGCCGGAACGCCCCAGCAGGGTTCGCTCTAACAGAGCTAGTGGGCGCCACCGTTCGTGGGGATAATGGCCTTCCCCGGGTTCAGGATGCCGTGGGGGTCGAAGACCCTCTTGATCTCGCGCTGTAGGCGCAGGGATTCTTCACCGAGTTCTGGCACAAGCCAATCTCTCTTGAGCACTCCCACCCCGTGTTCGCCCGTGAGCGTGCCACCCAGGCTATTGGCCTTCCAGAACATCTGGTCGAGCGCCGCCTTGGCTGGCCCGGAGTCAATGGTCTGGCCTTCTCCCAGAACAATAATCGGGTGCAAGTTCCCGTCCCCAGCATGGGCGATGGTGTAGATGTCAACACCGGTCTCATCACCAATGGTGACTAGCGCTTCGGCCATCGTTGCCAAGTGTTTGCGGGGAACCCCCACGTCGCCCACATAGGCGAACCCCCGCCTCGATATCGAGGGGATTGCCTCTCGCCTGGCCTGAACCAGAAGCTCTGCTTCGTCCTGGTCTGCCGTCACCGCAACGTGTGAGCTGTAGCGCGCAACGATGGACTCGAGCACATCCATTTCGAGGCTGGCCCCTAAACCATCGGTCTGCATCAGCAGCAAGGCGCCACCCTTACTGGAGTGGTCGGTGCCAGTGGCTTCATCAACAGCGACGAGGGTCTTGCCATCCATCAGTTCAAGAATCGTAGGCTGAATACGAGAGGACACCACAGCGGATGCGCAGGCGGCCGCGGCAACCACGTTGTCAAAGTAGGCCACCAAGGTGGTGAGGTTCTCTGCCAGCGGGCGCAGTCGAAGTGTTGCCTCGACAACCACGCCGAGGGTGCCCTCGGACCCGATCATCAAGGCGTTCAGGTCATAGCCACTGACCCGCTTGATGGTCTGACCGCCAGTTTTCAGGATGCTGCCATCGGCCAAGACCACCGTGAGGCCGAGAACAGATTCCCTGGTGACACCATATTTCGCGCACCGCATGCCCCCGGCATTGGTGGCAATGTTTCCGCCGATCGAGCAATAGGCCATGCTCGCGGGATCTGGAGCATAAAAAAGACCGTGGGGTTTTGCTGCTTCGCTCACCGCAGAGTTCAAGACACCCGGTTGCACGATGGCAATTTGTTCCAGGGGATCAAGTTCCAGAATCGCGTTCATGGACCCAAGATCCAGAACGATTTCACCAGCACTGGCGGAGGAGGCGCCAGCCAAACCTGAGCCCGCCCCCCTGGTCACCACCGGAGTGCCGTGCTCGGAGGCATAGCGCAGGGTGGCAACAACGTCATCAATACTGCTGGCCACCACGACGCCATCGGGCAACGAGGAGGGAACATAGCCGGAGCGGTCGGTCGACACCCGCTGCAGGGACTCAAGGTCGCGCAGCATTCCCGGTATCGACTGCGTTGCCATGGCTCTAGCTTCCCAGGAGAGGGGGAACTCCGGCAAGGTGACGATAGGCCTCATCGGTCAAGAAGGTTGCGTAGTCCTCGTCCAGTGCCAACTTCTCGAGCAAATGCTCGGCCACATCGAACTCTGGACCCCGCTGGTCCTCGGGCACATCGCTGCGCAAAAGAGCGGCCTGTTCACGAATCACTCCAGAGACCAACTCCGGCGTAACAGTCTCCCCGGTGTCAGAGAGCACCACAGACTGGCGAATTTGTTGCCACAACTGGCTTCTCGATATCTCCGCGGTGGCGACATCTTCCATCAGGTTTCGAATGGCCGCTGCCCCACTGCCCGAGAGCCAGGCTGCGATGTACGCGAGGCCCACATAGACATTGGATTCAACACCGGCCCTGGTGACCGAACCTTCAGCTTTCGCAACACCCAACAAATCAGCACCGGCAACACTCACGTCCTCGCGGAGGTTCTCCAACTGGTTGGGTCGCTGCCCCAACACATCAGTAAAGGCGTCACGACAAATCGGAACCAGATCGGGGTGTGCGACCCAGGACCCGTCGAAGCCATCCCCGGCTTCGCGGGTCTTGTCCAAGCGCACTTTTTCGAGCGCCTGCGCGGTGACCTCTGGTTCACGCCGATTAGGAATGGCCGCTGCCATGCCACCAATAGCAAAGGCGCCACGAGTGTGGCAGGTCTTCACCAGAAGGTTCGTATAGGCCCTCATGAAAGATTGCGTCATGGTGACGCTGGCACGATCGGGTAACACATAGCCAGCGCCCACCTCGCGGAAGTTCTTGATGATGCTAAAGAGGTAATCCCAGCGGCCCGCGTTCAAGCCGGAGGCATACTCGCGGAGCTCATAGAGAATTTCTTCCATCTCAAAGGCTGCGGTGATTGTTTCAATCAACACCGTCGCGCGAATGGTCCCGTGAGGGATCCCCAGGGTCTCCTCGGCAAACGCGAAGATCTCCGCCCAGAGACGCGCCTCGAGGTGACTTTCCATCTTGGGGAGGTAATAGAAGGGCCCGCGTCTCTGCGTGGTTAACAAAGCTGCGTTGTGGAAAAAATGGAGCCCAAAGTCCGCCAGTGCGCCGATTGCTTCGCGTCCGTCCCACTCCAGGTGAGCCTCAGGCAGGTGCCATCCGCGCGGACGCATCACCACAACCGGGGCGGTGGCGTAATCGTTGACCTGATACTCCTTGCCCTCGGGTGAGGTGTAGGCAAGGTTTTCGCGGGCTAAATCAAAGAGAGACAGCTGTGAGTCAATGAGGTTGGCCCAACTGGGCGTGCACGCATCCTCCAGATCTGCGAGCCACACCTTGGCGCCAGAATTGAGCGCGTTGATGGCCATCTTGGTCGGCGTTGCAGGCCCCGTGATCTCTACCCGACGATCGGCCAAAGCCGGGGGCGCAGCAGCAACCCTCCACGAACCAGACCGCACATCAGCGGTCTGGGGAAGAAAATCCAAGGTGCCACTGCGAACAATTCCCTCATAGCGCGCTGCCCTCGCGTCAAGCGCATCCTCGCGCCCTTTCGCAAAGCGGTCGTGTAATTGCCCTACAAAGGCGAGCGCCTCGGAGCTAAGAATCTCCTCCGCGCGTGGGAAGGGGGCTGCAACTCGGGGGGTAATCATCGTGTGGTGCCTTGTTGTGACGGGGGTCGCAGGTCCATGAGCTCAATAGTGAGTTTGTCCTCTCCCAGAGCGCGCATCATGGCCTGCTCGCGCTCTTCTCGGTCAATCGCGGCATTCACCACGGTGTCGAACTCCGAGGCCGCGATGGCAACAACTCCGTCGCCATCACCGACGACCATGTCTCCCGCGGTGACTCCCAGCGACCCGAAACTCAGGGTGCCTCCCAGGGTCCCAGCGTCGTCTTTCGACGTGCCGCCCATTGAGACCCCTCTGGAGAACACGGGAAACCCGAGGGCTTCGATTCGTTCGATATCGCGGACCGATCCATCCACGATGAGCCCGGCAATCCCTCGATGCTTGGCAGCAACGCTCAGCACTTCTCCCCACACACCGGAATCGGCATAACCACCGCAGTCCACAACAAGCACGTCGCCAGGACTTGCTAGTGCCACAGCGTGGTGGAGGGCCAGGTTGTCGCCCGGGCGCACTCGAACCGTGAACGCGGGGCCCGCCACAAAAGCGCCCTTCCACACCGGCCGAATAGCCGGCGGGAACGCACCGTGGCGACCCTGTGCTTCATAGAGGGTCGAGGTTCCGAGCGATTTCAGTTGGTCTCTCATCGAGGCATCAACCATGGACGAGGCACCCTCCCCAGGTGGTCTCACACATTTAGGACGTCACCGACAACGACTTCTTCTTGCCCTTCTTGCCAAGCCTCATGTCTGGTCGATCCCAGAACGTCACACGGTTTTGAATCCATGCGACAAGAGAGAAGAGCAGGATGCCCAGCATGCTGAGGATGAAGATGAGCGCAAAAACCCGGTCCAGGGCGAGCCTGGTCGAGGCGAGACGAATCTGCTCACCAAACCCGATACCGCCCCCGATGAACTCGGCGGCGATAGCGCCGGTGAGAGCAGCAACGATGGCAATCTTCAGGCCAGCGAAGATAAAGGGGAGAGCCCTGCGCATCTTGAGCTTCCAGAAGACATCCCACGCTTTAGCCTTCATCGACTTGAAGAGCTTCAGCTCGTCTTCGGTCGTGGCAGCCAACCCGGCGGCCGTTCCAATGATGACGGGGAAGATCGACATGAAGGCGGCCATCACGAACTTGGAGCTCAGCCCAAAGCCAAACCAGGCAATGAAGACCGGGGCAAAAGCAATCTTCGGTGTTGCCTCGAGTGCAACGAAGAGGGGCATCACCGCTTTTTGTCCAAACTTTGTCTGGCCGACCCAGAGTCCAATGGCAAAGCCGACGACACATGCCAAACCAAACCCAATCAGGATTTCTTGAATCGTGGTCCAGAGTTCTCCGGCAAGGAAACCACCGGGGGCTAGTTGGCTAAAAACAATCAATAGCTCGCTTCCCACATTCGTGGGCGAGGGAAGAATGATGATCGAAATCCCGCCCACCCGGACAATCAGCTCCCAGGTGACCAAGACGGTGAGGATAACAATGGCAACGGCCATGGCTTGAGGCAGGGCGTTGAACCAGCGACTAATCGCCATCACGCCGCGACCGAGAACGGAAGGCTTCTTCTGGCGCTTGCCAGGCTTAGTGGTTGTCAACTTCGTGTCCTTTGTTGAGGGCGGTTCTGACTCGACCGACATAGTGGGCAAATTCCGGAAGGTTGAGTGTCTCGATATCGCGCGGCCGTGGGAGGTCGACTTCAATGACCTCAGAGATACGACCAGGCCTTGCCGACATTGCATAGACAACGTCGGAGAGGAACACAGCTTCGGGGATGGAGTGAGTCACCAGAACAACGGTGGCCCCTCTGGCCGAGGCAATGCTCTGGAGCTCCATATCCATCCGCTCGCGGGTTAGCTCATCAAGAGCTCCGAAGGGCTCATCCAGAAGCAAGACATCCGGCTCGGTAATCAACATGCGACAGATGGCGGCGCGCTGCGCCATACCGCCGGAGAGCTCACCGGGGTAGGCGTGTTCAAATCCTTTGAGGCCAACAGTGTTAATGATGGCCATCGCTGCGTCGGTGTGATCCTTCGCGGCCTTTGCCCCATCGCGAAGCTCGATGGGAAGCAAGACATTTTCTATTGTGGTGCGCCACGGCAAGAGCGTCGCTTTCTGGAACATGATTCCCACACCATCGGGTGGACCGTCAATGGAGTTACCGTTCATCAACACGCGTCCGTGCGAGGGCTCCAAGAGGCCAGCCATGGCGTTGAGCAGAGTGGACTTGCCACAACCACTGGGGCCGATGAAGGAAATAAAGGAACCGGGCTTGACGTCGATGGTGACGTTTTTCAACGCCTCAACATCTGTGCCAGGAAAGACATGGCTGACGTCGTCGATGAGATAGGTGTGGCCCAATTGAGCGTGGGGTGCCGATGGTGTCACAGGGAACCTCTCTGTTCCAGATAAAGCCTAAGGGTGATGGTGCAGAGATATCGGAGGGGGTCCGGGTTCTCCAGGTTCCCGAACCCCCCGCCGACACCTCAGTTACTAGCTAGAGGGAAGGAATTCGTTGGTGAACACGGTCGTTACGTCGACCTCGCCAACTTCTTCACCGGCGTCCAGCAAGTCCTGCTGCACGCGCTCCCAGTACTCGACTCGGTTGAAGCCCCACTCGTCACCGTCTGGGGAGACAAGCGAGTCCTTGATGGCGTTGAACAGGGACTCAGAGAGACCGCGATCTTCAGCTTCTTGAGGTGAGTAGGCTTCGCAACCCTGCATCACTACCTCGAAATCAGCCAACGATGCTTCAACAGCGCGCTCCATGGCGCGCAGGAAGCCCGCGACGATTTCAGGGTTGGTGTCGATGAACTCGCCCGTTGCTGCGAGACCGTTACCGAAGAGGTAAGCGGTTGCAGTTCCGGTGACGTTGGTGAGCGGAAGCCCACCGTTCTCGATGTAGGCAACGGTGTCGAGAGACGCAGCGTATGCGTCAATGTCGCCACGCTCGAAGCCAGCGAGAGCAGTTGCGCCCTCACCCACAACGAGAGTCTCGAAGTCGGTCACGCCGGCTGCAGCCAAAATAGCGGCAGCGACGTTCTTCTCGTTACCGTCAGCGGTAGCAATACCGATGACTGCTCCCTCAAGGCCAGAAGCATCGGTGATGCCGCTTTCCTCAGGAACAACGAGCTGGAACAAACCACCGGGTGCGGTGTTCGCGATGTAGCGAACATCCTGACCGGAGGCGTTAGCCAGAATCGTGGGGGCTGCACCGGGGGATCCGATTTGAGCCTGACCGGCAGCCATTGCCTGCAGAACTGCACCGGAACCGTTGAGGCCCTGAATGTCGACAGAGATGCCTTCTTCTTCGAAGTAACCCTGGGTGTCCGCTACATACGCGGGGAAGAAGATAATGCAGCTGGGGTTTGCGTGGGCGAGCGTGAGCTCGAACAGCTCTGCGGGAGCTGCTTCGGTTGTTTCTTCAGCTGCTTCGGGAGCGGGTTCGGTAGTCGAACCGGCTGCACAACCAGCAAGTGCGAAGGAGCTTGCGGCAATCAGCGCAAGCAGGCCTTTTTTGTTCATTGTGAACTCCTTATTTTTCATAGGACATTACTGTGTGATTTTTGGCGCAAGGGATGTGCCAAAAACGTACATCGGTTAGCTATCGATAGGCACCCCACTCTCGTCTGGCTTTCCGGGACGGAACGTCGTGTTGATTTCCCCAATGCCCTCAATCCAGGAGCGCAGGTTCTCACCAGGCTTCAGGAAGCGCTTGGGGTCTTGTCCCATACCCACACCGGCGGGCGTGCCGGTGAAGATGATGTCGCCCGGGCGGAACTCAACGATCTTGGAGAGGAACTCCAAGAGCTGAGGAACAGGGCAAATCATGTCGGCGGTGGTGCCGTTTTGCTGCGGCTGGCCATCGATGTCCGAGCCGAGCTTGATGGAGTTCGGGTTGGCGAACTCATCGGGGGTGACCAACCAGGGCCCAGTCGGGGCGAATCCGGCGAAAGACTTACCCAGGCTGTACTGGGGAGCCTGACCAAACTGCTGACGTTTGCGCTCAGAGAAGTCCTGCCCGATGGTGACACCGGCAACGTGGTCCCATGCCTTGTCGGGGGAGATGTTGCGCCCGCCCTTACCAATCACAACGACCAGCTCACACTCCCAGTCCACGTTTCCGCGATCGGGCAGCGTCACCTCTGTGTCGGGCCCAGTCAAGGACGAGCGCCACTTGGTGAACACCGGGGGAAGCTCGGTGGTGACTTTGTATCCAGCCTCTTTTTGGTGGGCCTGGTAGTTCAAGCCGATGGCGAAGATCTGTTCTGGCTCGGGAGACGGCGCACCCAACTGTGAACGATCAATGGCGACTGAGCCGGAATCGCTCACCGTTTTTGCCCAGGCGCTGAAGTCACCCCAGTGGCGATAGACGTCTGCGATGTGGGGGCCGAACTTGCCGCCACTCGCCTCATGGACGTCTAGACCGTGCTCGTCCGAGGTGAGCAAGACTGCTCGGTTTTTCAGGTTGGCTAAACGCATGAAACTCCTTTGTCATCGAATCACTTTTTAGGTTGCCCTAAAAAAACATAATGATAATGTTTATTTGTAAACCACCGGAGTCACAAATGCAAATTGGTGTCAGGTTGTTAGTGTGATTCCAGGCAATGCGAGCTCCTCGCAGACTCCACCGCAACCTCCATGCAGGAAAGAACCATGACAATCACGCAGCCCAACCCCGATGTCGTGACACGGTCGTCCAACGCCCAGTTCTTCGCCAACTCGAAATCGCGGGCCGAAGCGGCTGCGGGGATGCTCCAGGAGTTAGCACGCCAGGCGGGGCCAGGCGTGCGGCTGGGAACTAAAGAAGAGCTCCGTCAACGCTGTGAAGTATCGGTGGGGACTTTCAACGAAGCGCTCAAGGTTGCCGAAAACCGGGGCCTAGTGACTCTTCGTCCCGGACCCGGTGGTGGAATCTTTAGTCAAGCGCCCTCCGCCATAGTCCGGTTAGGAAATTTGCTTCTTGCTTTGGACCGCGACGAGGACACCGTTGCTGAAGCAGTTCACGTGCGAAACGCGCTGGACGTTCTCTTGATGGACGACGCCGTGGCCCATCGCACCAGCGAGGACATTAAGAACCTGCGCCAAGAAGTTGCCAACATGAAGCAGGCTGTCCATTCCGAAGAGCCCACGGACTTCATGAAACACAACTGGCACCTACACGCCGTGATTGCTGGAATCAGCCCCAACTCGATTTTGAAAAACTTCTACCTGGGCCTCCTCGAGGTAATTGAGCAACACACCATGGCCGTTCAGCCCACCAGAGAACAGCCCCTCCAGAGCTACATCGAATACCGTCTGGATCTTCACGAGCGCATGGTGGACGCCATCGAAGACCAAGACCTACACCGCGCCCACGAGCTGGTTGCGGAGCACAACACGGAGAGCTACCAGCAGTCCTAATGTCGAGCTCTGCCTCCGGGGCGCCCATCGTCCTCGTGACCGATGTGGACTGGGATGGCGTCGACATTGAGTTGGAGCACCTCTCGGATCTGGGGTACGAGATTGTCCTCGCGCCAGATGGCAGAGAAGAAACACTGGTTGCACTGGCCCCTAGCGCCACAGTAATTCTGGTGTGCTTCGCCACGCTGACCGAGGCAGCGCTGCGCGCTGCAACGAACACCCGTGCGGTCTTTCGCTACGGGGTGGGTGTCGACAACATTGCCGTGGGCGTCGCCACGGAGTTAGGAATACCCGTTTACAACGTCCCCGACTACTGCATCGATGAGGTTGCCGACCACGCGCTTGTGATGATGGTGGCTATGTTTCGGCAGTTGCCAGCCCAGCTGCAGACCATCCGCGCAGGTGGCTGGTCGATGCCAGATCATTACCCGACCAGAATCAAGGGCCTGACCCTCGGGCTCGTGGGCATGGGCCGGATCGCTCAGGCCCTAGCCCGGCGAGCCAGTTCGCTCGGGATGACGATTGTCTACACGCAGAGCCAGAGGGCACTGCCCTCAGATATCACGGCAACGCGAATTGATGACCAAGAACAGTTCCTCGCACGATCGGATGTGGTGTCTCTGCATGTTCCCCTCACCCCGGAGACCGCCTCGATGGTCGATGGCCACTTCCTTGCCGGAATGAAGCGCTCGGCACTCTTGCTCAACGTGTCGCGCGGCGGACTGGTCGATAGCGACGCACTAGCGAGCGCACTGCGCGATGGCGTCATTGCCGGCGCAGGCCTAGATGTGACGCAACCAGAACCGCTCCCCCAGGGTCATCCCCTTCGCTCGCTGCCCCAGTGCCTCATCACCCCACACTTTGCCTACCGCTCCAGAGAGGCACTGACCGAGCTGCGCACCCGAATCTCGCAGGGCGCAAGAGCCCACCTCCGTGGCGAAGACCCCGAACGCTTTGTCTCGAGGGCCAACTAGAGGTGGACATCTCGGTTGCGCCTCTGACCGCCGGCCATGCCGGCGATCTCTTTGCTCTCTCCGACTCCTATGTGTCGGCCCTCTACCCGGCCGAGAGCAACCATCTCGTTTCTGCCGCGGAGCTCTCCACTGCGCCGAACCGGCTACTCGGCGCCTTCACGGAGGATTCCCCAACCACACCCATCGGGTGTGTGGGGTTTCTTGTTTTGGGGCAAGAGCCCGGCACCGCTGAAATCAAGCGCCTCTATGTGGAGAGCGCATCTCGCGGCCAGAGCGTTGCCACTGGCCTCATGGATTACCTAGAAGCAGAGGCTGCCACGCAAGGTCTTGTAGAACTCCGGTTAGAAACCGGCGTTTACCAAGAGGAATCGCTCGGGCTGTATCTCGGACGTGGCTACGTCACCATCCCACCCTTTGGTCACTACACCGAGGACCCGATGAGTGTCTTTATGGCCAAACAGCTCAGGTAGTGCGCACTCGGTCACGACTTTAATTCCCGGCCAATTAGGCTGAACCCATGACGACCCTCTCTCTTTCCCGCCTCCACTGGGGTCGACCGAGCGCCGAAAAGAAAGCTTTGATGGTCCACGGTTTGGGCTCTTCGGCAGCAACATGCTGGCGGGTTATGGAAGCACTAGCCGAGCAAGGATGGTCAGCAACCGCCGTTGACTTGAGAGGACACGGTTTATCCCCGCGGGCTAGCAGCTATGCCATCACTGACTTCGCCACCGACTTAGAGGCAACAACACCAGGGGGCGCCACAAGCTGGGATCTAGTGATTGGCCATTCGATTGGCGCAGCCTCTGCTGTGGTGGCGAGTAGTCGCAAGCCAAGCTGGGCTAAGCGCCTGGTACTGATCGATCCAGCGTTATCTCTAGATGATTCGGTTCGTAATCAGGTGCTGGAAAACCAGCGCCTTGGCCACCTGCACCAGGGTGTTGATGATATCCGTGCCCTCAACCCCCACTGGCACCCCCTGGATTGGGAACTGAGGGTTCAGGCCAACCGCTCCGCCAGCCTCTTTGCGCTCGAGCAAGCGGTCTTCGACAACGACCCGTGGGATGTGACGGACTATGCAAAGACCGTCACCGTCCCCACCCATGTCCTTGGTGGCGAGCAGGAGCTTGGCAGCATGTTCTATGGCGACTACGCCACCGACATGCTGGCTGCCAATGAAAGCTTCAGCTACGAGGTCATCGAGGGCGCTGGCCACAGCGTCCACCGTGACAAGCCAGCCGAGACGATAACTGCACTGCTGGCGTTTCTAGGCTCTTAGGCGTTAACCAGCCTGATCGGCCTCGTGGGTGGGCTGGGGTTGTCAATCAACCGCACAATTTCCTGGGCAAGGCCAGGGCGAATCAAGTGATCTTGTCCATCGACCCTGGTGGTGGCAACGCCGCGCATCCGCTCGATGACACGGAGCCCCGCGGGCGCAAGGAACGGATCCCTCGTTCCATAGACCAAGTCAACTTGAACCTTCACCTGGGCAATGTCGGTGACTGTCGTTTGGGACTCGATGCACTTTTCCATGGAGAGCGCAATAGCCCTCCAGTTTCCGCTGTTGACCTCAATAGCGTTCTTGATGGGCAACAGCTTCGACAGCGCCCTCGCGCTGGCCTGGGTGAAGGCGCGGTTGGTGCGCATGTAGTCATAGAGCCTGCGATAAGCGTCCATCTGCAAGCGCTCGATGGGGTCCAGCACGGTAGCGCCCGGCAGATAGACCGGGGGTGCCACCAAGACCAGGTGCGAGAGAACGCTGGGGTTTTGCGCTGCAAATCGCGCTGAGATCAATGCCCCTAACGAATGTCCAACAACAGTGGTGCGGCCGCGAATATTCAGTGAGCGAATCGTGCGCTTGAGCGCCGCGACGTGTTCTTCGAGGGTGTAGTTCGAGGTCACCGGCTTAGGGGATTGACCAAAGCCGAGCAAATCGATAGCGATTACGCGGTGATGTTCGCGGATCAAGGGAACGACGTTGTCAAAGGTCACCGACGAGGACGCGATGCCGTGGAGCAGGACCACCGCCGGCCCCCGACCCTCATCGACTGCAACGTGCAATAACGGCGCGCGCGAAAGTCCCAAGAAATCAAGAAAGCCCATGTACCCAGTAATACCACCGACCATGGCAACAACCCCCCAATTGTGACCTTTGACACGAGGCGTCTGGGCCCCGGCGGTTCTAGAGTTGTGGCATGACAACATCTCGCATTGCTTTTGCCCTTGGCCTCACCACCCTCCTCACTCTTGGCGGTTGCCAGGCCGGGGCCACGGAAGGCTACGACGACATGGCAGTCTCCGCCCCCGGCATGGCCGTGGGAGAGAGCGCGGAGATGGCCGCCGTGGAGTCAGAGGGCAAAGCTGGCTACACGAGTGAACCCGATGTCATCACCACCGGCTACCTCTCGATGACCGTGGAGAACCCCAGCACCGTGGCGGACGAGATCACTGAGGTGGTGGTCGCCTCCGGAGGACGCGTCGCGTCCCGCTCTGACTACACCCCCGTGGACTACGGTCAACCCAGTGCCTACCTGGATGTGCGCATCCCGTCCTCAGACCTCGATGCGACTGTTGCCTCCATCACGGGTCTCGGCGAAGTTCAAGAAATCTCCGTCAACACCGTTGACGTGTCACTGCAGAAAGTAGACCTGGATGCTCGCATCGAGGTCCTTGATGCAGCTATCGAGAGACTGACCACTCTTCTGGTGAGTGCTGAGACAACGGCTGACCTGATCACCATCGAATCCGCGTTGGCGGAACGCCAAGCGGAACTCGATTCCCTCCAGTCCCAGAGGGACTACTTGAGCGACCAAACGCTTTTTGCCACCTTGTCAATCAATTTGATGACGCCAGCGGATGCCACTCCCAGTGATCCGGATGGCTTCCTCGATGGGTTGGTCCGCGGCTGGGAGAGCGTGCTCGCGTTCTTTGCGGGCACCATCGTCTGGGCTGGCATCTTGGTGCCATGGCTCGGTCTAGCGATTGCCGTGGTCGGAGTGCTCTGGGGAATCGCCCGGGTTCGCTCGGCTCGTAGAAAGTGAAAAGGTTAACCCCTTCCGCTAACAACAGGACTGATTTAGAATTCGCGTATGGCTAAAGAACCTAGTGACGCTTTGCGAGAGGCAGCAATAAAGAGCCTCAAGAAAAAGGCAGAGTTTAGGCAGTACTTGTTGGTATGGGCAGCAGTCTCCGCGATTGTTACCGTGGTCTGGTTTCTCACGTCGCCGAATGGATACTTCTGGCCTGTCTGGGTCATGTTCGGTATGGGGATCGGCGCCGTTTTTGCCGGATGGGATGCCCATGCCAAGAAGCCGCTAGTGTCCGACGCAGCCATTGACGCCGAGATGAAGAAGCTGCGCGGGAACTAGTTCCGTTCAAGCCCAATCCGGAGTCGCAACACCCTCTCGAGGGAAGCATCAACCTGCTCTTCGCTGACCACGCCGCTCTCGACGGCGTGGACGAGCGCATCGAGGATGCGGTCGTAGGTTCCATAGTCAGGATCTGATGCTGGGTCCACCGCCCACATCAACAGATCATTGCCGGCGACCAAGGCCTGGACCATCACGGTGGCGGGGTCTTGGTAGGCCTCTTCGCCAGAGCGCTTGAGCATACGAAGATCATCAGTAATGATCACCCCGTCGAATGCGAGGTCATTACGAAGGATGCCAATCCAGTCATCGGACAACGACGCGGGGTCCTGACTAATCGAGGTGACTCGGATGTGGGCCATCATGACGAGCTCTGCGCCGGCGTCAATGCCGATGGCAAACGGTTCACCGTGCGTGCTCCGCCACTGGTCGTAGGGCATATCAACACTCGGAACGACCTTGTGGGTGTCAGCAAAGACCATGCCGTGACCCGGGAAGTGTTTCACCGTCTGGGCAACCCCCGGCACTCGTGCCTCCACCGCCGCGCGGACGTGGTCGCTCACCACAGCGGTATCGGTAGCAAAAGCGCGATTATGGATATAAGCACCAGAGCCCTGGCTCACATCAGCCACCACACCGAAGTTCACGTTCGAGCCGGTGCTAGCGACCAGCTGTTGCCGGGCTAGGAACGCCGCGGCCGTGTCCTCCACGGAGCCAGCCCCTAAAGCCCTGGCGCCGGGGAATTCATCACCGGCGATGCGGGCAATAGGCGAGCCCTCTTGATCCACGGTGATCAGCAGCGGAAACTCCTGGTTAGCCTGAAGCTCAGCCATAAAGACACTGATCGCCTCAGGCCCGCCTTGTAGGTTGCCCTTCAACATGAGGAAGCCGGCCGCTGGCACGCGCTGCAGAAACTCGAGCTGGCGATCGGAATCCATGCCGGCAATGGTGACCACCATCAAACCTGCGAGCTTCTCACGAAGCTCCGCACTAGCAAGCTCGTCGTCGATACGCACCTGGACCGGGTCAATCGGTTCAGGCTCGGGCGCGGGCACGGGAACGATGGGCTCGGGTCGAGGAACTTGTTCCACCACCACAGACTCTGGTGGAAGTGGCTCGGGTGTTAGAGGAATCGAGCAGGACGCGAGAAGGCTGACTCCGCTGAGCACAACGGCTAGAGAGCGGAATCCAAGAGGCACAGATGAAGGTTAGTGCTCCGGAGTGGCCACGCCCTGAACGCGGTCACTAGGCGTGCCCTGGCAAATGTCCTACACTGTAGAACTGTGGATAAAGACAGGGTGGGTCTTCGGGAACTGGGTCAGAATGTCTCTCGCGTGATGGAGCGCATCAAGAAGGGGGAATCGCTGGTGGTCACTGAGCACGGAACCCCTATTGCGAGGCTCGAGCCCTACAAAGCCCGCTCGCGCCTTGATGAAATGATCGCCGACGGCGACGCAATTCCCGCTGAAATCAGCATTGAGGAATATCTCACGACCTACGTTCCCATCGAGTCGGACATTCGCCTGTCCGACGTCCTCCAAGAAATGCGGGACGAGGAGCGTTGGTAGTGCTCTACGCTGACGCGTCGGCTCTGACGAAACTGATCGTCAACGAGCCCGAGTCCGCAGCGCTCCGAGAGTTTCTGCACGGTGACAGTGCCTTTGGGGGCCCAGTGACACTGGTTTCCAGCACGGTCAGTGTGGTCGAGGTCACCCGGGCCGCACGCAGATTCGGGCAGCGCGCGGAGGAGAAGGTTCCCGGAGTGTTTCGAGGGGTAACGATGGTGAAACTGAGCTCTTCTATTGTGACGACCGCATCACACCTGCCACCGCGTTCGCTCAGGACGCTGGACGCAATCCACGTCGGGTCGGCGCTGAGTCTCGGCAACGACATCATTAGCTACGACCACAGGCTTAATGAGGCAGCCCGCGAAGCGGGCCTGACCGTCTACTCGCCGGGGATGAGCACTTCGCAGTAGGGCCTGGCAGCCGCGGCAAGCTTTCGATCTACGGTGGCCAAGGGCACCTTCAGCAGCATTGCTAGTGCGACATAGGCAGCGTCGTAGAGGGAAACATCATGGCGCAGCGGCCAGACCAGCTCGGCGTAGTCCTCAAAGCTCACCACGTCCCACCGAACCCGAACCAACTGCCCGAACAGCTCGTCGATACCTGGTGTCCCTAGACGTTCATAGCGTCGCAATGTATGGCTGACCTCCGGGAAGATCAGTCCCGGGACAAAGATTTCGGATGTCCGCAGAATTTCGCGGCAGGGTTCACCGCTATCTGTGTCGTCAACCCAACCCTCAACGACAACTGATGCATCGAGGACAAGTCTCACCTGTCGCGGCGTTCCCGGATGACGGCAACCATTTCTTCCCGAGTCATTCTGGGCCCTGGGTTCCTAGCCAAAATGGCGCGGACCTCGTCCATCACTTCAGACATCGTGGGCTTGTCCGTGACCTCATGAAGAAGACCCAAAACATACTCCTGGAGAGATTGTCCCGCCGCCTCTGCGCGTTGCACCAAGGCGGTGTGCACGGTATCGGGGACATTCCTAATCAGCACGTTTTTACTCATATCGGGAGGGTATCCGTCATGATTGCGTTTTGCAAGCACTAGGTCAGGAGTTGTCGCCATCCCCGGAGAATAGCTAGGACAGCCAGGCGCCCGCGTGAGTTCCACACAGGCTCCGATCCGTCTGCTTTAGAGACCCTCGGCCACGCCTTCGGTGAGCCCGATCGTGCCACCACCGGTGGAGCCGTGGGCCCCATCTCCGGAAACACCAAGCGCCTCGGCAATAGCGCCACGAATGTGACGCTCTCCGATGCCATAGAAATCTTCGAGGTAGGCCCCAGTGCCACCGTGAGTGAAGGTGTCCCCCACGCCAACAGTTATCAGCCGCGCCCTGGACTGGCGCTCCATCAGTGCGCCGGCGACAATCCGGGCAAGGCCACTGGCCACCCAGTGGTTCTCGATGGTGATGACCACGCGCGCTGCTGCGAGTTTCGCAATGAGCGCCTCGTCATCAAAGGGCTTCAAGGTGGCGACGTTCAGAAGACCAAGGCCAGGATGTTCCACCCGCAGCTCATCGACAATTGTCTTTGCTGCAACCGTGAGGTGGCCAGAGACCAGGACAATGACGTCCTGGCCATCGGCCAGGGTCCTGTGGTGACCCACCCGCATGGGTTCGTCGAACAAACGAGTAACCTCTCCGCGAAGCGCCCGGACATAGACGGGTCCCGGCAGAGGGTGAATGGCATCCAAGACGGTTTCCATGTCGGTGGCATCAGCCGCCTCGATGACAGTCATGTTGGGCAGGCCTGCCATCAGGCCTAGGTCATCGAGTGCCTGGTGGGTCACACCGCCTGGCGTAGTGAGGCCTGGAAGGAAGCCAAATATGGCGGCCTTCTTGGCGGGGTAGGCAAGAGTGAGGGCAACCTGCTCATAGGGACGCCTGGTGCAAAAAACAGCAAACGACGTATATATAGGGTACAAACCCTCGGCCGCCATTCCCGACATGGCGCTAATGAGACCCTGCTCCGCCATACCCGCTGAGACGTGGCGGTTGGGGAATGCATCCCGAAAGCCATCCGCCTCACAACTAGCGGTCAAGTCATTCGTGACCACCACAACATTGCTGTGGGCTTTGCCGTGCTCCAGCAGGGCCCCATAGAAAGGCTTTAGGACACTTGTTGCCACAGCTGCTCCACCTCCGATTCCAATACGGTGATTTCCTCGGGGGTGAGGCGCACGAAGTGCAACTTGTTGGTTTCCCAGCGAGGTGGCAAGAAGCTAAAGCCCCGCCACGGCTCTGAGTAGCTCACAAGAATCGAGGGCCCAGGCGACGCCTTCATGGCTGACATGGTGGCGAAGAGCCCCTCGATGTCGTGGGCCTTGTGCTCGTGCACATCAAGCCCAAACGCACGAAGCTTGGTAGCAACATCCCCAATCTCCATGACCTCTGGCATCTTGCCATCGACTTGCATGTTGTTGCGATCAAGAACAATGCGCAGGTTATCGAGACCCTCAGCGACAGCGAGCTGCAGGGACTCCCACGTGGCGCCCTCTTGTAATTCCCCATCGCTAATGAGGACCCATATGTCGCCGGGCGTTCCGGTGCGCTTGCGCGCGATCGCCCGCCCGACAGCAACACCCAGGGCAATAGCTAAAGAACCACTGGTGACGACCATGCCGGGTGAGTGCTCAGCCCCAATCATTTCCAGCACACCACCATCGGTGGAGTGCTCGGCAAGCGCCTTAGGGTCCAAACGCCCCGTCGCAGCCAAGGTCGCGTAATGCGCAGTCGCGTAGTGGGCGGGAGAGATGATCAGGAGGTCTGGACCAGCGCCCAACCAATCTTCACCGCGAAGCCCTGGGTTGCCAGGCTTCGGGGTGCCCTCAAACCTCGGTGGAACCACGGGTCCGAGCGAGGGTCCTAAATCAAGAACCTTGGTGTGTAAGAGAGCCAACACTTCAGCCGTTCCGCAGGCCTGCGCCAGATAGCCACCGTTTGCTCGAAGAGCCCACTGCGCCGCGAAGCACCGGATTTTGCCGGCAACAGCGGCAACCTCTGTTGCTCCCTCGGGGTCGAGGCCAGTAGATGCCATCGGGACTAGTTGCTGACTGCTTGGAACGAACGCCAGATGACGGTCGCTCCGGCGTCAGCCAGGCCCTTGGCCCGCTCACCAATCCAGCCGGCGCGCCCGTGCTGGGGGTCCATGCCCTTAGTCGCCTCAACACCCTCACCAGACTTCTGTGCGGCGGAACTCAAAGCACCAGGCATATCGCTAGCTGAGTGAGCAGCCCTAGTGGCTGGCCCCAGTGCGTCCAACAGAGTGCGCTGGCCTTCCTCAGACTTACCGCGCAGAGCGATTTTGTCGAGTGCGGCCTGCAAACCGGCACGCAACTGGGTCAACGCGTCATCGTCATCATTGATGGCAAGGCCCGCAGCCAAGAAGCCACTGGCATAGAGCGTGCCAAAGGTGGAGGGGGCGGCCTTCGAGATTTCTTTCCCGAGGTTCAGAACCAGCTGCTTAACAGAGTCGCCAGGCTCAGCCAAGGCCAAGCGGATTCCCGCGGCAATCTTTCCGGCCGTCAGGCCCAGATCGCCATCACCCGCCTCGCTATCGAGGTGGGTGAACTCCTCCGAGTTTGCTTCAAGCCCAGCAGCAAGTTTGTTAAGGGCGTCTACGAATTCCTGCATCAGGCTTGCGTGAAGAAGGGGGTGTGGACGGGGTGGTCGATGTAGCCCTTGAGTTCACTGTCGAGGCGAATCATGCTGATCGAGGCGCCAGCCATCTCGAGTGAGGTTGCAAACTCACCGACGTAGGTGCGATAGACCGAGACCTTCTTGGCGGCCAAGAGCGCGTGCACCTTACGGAACATGATGTAGAGCTCCTCCTGAGGAGTGGAACCCAAACCGTTCATCAGCACGGCGACCTCGTCGCCGGCCTTCAGCTTCAGGTCTTCCTCAAGCTTGGCGACGAGTGCCTCGGTAATGGAGTCAGCGGACTCGAGCTTGGTGCGGCTAATGCCTGGCTCACCGTGGATGCCCATACCGATCTCCATTTCACCAACAGGCAGCTCAAAGGTGGGCTTGCCATTGGCGGGCAAAGTCACGGGGCTCAGCGCGACACCCATAGTGCGGGTGTGTTCTGCTGCCTTCTTGGTGGCAGCAACAACAGCGTCAAGATCGTGGCCAGCATCTGCTGCTGCGCCTGCGACCTTGTAAAGGAAGAAGATGCCGGCAATACCGCGGCGGCGTGCTTCTTGACCAGAGGGAGCGGACGCGACATCGTCAGCACCGAGAACAGTCTCGACGCGGATGCCCTCAGCAGCCGCCAGGTCAGCAGCAAGATCAAAGTTCAGGACGTCGCCGCCGTAGTTGCCATAGAGGTAAAGAACGCCAGCGCCACCATCGACGCGCTTGGTGACCTCCAGCATGGTGTCGGCAGAGGGGCTCTGGAAGACGTCACCAACGGCAACACCATCCAGCATTCCTTTACCCACATATCCGAGGAACAAAGGAAGGTGTCCAGAACCACCACCGGTGGTGATGGCAACCTTGCCCTTCACCGGAGCGTCCTTACGAACAAGGGCGTGGTTGTCTCCGCCCACAGAATCAAGGGCTTTCGGGTGCGCAAGCAAGATACCGTCGAGCATCTCGGCGACGAATTCGACCGCACCGTTCAAAATCTTTTGCATCGCGACTCCTTTGTCAAATAACAAATCGTCACATTATTGTGACCGATTTCGCACATTATGAAACATTTATCCGTTGCGATGAGTGTAATGTTTCTCTCACCTAACCAACAACTCGGTCATCCCGACTGGGTTGTCACCAACATAGGAGGCAAGGTTGAAAAAGACCAAGTACGGCGTAGCGCTTGCCGCTACCGCTCTGGTTCTGTCCGCATGTGCGGGCGGCGCAGCTGAAACTGAGGGTGCCGCTGAGGCTCCCGCAGAAGAAACTGCCGCATCGAGCGACCTGCGTTTCGTAAACGTAGTCAAGCTCACTGGTGTCGGCTGGTTCGACCGCATGGACGAGGGCATTGTTGCCTTCGCTTCCGAGACCGGAATCGACGCATCTCAGACTGGTGCAGACGACGCAAGCCCCGAGAAGCAGGTCCGTATCGTTGAGGACCTCATCGCTCAGGGCGTTAACGCGATCACCGTAGTCCCCAACTCCCCCGAGTCCCTCGAGGGTGTCTTCCAGAAGGCTCGTGACGCAGGCATCATCGTCGTCACCCACGAGGCTTCGGCACAGAAGAACGCTGACGCCAACATCGAGGCGTTCGACAACGCTGCCTATGGTGCAACCATCATGGACAACCTCGCAGAGTGCATGGGTGGCGAGGGCGAGTATGTCGCATTCGTTGGCCAGGTCACCGCTGCAAGCCACATGGAGTGGGTTGCTGGTGCTCTCGCTCAGGCTGAGGCCGAGTACCCCGACATCACCCGCATGGAGGAGCCACTCGAGTCCAAGGAGGACGCTAACGTCGCTTACGAGCAGACCAAGGAGCTCCTGAAGAAGTACCCGAACCTCAAGGGTATTCAGGGATCCTCTGCTAACGACGTCGTAGGTGTCGGCCAGGCAATCGAAGAGCTCGGCTTGCAGGACTCGGTCTGCGTCATGGGAACCTCGCTTCCTTCGATGGCTGGCAAGTACCTCGAGACCGGTGCAATCGACAAGATCATGTTCTGGGACCCAGCAGTTGCTGGTCAGGCCATGATGAAGATCGCCCAGCTGCTTGCTGATGGTGGTTCTCTCTCTGCCGGTACGGACCTCGGTCTCACCGGTTACGGGAACCTTCAGCAGAGCGCAACTTCCCCAACCTCTTGGTTCGGTGAAGCTTGGGTCATCGTTGACATGGAAAACATCGCAGACTACCCCTTCTAAAGAGGGTTAGTCTTGGCGCAAGCCAAGGTGATGTAGTTCAGGGGTGGGGCGCCAGAAATGGCGCCCCACCTCAGTCAACGAAGACTTAACGAGGGGGACCCATGTTTGGGACGCAAGGAATTTCTAAGGCTTTCGGTGGAGCCAAAGCACTCACCGACGTAAGTTTCACTGTCTCTCCAGGCGACGTTCACTGTCTAGCCGGAGAGAACGGTTCAGGTAAGTCCACTCTCATCAAAATCATGAGTGGCGTTGAGACACCAGATTCTGGTCTCATTCTCTTGGGTGAAGAACGCCTCAAGGCACTGACTCCTCGCGACGCAGTTGCCAAGGGCGTCCAGGTCATCTTTCAAGACTTCTCTCTGATCCCCAACTTGTCGGTGGCAGAGAACATTTCCCTCTCGACCTCCGTGCTCGAGAAGCGGCGCTTCAGTAACCCGAAGCGAAACCGCGAAATTGCCGCTACGGCGCTCGACCTGATTGGTGTCGACATCGATCTCGATGCGACCGTGCAGTCGATTCCAGTGTCGTCGAAGCAGTTGGTTGCTATTGCCCGCGCCCTCACTCAGGGCGTCAAACTCTTGTTCATGGACGAGGCCACGACGGCTCTGACTCGTAAAGAGATCGACCACCTCTTCGGCGTGGTGAACAACTTGAAAGAACGTGGCGTTGCCACGGTGTTCGTCAGCCACAAACTCGATGAGGTTCAAGAGATTGCCCAGACCATCACCATTCTTCGCAATGGTGCGCTGGCAGCTGAGGGCAAGATGAAGGACTTCGACCGTCGCGCCATCTCGATGGCGATGACGGGCAGCGACGTTACCGAGGTTCGTCTCGCTCCCGAGGTCCCTAAGGATTCGCCCAGCGTTTTGACGGTCGATTCACTGTCAGCCCGTGGGCAGTTCAAGAACATCAGCTTTGATGTGAAGGCCGGCGAGATCCTGGGAATCACCGGACTGCTCGGGTCTGGCCGTTCCGAAATCGCTGAGGCGCTCTTTGGCATGGGCCAGATTTCCTCCGGCTCCGTGTCCGTCAAGGGCAAACAGGTGAAGCTCTCTGGTCCTAAAGCCGCCGTTGACGCAGGAATTGGCTACGTTCCCCAAGATCGCCTGACTCAGGGCCTGTTCCTCAATCAATCGATTTTGAAGAACGTGATGGCCTCCGCCATTACGGACTTCACCGGGCCCTTGGGCATTGTGAAGTCCGCGAGCATGATGGAGACAATCACCGGCTGGATCTCTGACCTGCGGATCAAGACTGATAACCCGCAGAATGTTGCGACCTCGCTCTCTGGTGGAAACCAGCAGCGTGTGGTGTTGGCCAAGTGGTTGGCCATGTCGCCCTCTGTCTTGATTCTCAATGGCCCCACCGTCGGTGTTGATATTGGTTCGAAGCGCGAGATTCTCGAAATCATCCGCCAGAAGGCTCTCGAGGGTATGGCCGTCATCATCGTTTCTGACGACATCCCTGAGATCGTCCAGATTGCCAACCGCGTCATTGTGATTCACCAAGGTGAATCGGCCGCCGAACTCCAGGCGTCCGAAATTAGCGAGGCCCGACTCTACAAGGAGCTAGCAGCATGAGTTACGTCACTCCTATGGCCAAGCGCAAAGGCCTGAAACTCTTTGGGTCTCCAAACGAGATCTTTCTCATCATCGCGATCGCTGTGCTCTCGCTCGTCATCGGGTTCTCAAATCCCGTGTTCTTTAGCATCGCCACCCCCTTCGACCTGGTCCGAAGCTCGCTGATCGAGATTCTCTTTGCCTTCGGTCTTCTTCTTGTTCTCGTGAGCGGTGGTATTGATATCTCGTTCCCGATTGTGGGTATTTTTGCCGGCTACACCAGCGTCGTGATTATGCAGACCTATGGCCTTGACACTTACAGCCTCTGGATTCCCCTCGTGCTGGCGGCGATTGTCGGGGCGATACTCGGCAGTATCAATGCTTTGTTGATTGCGGGCTTTGGTTTGCCCACGCTTATTGCAACTCTCGGAACCGCGGGTATGTTCCGTGGCTTCCTGCTCACCTACGTAGGCTCCGCCTTCCTCGCGAACATTCCACTCGGCCTTGACCAGTTCGCCACCGCTGACCTGATTTCTATCGAGACCAGCGGGGGCACGCTGGCGCGTTTGCACGTGCTCGTCATCCCCGTTCTGATTCTTGCCGTTGCCATCGCGTTCCTGATGCGCCGGACGATGTTCGGTCGCACCATCTTCGCAATCGGTGGAAGCGAAGAATCAGCCCGTCGTATGGGCATGAACGTGCGCTGGGCCAAGGCTCAGCTCTACATCCTGGTCGGCACGCTCTCCGGTGTCGCTGGAGTGCTGTTTATCTCGCTCCAGCGCAAGGCTGACCCCTATGACCTTGCTGGCACTGAGCTGGAAATCATCGCAGCCGTTGTTCTCGGTGGCGCCAGCATCATGGGTGGCTATGGAACCGTCACCGGAACCATTCTTGGTGTGCTGCTCATCAACCTGATCAAGGACAACCTGATTCTGCTGGGCGTCGACGGCGCATGGCAGCGTGCTGCAATTGGCCTGATGCTCTTGATTGGTGTGTGTTCGCAAGCTATTTCTGACAAGCGCCGCCTGAAACAGGCCGTGACCGTCTCGGAGGAGAAATCATGAAAGACATCAGCCGGGATCTCACCAGACGCTTACTGAGCGACCGCAAGCTAACCCAGCTCATTGTTGTTGCCCTGTTCGTCTTCGCGCTCTTTAGCGTGTTGGCGCCTGACCTGTTCCTGACACCCAGGAACTTCGTCTCGATGGCCTTCCAGGTCCCCGAGATTGCCCTGTTGGCCCTCGGAGTCATGTTGGCCATGCTGACAGCAGGTATTGACCTCTCCGTGGTGTCGATCTCTAACCTGGCAGCACTCTCCACGTCCTACCTTCTGGTCACTCAGGTCGGCGAAGGCGGAGGCAACGTCTACTTCTGGATTGTGGTCTCCATCCTCATTGGAATGTTTGTGGGTCTGCTCGCTGGGTTTGCCAATGGCGCCATCATCGCTGGAATCGGGGTCACCCCGATTCTTGCGACGCTGGCAACCCTGACCCTCTACAACGGCATTGCCGTTGGTCTGCGTAATGGCCAGTCGATCACCGGTCTGCCCGAAGAGTTTGTGGCCATTGGTAATGGGTCGCTCTTTGGTGTGCCGATGCCGATGGTGATTCTGTTGGTCGCAGCAATCGGTGTTGCCATTTACATCAACCGCACCGGTCTTGGCATGCAGTCGGTGCTGGTTGGCGCCAACGAAACTGCGGCCAACTACAGTGCCATTGGCGTCAAGAAGGTCCTCTACATGACCTACACGCTCTCCGGTGGCCTGTCCGCCCTGGCGGGCCTCATCATTGCCTCTCGCTCAGCGAGCGCGAACCCCGACTATGGCGCTTCCTATGTGTTGCTCGCCATCGTTATCGTCGTGCTTGGTGGAGTAAACCCCTACGGTGGGTTCGGTACCGTCACCGGTGTGGTCCTCGCCACCGTGGTTCTTCAGATGGTGGCCTCTGGCTTCAACGCACTGCGTTTCAGCCAGTTCTTCTACCAACTCGCCCAGGGCTTCGTCCTGATCGCGGTCATGGTGCTCAACACCTACCTCGATCGTCGCCGCCTCAAGGCCAAAAAAGACAAGGCGCCCAAAGAATCGTGAGCTTAGAAACCCGTTTAGAACAGTACTGCCTGACAATCGCCACCTCAGGCAGGGAAGAGCCGATGATCGAGGCCATCAAGGCTGACCTCGGTGCTTTCACCAAGGACATCACGGTGGATTCCTTTGGCAACGTGATGGCCCGGTTCAAAGCGGCCAAGCCCACCGACCAGACCGTCATGGTCTTTGCCCACACCGACCAGCTCGGCATGATTGTCACCAAGGTTGAACCAAACGGATTCATCCGAGTTGTTCGACTCGGCGGTGTTCCCGAGCGTGTACTGCCTGGCAGTGTCGTCAAAATCCGAGCCCACAATGGCTCACTGGTCACCGGTGTGATGGGCACTCCCCCTCACCACCTCACACCAGAGGCTATGAAGTATGTAGTGCCGACTATCGACAAGGCCTATATCGATGTGGGCGCCACCACGGCTCAAGAAGTTGCCGATCTCGGCATCGCCATTGGCGACCACGTGGCCTATGAACCCCGCTTTGAGAAGCTGGCTAACAATCGGATTGCCGGCACCAGCGTCGATGACCGTGGCGGTTGCGCTGTGCTGGTGGGCCTGGCCGAACGCCTTGCCAAGAACCCCGTCGCGGTGAACGTCGTGTTGGTGGGCACCGTGCAAGAAGAGTTCAACCTTCGGGGTGCAGCACTGGCTGCAGAGAAGATCAAGCCAGTGGCTGCCATCTCTCTCGATCTGGTTGCCGCAGGCGACACCCCCGAGATGGGCACGCCGAATGGTGTCCAGGTTGGGGCAGGACCTGTCATGGGCCTCTACAGCTTCCACGGTCGGGGAACACTGAATGGTGTCATCCCCCACCCTGGTCTTGTGGCGCACACGGAGAAGTCAGCGGCGAAGGCCAAGCTTTCTCTGCAGCGTCACGCGACGGTTGGTCTGCTGACCGATGCGTCGTATGTCCAACTGGTCAATGGTGGAACACCATCCATTGACCTGTGTTGGCCAACCCGTTACACCCACACCGGCGTGGAACTGTGTTCACTGGACGATCTGGCAGGTCTCGAGAAGCTCGTGACTGAGATGCTGTCATCGTTCCCGGCCACATGGGACTCCGCGCGCTAACTCACAGGGGAGAAAACCATGGCAGATGACCTGTTAATGGGCATTGACGTAGGCACCTACGAAAGCAAGGGTGTCCTGGTCACGCCTCAAGGAAAAGTAGTCGCGACCAAGGTCAAACCCCACAAGGTCATCTTCCCCCGTGCCGGCTGGGCCGAGCACGACGCTGAGGCCACCTGGTGGGGCGATGTCACCCACGTCAGCAAGGCTTTGCTTGCGACCGCGGGTGTCTCCCCCGATCAGATCAAGGGTTTGGGTATCAGCGCCATCGGCCCGGATGTGCTCCCCATGGACGAAAACTTCACGCCGCTCCGTAATGGCATCCTCTACGGCGTTGACACCCGCGCGGTGGACGAAATTGCCGAAATGAACGAACGCTTTGGCGAGGACTACATCTTCAACG
>JBIIRH010000003.1:0-68407 GCA_044341675.1 Pontimonas sp.
CGGCCTCGTGATGGCTGAATTCCACCGAAATACCCAAGTCTTCCAGCATGCGCACCGCGCGACGACGGAAGTCGTGCGCGGTCCCACCGGGAACATTGTCGAAGTAGCCAGCAGAATCAACGGGTTCGGGGCCATTGGGTCCATAAGAACTTGATTTCAGGAGATAAAACTCAATCTCGGGGTGCGTGTAAAAGGTGAATCCCAGCTCTGCAGCTTTTTCCAGCTGGCGCTTGAGCACATAGCGAGGGTCCGACACCGCTGGTTGGCCATCCGGGGTCGTAATGTCGCAGAACATGCGCGCAGTGGGGTCGATTTCGCCCCGCCACGGGAGAATTTGGAAGGTGGTGGGGTCCGGGTGGGCCAGCACATCGGCCTCAAACGCGCGAGTGAATCCTTCAATCGACGAGCCGTCGATACCCAGGCCCTCGGTGAAGGCGCCTTCAACCTCGGCGGGGGCGATGGCGACCATCTTCAGCGTGCCGACAACATCGGTGAACCACAGTCGAATGAACTTAACGCCACGCTCTTCAATCGTGCGCAACACAAAGTCTCGTTGTTTGTCCATCGTTCCCTCACAGCATCGCCGGACTGGAGTAATTCCTAAGCATTAGGCTACTCGGTATGCCCCGTCTTCGCTTGGCTATGGCCCAAACTAACCCGATTGTGGGTGACCTTCGGGGCAATAGCGAGCGCCTTCTGGAACTGGCCACCAGCGCGTATAGCCAAGGTGCTCAAGTCTTCCTCACCGGCGAGTTGGCCCTCACTGGATATCCCATCGAGGATCTCGCTCTGCGTGACAATTTCTTGAGCAGTGCGGGCCGCCATGTCACTGAGTTTGCCCGCCTCCTCGATGTTGCCGGAATGGGTGACCTCGTTGTGGTTCTGGGACACCCCGATGGTCCCCACCCCGTAGCCAGCGATCCCACTGCGCCGCATCAGCCTGCGCGCGCTCACAATGCCGCCAGTGTGCTTCACCGTGGACGAATCCAGGCCACCTATGCCAAGCATCATCTGCCCAACTACGCCGTCTTTGACGAGTTTCGAACCTTCGTCCCGGGCAATCAGAGCCTGATTGTTCGGGTGGCGGGGGTGGACCTGGGAATCGTCATCTGCGAGGACCTGTGGCGCACCAGCGGCCCTGTCGCAGCGCTCACCGGATACCCACTAAGTGCATTGTTGGTGCCAAACGCTTCCCCCTTTGAAAGAGATAAGGATTTGGTCCGAGCACCGCTCGTGACCACCCGAGCCCGTGAGATGAACACCACCGTCTGCTACGTGAACTTGGTCGGTGGCCAAGACGATCTCGTGTTCGACGGTGACAGCATGGTCATCACTCCTGGCGGCGAACGCGTTGCGACCGGAGCTCGTTTCGACGAAGACCTGATTGTTGTCGACCTCGAGCTCCAGGCAAGCGTCCGCGAAGCCGCGCTCCCCGCAGACACCATTCGAATCGCTCTCGAGGGCGCCAGAATCGCATCAAAGACCGCACTGGCAGAGCGACCCAGCGAGGACATGGCCGAACTCGCGGTGATCTGGAAGGCCCTCGTCACAGGAACCAGGGACTACGTGACCAAAAACGGGTTCCCGGGCGTCCTGTTGGGGCTCTCCGGAGGTATTGACTCAGCGGTGTGCGCGGCAATTGCGGCGGATGCGCTCGGTGCAGACAAGGTCTTTGGCGTCAGCATGCCAAGCGTCCACTCGAGCGTTCACTCTAAGGACGATGCCGCCGACTTAGCGCAGCGGATTGGGCTCAACTACCGAATCGAGCCCATTGCCGGTCTCGTGGCACCCTTTGACCAGCAGCTGGGTCTCACTGGCCTGGCAGCGGAGAATGTTCAAGCCCGTGCCCGAGGCGTGCTGCTGATGGCCCTCTCCAACGCCGAAGGACAGCTTGTGCTGACCACAGGGAACAAGTCTGAGCTTGCTGTCGGGTATTCCACAATCTACGGCGACGCCGTGGGAGGCTATGCCCCACTCAAGGACGTGCCAAAAACCATGGTGTGGGCGCTTGCCCAGTGGCGCAACGAGGAGGCGGTGAAGAGCGGCTCAACACCGCCCATCCCGCCCAACTCCATCGAGAAACCACCGAGTGCCGAACTACGACCAGGCCAAACCGACCAGGACAGCCTTCCCGACTACGAGATTCTCGATGAAATCCTGGACCTCCTCATCGTTGAGGGCCTCGATGAACCACAAATCGTTGCCCGCGGCTTCCAGAAAGACATCGTGAGGGACATCGTGGCGATGGTCGGCCGTGCCGAGTGGAAACGCCGCCAGGGCGCTCTGGGCCCCAGAATCTCGAGCGTGGCCTTTGGTCGTGACCGACGGTTGCCCGTCACCCAGAAAATTACGGGAACTGACAGACCCCACTAGGCTTTCTGCATGTCTGAGGCACCAAAACGAGTCAGGGTTCGCCATTTTGCCAAAGCCAAAGCTGAGGGCGTGCGGATTACTGGACTCACCAGCTATGACTTTCTGAGCGCCGGCATCTTTGACCGAGCGGGAATTGATTTCCTGCTGATCGGCGATTCAGCAGGAAACGCCGTATTTGGCTATGACACCACGGTTCCAGTGACCGTGGATGAACTGATTCCGCTGTGTAGGGGTGTGGCGAGGGCCGCCAAGCGAGCCCTGGTAGTCGCTGATCTACCCTTTGGGTCTTATGAGGGCGGAGCTGATGATGCGCTGCGTACCGCCGTGCGCTTCATGAAGGAAACGGGTGTTCACGCCGTGAAGCTCGAGGGCGGTGTGCGCTCGGTAGCTCAAATTGAGCGTCTGGTCGGCGCGGGTATCCCCGTGATGGGCCACATCGGCTACACGCCCCAATCTGAACACGGACTCGGCGGACACGTCGTTCAAGGACGCGGTGCTGGCAAGGACGCCCTGATTCGTGATGCTCTCGCTGTCGAAGCAGCGGGGGCTTTTGCTGTGGTGCTGGAGATGGTCCCCCGGGAAGTTGCCAAGGAGGTCACCGAGGCTCTGGGCATTCCGACCATCGGAATTGGCGCTGGCCCCGACACGGACGGCCAGATTCTTGTCTGGACAGACCTGCTGGGGCTCAACACCACGCGAATTCCTCGCTTTGTGAAGCAATACGCAAACCTTGAGGACACCCTCTTCGATTCAGTAGGTAAGTGGCGCGATGACGTCACGGCGGGATCTTTCCCCGCTGATGAGCACTCCTTCACCGACGACTAAGCGTTCTCCTCGTGCTCCCATTCGCGGGATCGCTCACGGGCGATCTCGGGTGCTCGAGCAGCTTCCTCTGCGGAGCCAAAGGGCCCATCGCGATGCAGGCCCAGTGACTGCCGGCCTTGTTCCACCTGGCCGGTTTTGTGGTTGTACCACCACTGTTCTGGCTCTGCCACGCTGCTCTCCCGTTTAGACTTGCTTTGTGCCTCGAGATTCCACAGGAAACCTGACCCCTGGAGTCATGAGCCCCCCACGACATGTCCCCGACTCTATCGTCCGGCCTGAATATGTGGGCAAGCGGGCGCCCGCCGACCATGTTGGCGACGACGTGTACTCCGCAGAAGAGATCGAGCGCATCCGTCTGGCGGGAAAGATTGCTGCGGGCGCAGTAGAGGCCGTAGGAGCAGCTATCGCGCCGGGAGTGACCACCGATGAGTTGGACGCCATTGCCCACGACTTCGTCATCAGCCATGGCGCGTACCCGTCAACGCTGGGCTACCGCGGTTACCCCAAGTCCTGCTGCACCTCGATTAACGAAACGATTTGTCATGGAATTCCTGACAACACGGTCATTGCCGAGGGCGACATCGTCAATATCGACATCACGGCTTTCCTCGATGGCATGCACGGCGACCTCAACAAAACCTTCATTGCCGGAGAGACCAGCGAAGAAGCCCAGCTGCTGGTGGAGCGCACTGAGGAGGCCCTCAGGCGCGCAATCATGTCGGTCGCACCCGGCCGGCACATCAATGTAATTGGCCGCGCCATCGAGGCGTATGCATCGCGTTTTGACTACGGCGTGGTTCGTGATTTCACCGGACACGGTGTTGGCCGATCTTTTCACTCCGGCCTGATCATCCCCCACTATGACGCCTCACCCCAGTTCGACCAGCTCATGGTGCCTGGCATGGTCTTCACCATTGAACCGATGCTTACACTTGGCACAATTCACTGGGATATGTGGGTAGATGGCTGGACTGTGACCACCAAGGACAAGTCACTCTCCGCCCAGTTTGAGCACACTCTGGTCGTCACCGAGACCGGCGCAGAGATTCTGACACTGCCATGACCACTGCGATTGGAATCGACATCGGGGGCAGTGGCATCAAAGGCGCTCGTGTAAACATCAGCACCGGTGAGCTCTTGAGCGAGCGCATCAAATACCCCACCCCGCCCGGTGGCCACCCCGGCGACATTCTCGCCACGGTGGAGCAGATCCTGAAGGATCTTGATTCCTCCAGAGATGAACTCATAGGAGTCTGTTTCCCAGCAGTCGTGCGCCACGGAGTCACCATGTCCGCGGCGAACGTGTCAGCACAGTGGATTGGATTTCCTGCTGAGCGGCTGTTTGCAGATTCGCTGGACCGAGAGGTCCACTTCATTAACGACGCCGATGCAGCAGGCTTCGCCGAAGCCCGCCTGGGCGCCGCGCGGAATGTGGCGGGTCTTGTCATCGTGGTGACACTCGGCACGGGGATCGGCACAGCAGTCATTTCCGATGGTGTCTTGGTCCCGAACGCAGAGCTTGGGCACCTACAGATTGATGGCGCAGACGCTGAACGCGGGGCTTCCAACGCCGCTAGAGAGCGTGAGGGCCTGAGCTTTGAGGAGTGGGGCGGGCGACTAACCCGCTATTTCAGTCACCTCGAGATGCTCTTCTCCCCCGACTTGTTTGTCATTGGCGGTGGAGTGTCCACAGAGCACGAAGAGTTTTTCCCCCACATCCACATCAACACTCCGATCAAACCCGCGGAGCTGTTCAATAATGCGGGAATTGTGGGCAGCGCAGTCCTTGCGACCCTGAACCACTAGTTCGGCAGCGCGAACTCCTGCAGTTCATCGAGCATCGCTGGCTCCACCAGGACTCGCATCTGCGTGCCGTGCTCGGTGTAGGACGTCTCCTTGATAACCGCGACATCGTGCAGCCTGGCAACAACATCACCCCGGTCAAAAGGGACCATGATGTGTGCCGGCACGGTGGGATGGGGCAGTAACTCATCAATCCTTGCCATCAGGAGGTCAATACCTTCCCCTGTCTTGGCAGAGACAAACAGCGCCTCTGGCTGCAGACCACGCAATTGCATGCTCACACCGCCATCGACGAGATCAGCCTTGTTGAACACGACAATCTCTGGAACGTTGGAGGCTCCCACGTCTGAAATGACATCACGAACGGTGGCCAACTGGGCGCCGGGGTCTGGATGGGCAGCGTCCACCACGTGGACGATGACATCGGCTTGGCCCACCTCTTCCAACGTGGATCGGAACGCCTCCACCAATTGGTGGGGCAGCTGTCGAACAAATCCCACCGTGTCGGTCAAGGTGAACTGTGTTCCCGAGGGCGAGGTCGCCTTGCGCACGGTCGCATCGAGGGTGGCAAACAACGCGTCTTCAACGAGCACACCCGCTCGGGTAATGCGGTTGAGCAGCGATGACTTCCCGGCGTTCGTATAGCCAGCGATGGCGACGTTCGGGATACCCGTACGTTTGCGCTGCTGACGCTTAGTTTCCCTGGATGGGCCAAAAGACGCTATTTGCTTGCGAAGCCTGGCCATGCGGGTGTTAATGCGACGACGATCGAGCTCGATTTTCGTTTCACCGGGACCACGGCTTCCCATACCGGCGCTTGCGCCACCGACTTGACCACCAGCCTGGCGGCTCATCGATTCACCCCAACCACGCAGTCTTGGCAGAAGGTACTGAAGTTGAGCCAACTCCACCTGTGCTTTGCCCTCGCGAGTCTTGGCGTGCTGGGAAAAGATATCGAGGATGACCGCGGTTCGATCGATCACCTTGATCTTGACCACATCCTCCAGCGCGCGGCGTTGGGAGGGGGCCAGTTCGGTGTCGGCAACGACGGTGTCGGCACCAAGCTCTGCGATGAGCTCCTTCAGCTCCTGGGCCTTGCCCTTGCCGAGGTATGTGGCGGCATCGGGGTGAGGCAGGCGCTGGAGTAGGCCATCGAGAACCTGAGCACCCGCTGTTTCACACAGTGCCGCCAACTCCCGCAGCGAATTCTCGGCATCAATGACTGTCCCTTGGCTATACACACCGATGAGAACAACCTTTTCGAGACGTAGTTGCCGGTATTCAACCTCGGTAACGTCCTCAATTTCGGTAGAGAGGCTCGCAACCCTCCGAAGAGCTTGCCTCTCCTCCAAGTCCATGTCACCGCGGGTGACACCAGAAAACGGGCTCACCGAGCGACCAGAAGACCCGCTAAAGACAGTGACGGGAGCAGACTCGTCCTCTGCCGCCGAGAGAATACGATCAACGTCTTCCCTGGGTGCGCCCGAATTAGTGGTCATAGGAGTCCCAGCGTACGCCTGAGGGGACCAAGCCCGCTGGGAATCTAGGCAACCGGGCGTTTGCGCCCATCATTGGCGGTCTTGGTCGCAAGGAGCACGATGTCAATAAGCCACCACAGCCCAGCACCCCCAACACTGACGAGCTTTAGAAATCCCAAACCGCCACTGCCCAGATAAAAGCGGTCAACACCGAGATATCCCACCAGAATCGAGAGCACCAGCGCGACCGCCCAGTTTTTGGGCGAGAAGACACCAGGAATCATGTGCGCGGGGAATTCGTTCCCCGTTGCCACATCAACCACGGGGGTTTCCCTCGTGATCGTGCGGGTAGCAGCCAACTCGGCCAGCATCGCTGTGTCAGCAGCCATATCTGGGGAGCCTGGAATCTTGACAATCCATGACGACATTGCGGACCCGCCTTTTCCTCGTTAACCCCAGGCTAGCGAGGGCCTCCGACAGCGACGTGATTCTTTCTTAGCGCTGTTCGTCGGTGCGAGACAGGCGCTGCGAAATATAGACCGGGATAAGCGAGAGGAGAATCACCACGGTCGCGACCACGTTCACCACACTGGCTTGGTTGGGCCTCGCCATTTCTTTCAGAATCCACAGCGGCAAAGTATCGACGCCAGGCGGAGCAGTGAAGATGGTGACGTAGACCTCGTCAAAACTCAACGCAAAGGCAAGCAAAGCGCCAGCAATGAAGGAGGAACGGAACTGCGGGAAGGTCACCAAACGGAAAGTCTCAAAGAGGCCAGCCCCAAGATCCATCGAGGCCTCTTCGAGGCTCGGGTTCATACGCTTGAGTCTTGCGAACACATTGTTGAACACCATCACGATGCAGAACGTCGCGTGGGACACAATCAGGCCGAAGTAGCCAATACTGATCCCAAGAGGGCTGAGGAAGTTTGAATACGTGTTGGAAAACGCCACACCGGTGACGACACCGGGAAGCGCAATCGGAAGAACAACCAAAAGGTTGATGGTCGAGCGCCCAAAGAAGTCATAGCGATTCAGGGCGAAGGCAACCAAGGTGCCAAGAATCGAGGCAATCACCATTGCTGCGGAGGCAACAATCACAGAGTTGAGAAGTGCCAGCCGAATGGGTTCGTAATCCACAGCGAATAGCCACCATTTGACCGAGAACTCTTGTATGGGCCAGGACGACAACTGCGCTGTGTTGAAACTATTGAGAATCACCACGAGCAGAGGGACATACATGAACAACAGGACGCCAATCACGATGGACCCCAGGCCCCACTTTGCGATGCGCGACATCTGGAGCATAACTACATCCTCTCCAGCGAGCCGGTGCGCCTAGCGACCATGAGATACATGACCACAAAGGCAATCGGCACCATCGAGAAGGCCGCAGCCACTGGCGGGTTTAAGTTGATGTTGGACGCGATGATGCTTCCAATCATCTGTGTCGCGCCGCCGGTGAACCGGGCCGCCAGATAGTCGCCGAGGCTGAGAGAGAAAGTGAACACCGAACCGGCGATGATGGCCGGAATAATCAGCGGGATGACCACTCGAGTGATGGTCACAAAGGATTTGGCACCCATGTCTGCCGAGGCATCAAACAGGTTGTTGGGGATTTGACGGATGGCGGTGAAGACAGGGAGGGCCATATAGGGGAACCACAGATAGGTCAGCGTAATGATCGCCACCCAGATATTGAACCCAGGACTTTGAACACCCAATGGCCCTAGTGCCCAGTTAATGAAGCCGTTCTCGGTAAAGACGAGGCGCATTGCGAGAATCTTGACGAGGTAACCAGCCCAGAGTGGCAGGGTGATCGCCACCGCCAAAAGGTTCCGCATCAGCGGAGACGCCAACTTGGCCATGTAAATCCCCAGTGGCACGGCAAAAACAACCGAGATCGCCGTCACCGCGAGCGCCATCCCCAGCGTGCGCAGCGACGTGGAGAGATAGGCGGGAACGGCGATGATGCTGACGAAGTTATCGAGGGTGAAACCAGGGCTCACCCGAGAGGTAAAGGGGTTGATGACCCAGAACGCGGTGACCAACAACAAAAACAAAGAAACGATATAGACGCCAACCAGCCACGTCATCGGGAGGGCCAACAGGGCAATGAGTCGGACCCTGGAGCGCTGAAAAAGATAGGTGGACGCGCGCTTGGTTCCCTCGGTGCCCACAGACGATGTCCGTGGTGACCCCTGGTCAACCGTGCTCATGCGCGCTCCTGAGTAACAGATTCGGTGGCCCCGAAGGGCCGGGCGGCAGGCTCAGTGTGAGCCCACCGCCCGGATAAGGGTTTTAGCCCTTAACAGTCAGCCAAGCGTCGGTCCAGTCTTGGAAACTGGTGCACTTGACGTCGGTGCGTCCATCGATGCACTGCTCAATGGGGGTGGTCCATGGCCAGATCTTGGAGAAGAACTCCTCGTCCTCGGCTGCGAACTCATCACAGTGAGCCTGTGCCTCTGCGCTGGTGGCACAGAAAGCGATGTTGGCAGGTGCCATGCCGAAGTTCATGGCGATAGCGCCATTCACGTCAGCGCGGCTGGTGTAGTCCATCCATGCGTAAGCACAGTTGACGTTAGGAGTGGTCGAGCTGACCAACCATGCGTCGTACCAACCAGTCGAGCCCTCAACGGGGAGGGTGGTCTTCAGGTTCTCGCTTGCTGCGAACTTACGCAGAACTTCCCACGAGGTGCCCACAACGGTGTTGCCACCGACGAAGGAGGTGATCTGAGCCACAGGGTCTGACCAGTACTCACCGATGATGGCGTTCTGCTGCTTGAGCAGATCCACCGCAGCGGCAAGCTGGGTCTCGTCCAGAGCGTAGGGGTTTTCGATCCCGAGCTCAGGGTTGTGGTACATCAGGTAGACAGCAGCGTCAGCGATGTAGATCGGTGCGTCATACGCGGTGATCTTGCCGGCGTAGGGGCTGTCGGACTCCCACACAACATCCCAGCTCTCGGGAGCGCCACCAGTGACGTCCTCGTTGTACTGCAGAAGGTTGGCGCCACGACCAATCGGCACACCATAAGGCTTGCCGTTGACGGTGTCATAGATCTGACCCTTCATGCCCTCAGCAATGTCGTCACTGAAGTTAGGAATCAACTCAACGTTGAGTGGCTGCACGTCGCCACCGACGATCAAGCGAAGCGCTGCGTCACCCGAGGCCGACACAATGTCGTACTCGCCGGTGCGCATCAAAGTCACCATCTCATCGGAAGTACCAGCAACACGGGGGTTGACCACACAGCCGGTGTCGGCAGTGAACTGGTCAGTCCATGCGGGCTCCACGAAGCCCGACCAGTTAACAATGTTCAGTTCGCCCTCGAACGCGCCCATTTCTTCGTGCATGGGGACGTCGGGAACGTCGAGCGTCAACTCGCCGCCTGCGCAAGAGCTCAGAACGACGGCTGACGCGGCGAAGAGTGCTGCAAATGCTAGCTTCTTGCCTCTCATCAGTTTCCTTTCACCTGGCTTTCGCCAGTTCTAGTGGGGAATTGTTGCGATGTGGTCACTTCGCCACAGCGCAACAACCTTGTCGCCGATCGCAAAGCTCTCGCCTGCTCCCGGTAACTCTTCATTGAGCTTCGTCGAGATGAGCCGGACTCCCCCGGTCGTTTCGACGATAGAAATCGTGTTGGCGCCCGTGTAGGCAACCTCGATGACCACACCCGCTGAGGCCATCTCGTCTTTGCCCGGCTTAGCACCGGCTCCTGCCAGACGAATGCGCTCGGGTCGGATGTTGACCAGGTCGCCGCGGCCGACAATAGCCTGCGCTTTCTCGCCAGAGATGAGGTTGGAAACGCCTAGGAAGCCAGCGACAAAAGCGGTGGCTGGCCTTTCATAGACCTCGTGAGGCGTCCCCAGTTGCTCGATACGACCAGCGTTGAAGACCGCGATGCGATCGCTCATTCGCATCGCTTCCTCTTGGTCGTGAGTCACAAAGATGAAGGTGATGCCGGCTTCGCGCTGAATCGACTTGAGCTCAACCTGCATCTCTTCGCGCAACTGCTTGTCGAGCGCGCCCAATGGCTCATCGAGCAGGAGAACCTTGGGGCGAAGAACCAGGGCTCTGGCCAGAGCGATGCGCTGGCGCTGGCCACCCGAGAGCTGATGCGGAAAGCGGCCGGCAAGGTGCGACAGCTTGACTCGATCAATCGCCTCGGCGGCCTGTGTAGCGCGCTCGGGCTTAGGGACCTTCCGGGTCCGCAACCCGTACTCCACGTTGTCCTGAATCGTCATGTGTGGGAAGAGGGCGTAATCCTGGAAGACAGTGTTCACCGTGCGGTCAAAGGGGGCGAGTGTGGTGATGTCCTCGCCATCAATCGAGATCACGCCGGAGCTGACCGTCTCGAACCCGGCAATGAGCCGCAAGACCGTGGTTTTCCCAGACCCCGAGGGCCCGAGCATCGAGAAGAATTCCCCAGAGGCAATATCAAGGTCAAGATCGACAACCGCGCGCACATCATCAAAAGACTTGGACACGCCTCGCAACGACACGTACGCGTTGGACCCGCGCGATTCAGGGGATGAATCCACTGTGATTACTCCCTCGACGTTAGCTTCGTAGCCGACAACAGAGATACACTACACAGTTTCTGAATATCTTTTCTTGCCCTCGAGAGTCTCATAGTGTGCACATGTGAGCACTTACTCAGTTCCGGTCGTTCGGGTCGACGCCCGTGCGGTAGTTCTTGTTCAGCCCGGATATCAGCGACAAGTGCTCATCAGCCAATGTGAAGCCGAAAACGTCTGCGTTCTCGGTGATTCGAGCGGTGGAGTTAGATTTCGGAATCACCGTTATGCCCCGTTGCAGGTGCCAGCGAAGCACCAATTGGGCGACGCTTAGGCCATACTCCGATGCGAGAGAGATGAGAGTGGCGTCTTCCAACACCTGCCCCCGCGCTAGCGGTGACCAGGCCTGCGTGATGATTCCGTGGCCCTGGTGATAGTTAACAAGCGGCTCCTGGGTGAGCCAGGGATGCAGTTCCACCTGGTTCATGACCGGACGTTCATCAGAATTCTCGGCAATGCGCTCAAGATGTTCCGCGTGGAAATTACACACGCCAATCGAGCGCACCAAGCCATCGGCTTTGAGTTTCTCCATCGCGCGCCACGACTCGACATAAAGCCCCCGTTCGGGTGCTGGCCAGTGAATCATGTAGAGGTCTAGATACTCAAGCCCCAGCCTCACAAGGCTAGTGGTGCAGGCTTTCAGGGTGTTCTCATAGCCGAGGTCATTCATCCAAAACTTGGTGGCAATCTGAATCTCGCTGCGGGGAACAGGGCTCGCCGCGATTGCCTTCCCCACACCCTCCTCGTTCTCATACATCGAGGCCGTGTCAATCAAGCGATACCCCACGGACAGAGCATGGCGCACAAGGCCTGCCACCACATCGTTATCGACCTTATAGACGCCAAGGCCAAGAACGGGCATCTGCGTGCCATCAGCGAGCCCTACGCGGGCTGAGCTCACAGTATCCATGGGACCATCCTCTCGTTAAGGGCTGGTGGCCGAGGGCTTGCGCCCCCGGCCACCAGTCTTCGTAACTAGCTAGTTACTCCTGGATAACGGACTCGCCGCGGAACCACGCAGCTACGATGTCATCGTAGGTTTGGGTCTTTGCAGCGGGCTTTTCGTTAGCCAACTTGGGGTACGGAGCACCAGGCTGGTCAAGCCAGTACTGGGCGTCGCGTTCCTCGTTCAGCTTCACACCACATTCGCTGTGGACGCCAGCCGCTTCAAGACGCTGCATGATCTCGTCCTGGCCTGCGGCCAGTTGATCCATAGCTTCCTGAGCGGTTACTTCACCAGCTGCGGCGGAGCCGATTGCCTGCCACCAGAGCGCAGACATCGAGGGGTAGTCAGGAACGTTGGTTCCTGTTGGGGTCCAGTTCACGCGGTCAGGTGACCGGTAGAACTCCACCAACCCACCGTAATCGGCTGCGTTGTCGGTGAAGAACTGGTGGTTGATCGTCGAGTCACGGATAAACGTGAGTCCCTGAATCGACTTCGCAACGTCCACTGTCTTGGAGGTCACAAACTGTGCATAGAGCCATGCAGCATCCCGCTTCTCGGGGTCTGCGTGGTTCATGAAGGTCCAGGAACCTGCGTCCTGGTAACCCAGCTTGTGTCCTTCTTGCCAGTATGCGCCGTGGGGGCTAGGAGCCATACGCCACACGGCATTGCCGTCAGCGTCGGACATAGCAGGCGAGTCAATAGTTGCTCTGGTGAACACTGTGTACCAGAACATCTGCTGAGCGGTTGCACCCTCACCCACGACGGTCGCAGACTCATCAAAGTTGATGTTCTGTGATCCGGGAGGTGCGAATTCGAACCAGTCGAGGTACTTCTGCACGGCGTAAACCGAAGCAGGAGCGTTGGTGTCACCACCACGGGTTACAGAAGAACCCACGGGGGAACAGTTCTCGACACGAATACCCCACTCGTCAACGGGAATACCGTTAGGAGTGCGGTCTCCGGTCTCAGGGTGGAAGACGGTGTCACCGTTTCCAGCCATCGACAGCCATGCGTCAGTGAAGCGCCATCCGAGCGAGAAGTGCTTCGCACCGTAGTCCATGTGACCATAGACCTTCTCGCCGTCGATGGTTCCATCACCGTTCACCTGGGTCGAGAAGAAGACAGCAATGTCCTCATACGCTGACCAGTTGACAGGAACACCGAGCGGGTAACCGTAGATTTCCTCGAATTGTGCCTGAATTTCAGGGTTCGAGAACCAGTCGTAACGGAACCAGTAAAGGTTCGCGAACTGCTGGTCGGGCATCTGGTAGACGACACCATCCGAACCGGTACCGAAGCTCAAGCCGATGAAGTCATCGAGGTCAAGAGTCGGGAGGGTCGGAGAGGAGTCCAACAGAGTCGAAATCGGGTAGATGTAGTCACCACGCTGGTGACCACCGATGGAGTCGGTGTCGTTCACAAAGCCGTCATACACCGAGGTGCGAGTCTGGATCTCAGTCGAGATGATCTCCATAACTTCACCTTCACCCATCAAGGAGTGAGTCAGGTTGATTCCCGTGAGGTCTGAGAAGACCGCAGCGAGAACTTCAGACTCGTAGGTGTGGGTAGGAATGCTCTCAGAGAGAACGTTCACATCCAGCCCTTGGAAGGGCTCTGCTGCCTCGATGAACCACATCAGCTCTGCCATCTGCTCGTCCCGGGTGAGCGTGCTCTCCTGGAAATAGAGGTCGATGTACTGAGCTGCCTTTTCTTCGGCGGTGCCTTCGAGAGCGGGTACATCGCTCTCACCAGCCCCTCCAGTCGCGCCGGCACATGCCGAGGCGACGAGGAGGGTTGCCGTCGAAAGGGCGAGGACATTCCGCGTCCGTAACAGGACGTTTCTTGCGCTCATTTTTTACCTTTCGTCAATTGCCAGCTGGCAACACCTCTGCTAGCTGGCGTTGGTATTGGGAGATCCGGCTTCGCCGTGTCTCCCTTTGACCAGATCCCAAGCGGGCTGGCCAAATCTAAACTCATCCCCATTTCAAAATCACCGCGCCGACAGTTGCGCCAATGGCGGTGAATACCCAGGGATTGGTGCCGACGATGCCAAAGGACACCACCATAATCAGCGCAAACGCAATCAGCGCGATATAGAGGCGCTCCCCACGGTCGCTCACAATGCCCAAGAAGCCCGTGCGGCGGTGAGGGGGGCTGAAGTGACCCCAGATCGTCATTCCGGCAATCATGAGGAAGACCAGCACAAAAATGATGGCCACCGGAATCGTCCAGTACATGAAATCAAACATGGCTACACCCGTCCTAACGCGAAGCCCTTGGCGATGTAATTGCGGACAAACCAGATGACGATGACTCCGGGCACAATGGCGATCACGCCCGCAGCCGAGAGCAGCGCCCAGTCCAGACCGGCAGCGGTCGACGTCGTCGACATCTGCACCGCCAGCGGCATCGCCCGAGGGCCTGTGAGGGTTTTTGAGATGAGTAACTCCACCCAGCTGAACATGAAGGTGAAGAACATCGTCACGCCAATTCCCGCACGAATCATGGGGATAAAGATCATCACAAAGAAACGACCGAACTTGTAGCCATCGATCTCTGCGATTTCATCGAGCTGCTTCGGCACTCCGGACATGAACCCTTCCAAAATCCATACCGCGAGGGGCACGTTGAAGAGCATGTGCGCGAGCGCTACCGCGTAGGTGGTGTCGAACAATCCCACGGCCTGATACATCTGGAAAAACGGCAGTGCAAACACTGCAGCTGGCGCCATGCGGTTTGTCAGTAGCCAGAAGAAAAGGTGCTTATCCCCCGAGAACGTGTAGCGGCTGAACGCATACGCCGCGGGCAGGGCCACTGCGACCGAGAGAACCATGTTGATAGTCGTGTAGCTAATCGAGTTGATAAACGATCCCACCCACAGCGGATCCGAGAAGAAATCCGTATAGCCCCGGAAGGAAATTCGGGAAGGAATGACTTCGAACTTGGCCAGGATGTCCTCGTTGAAGCGCAAGGACATCGATACCAACCACAGCAGTGGGATGGACCAGATCGCCATGATGAACCAGAAAAGCCAGCTTCTCCAGTCGAAGTAGGAGCCCCTCATCGGGCCCTGAATCACGGGAATGTTCGTGGTGGTCATGACCGACCTCCTTCCACGGTAGCGACATCATCGACGGCATCGTCTCGCTTGTGAATAACCGTCCTCTTGGTCTTCTTGGTGGCACCGGGACGTTCGTCGAGAGTCAGCACCGTGAAGAAGATGAACGAGAAGACCTGGATGATCAGGAAGTAGATCAGCGAGAACGCTGCCGACTTGCCCAAATCGAACTGAATAAGCGCAAGCACCGAGAGCAAAATACTCATGACCTCAGTCGACGTGCCAGGACCACCGCCGGTGAGGATGTAGGGCTCGGCGTAGATCATGAACGAGTCCATGAAACGCAGCAGAATCGCGATCATGAGCACCCGACGCAGCTTGGGAAGCTCAACGAATCTGAACACCGACCACGGCGATGCCGCGTCGATTGCGGCAGCCTGATAGTAAGCCTGCGGAATCGAGCGAAGACCGGCGTATACCAGCAGTGTCACCAGCGGCGTCCAGTGCCACACATCCATCGCGACCATCGTGACCCAAGCGTCAGCCGGGGTGTTTCCGATGTCGAAAGGCCTGAACTGGTTGACGGTGACGCCGAGGAGTCCAACGTCGGGCCTTGCCAAAATACGCCAGGTAATTCCGACAACGTTCCAGGGGATGATCAGCGGGATTGCCACAATCACGAGGGCAGCGGCGGCTTTCCAGCCTTCCCGTGGCATCAAACGAGCGATGAAGATGCCCAGTGGAATCTCAATCAGCAGAATCTGTGTCGAGAAGATCAGATTTCTCTGGAACGCAGCGATGATGGCTGGGTCCGTTGCGATGGCCCTGAAGAAATCGAGTCCCATGTAGAGACGGTTTGCCGGGCTCAATACGTCCTGCACGGAGTAGTTCGCCACCGTCATCAGCGGAATGATTGCGGTGAAGGCCACTACCAGCACCACTGGCAGAACCAGGAACCAGGCCTTGTTGTTCTTTCTCTTGCTCAGCATGACTTATCGCCCTTTCCCTGCTGGCTGGACCCTGGCGCACATGACTTTGTGCTCAAAGAGGAACGTGCGCTCTGGCACGAAGGTGAAGGTGGCTTTATCACCTTCACGGACCGAGACATCGGACTCAACCTTGGAGAGCAACGTCTGCGAGCCAAGGCCAAGCTTGATGAGCTGGTAACCACCGCGGTTTTCGACACGAAGCACCGTCATCTGATGTCCACTGGCGCCGCCAGGGGTGACGAACTCCGGACGAACGCCCAAGCGGTAGGAGCCTTGTAGGCCAACCACATCCGCCGTGCCGAGGTTCATCCCCTCGAAGGTGACCACAGAATCTTTGACGGTGACATCCAGGAAGTTCATGCCCGGAGAGCCAATGAAATATCCTGCAAACTCGTGGCTTGGCTCGAGGAAGAGATCTTCCGACGAACCCGTCTGAACAACTTCGCCAGCGTTCATCAGCAGGACCTTGTCCGCAAAGGTCAGCGCCTCGGTTTGGTCGTGGGTGACATAGACGAGGGTGACTCCGGTCTGCAGGTGCAACCGCTTGAGCCGGTTGCGCAGCGTCCACTTGAAGTTCTGGTCGATCACGGTGAGAGGTTCGTCGAAGAGGATTGCCGCGACATCGCTGCGCACCAGACCTCGGCCGAGACTCACAATCTGCTGAAGATCAGAGCGCAGTTTGCCTGGTCGGATATCGAGATCATCTTCAAGGCCCAACAACTCTGCAATTTCCGCCACGCGCTTCTCAATAACGTCCGGGGCAATCTTGCGGTTCTTGAGAGGGAACTCCAGGTTCTTCCGAACGCTCATCGTGTCGTAGAGAACAGGGAACTGGAAGACCTGGGCGATATTGCGGTCTTCGGTCGGCTTGTCGGTGATATCGACTCCGTCGATATAAATCCGGCCTTGGGACGGCTTCACAATGCCCGACATGATGTTGAGCAATGTGGTCTTGCCGCAACCGCTGGGACCAAGCAAGGCATACGCCTTGCCGTCTTCCCAGGTCATATCAATCTTCTTGAGGGCGTAGGTATTGCCGCCGTCATAGCTGTGGGCGACGTTATCGAGGACGATCTCAGCCATTTACTTCACGCTCACTTTCGGAACAAACAGAGTGGCGCCGCTCTCGGCATCAAATCCATAGAGGTCTGAGGTGGCGAAATACCCGGTGATCGAGCTATCTGGCTCCATTGGGTGGGCACCATCAAGTTCGATCACCACGTATTCGCCAGTGGGGAGAGTGAGGTGGACATAGGTGATGCTGCCTGTCACCTCGGCGAGCTGAACAGCACCCGTGAACTCGGCGTCACTAGCACTACCCCGACTCAGGTGAATGCGGTGTGGCTGGAGGCCCAGGGTGAAGCTCTGGCCGTCGCTCAGCGACGAGTCCTTGAAGGGCACAGCTGTCGCGCCAAAGGAGACGGCGGAGCCTGAGACGGTAGAGGACACGAGATTGATCGGCGGATCGGAGAGCGCCTGAGCGACCGAGACCTTTGCAGGATTTCGATACAGGTCCAAAGCTTGGCCCGTCTGTTCCACCCGCCCCTGGAACATTGCCACAGTCTTTGTGGCAAAGTCGAGGGCTTCAGAGGGCTCAGCGGTGCTGTAGAGCACAACGTTATCGGCGGTGGAGAAGATTTCTTGCAGTTCTTCACGCAGCTGCTCACGGAGCTTGTAGTCGAGGTTGGCCAGCGGCTCATCGAGAAGGACCAAATCAGATTTCCTGGCAAGAGCCCGGGCAATAGCTACTCGCTGCTGCTGACCACCGGACAGCTCACTCGGCTTGCGCTTGAGGAAGGGAGTCAATCCCAACAGCTCAGCAAGCTCCTCCACCCTGCTTGCAATCTCTTCTTTGCTGGGCTTCTCGGAGGACACCTTCAAAGGAGAGGCGATGTTGTCAAAGACCGAGAACGCCGGGTAGTTGATGAACTGCTGATACACGAACGAGACCGAGCGGTCCCGAACGTTGGTCTCAGTAATATCCTGACCGTTCAAGGTGATGGTGCCCGTAGTGGGCTTGGTGAGCCCGGCAATGATGCGCATAAGCGTTGTCTTGCCCGCGAGGTTTGGCCCAACCAGCACGTTGATGCCGGCGCCAAAGTTCACCGTGACGTCAGAGATCCAGTTTTCACCGCCTTCGACCAGGCTGATGTTATTTAGCTCAAGACCCATTGTGAGCTGCCCTCCTCGACTGTGATCGACATGATTTCACGCGCGATGTCATCGGCACTCCACCCGCGTTCGCTCGCCATAATCTGGGCAAGCTCAGAGAGTAAAGAGTGGCTCAGCTGGCCACTGAAGGCCAGACTCGTGCGTCGGTGAACAATATCCGAAAGCGTGACTACCCACTCGCGGGCAATCAACGAACGAACTTCCCCCACCGAATAACCGGGGTGGTGTTCGAGAGGCTCGTCGCCCCACACCGCCAGATCCGCGATCACCCGTGCTGCATAAGTGCCATAGCGCAGGAGCAACTGCTCCGCACGCTCTGGGCTGATGGACGAAGCGTGCTCGCGCGCCCACTGAGCTTTGCCGCTCTGGGTTACCGGGAAGTCTCGACCCCCGCCAATAGGCAGTGCTTCTGTGCCAACGGAGCGGGACTTGCCAAGCGCTTCCAGAGTTTCATCGGCAAGGTGCTCGCCCAAAGCCCGGAACGTGGTCCACTTGCCGCCAACGAGGGACAGAACAGGTATCCCCTCACCCAGGCGACCGTGGACAATCCGGTAGTCCCTCGAGACAAAACCAGGATTCGTATCCCCACTAGCCGGTAGGGGCCGAACACCCGAATACCGATAGACAATTTGGGAGTGGTCGGTGTGGATTCCGGGGAAGACGTGCTTGACGAGATCAAAGAAATAGTCGACCTCCTCGTCCGTGCACACGACTGCTTCCCGCATGTCAACAGGGATATCTGTCGTACCCACCAAGACCCGATTCACGATCGGGTACATCAACACAATCCGCCCGTCGCTGTTCTCAAAAAAAATCTCGCGACCATCGCAGGCTGCGAACAACTCGGGGTTGTCAAGAACAATGTGTGAACCCTTGGTTCCGCCCATGAACTTGGTGGGCATGCCGAGGCCTTCGTTGGTGAGGTCGGTCCACGGTCCAGATGCATTGACCACAACGTTTGCCGAAATGGGGAATTCTTCGCCGGTCATCTCATCGCGAACCAGGACACTGTCGCCTGTGAAACCGACGGCGGACAGGTAGTTGGCCGCTCGAGCGTGGGGTCCCGCGTCTAACCCATCACGCAGAACATCGAGCGCCAACCGCTCGGGATTGTCCATCGCAGCGTCGTAATAGGTCGCGGTGTACTTCACATCGGGATGCAAGTAGGGCATCTGGGCAAGCGACTTCTTTTTTCCGAGGAAGCTATGGCGGGGCATCCGACCACCGTCACGACCAAAGGTGTCATAGAACATCAGACCGACTTTGATGAGAAAAGCACCGCGCTCTTTCGGTTTGCCCTGCGTGTGGGTCAACAGCCGCAGGGGTGCTGCCAATAAACCGGAGAAAACCGAGAAGACCGGGATTGTCGTCTTGAGTGGGCGCACGTAGTGGGGCGCCGCCGCGAGAAGACGGTTGCGCTCCTGGAGTGACTCCTTGACGAGACGCAGCTCGCCGTTCTCGAGATAGCGCACGCCACCGTGGATCATGTGCGAGGACGCCGCTGAGGCGCCCGAGCAGAAATCGTTGCGTTCTACCAAGAGCACGCGAACGCCTTGGAGGGCGAGGTCCCTGAACGTGGCGAGTCCGTTGATGCCACCACCAATAATGAGCACTTCAGCCTGAGGGTCCCGGCGCACGTGAGCGAGGCGCTCGGATCCGAGCTGCTCTCGTCGTGCTGCTGCCATAGGAATTTCTCCTGCTGCCTCGTTGCAGATTGCCCTGTTGTAGACGACAATGGGCTACCCCTGTATTGTGGCGCAACTTTTCTGCACAAACGTGCAAGACTGTTCTGCATGGCTCCCACGGGAAAAGACACCGCTCGGTTGCGGGACGCGTGGAGAGCTGCGCAGCTCTACTACATCCAGGACCTCACCATGGAGGCCATCGGTGATGAGCTGAACATTTCACGCTCGTCCGTCTCTCGCCTGCTAGATATGGCAAGGAGCCGAGGGATAGTGGACATTAGGGTTGCCTCCCCCACCGAAGCGCCGCAACGGATTGAACGGGAAATCAAGTCTCGCTACGGCGTTTCGGCATACCTAGTGCCCGTTCCAGAACGCACGTCGCATATCGACCGGCTCGAGCGGGTGGCTCTCACAGCTGCACGAATGCTCGGAGACTTTTTCTCCTCCAACATGACGATGGGAATCGCGTGGGGGTCAACCACGAGCGCGGTGAGCAGGCACTTGGTTAAGAAAACGACGAGCAACTCTGAGGTCGTCCAGCTTAATGGGGCGGGTAACGACCACACGTCTGGCGTCACCTACTCCAGTGAAATTCTGCGTCGCTTCGGAGAGGCTTTTGGCGTCCACGTCACCCACTTCCCAGTTCCGGCGTTTTTCGATGACCCCAACACCAAAGCAGCACTGTGGCGGGAGAGGAGCACGGCTCGAATCCTGGCGCTCCAGAAGAAGATGGACATCGCTCTCTTTGGCGTCGGCTCAATCTTCGCCGAGGTTCCCTCTCAGGTCTATGCCGGCGGCTACTTGAGCGAAGCCGACGTGGCGTCTCTCGAGAATCAGGGCATCGTGGGCGACGTCGCGACCGTGTTTTTCAGGGCTGATGGGAGCTGGCAGGACATTCCGATTAATTTGCGCTCGTCCGGGCCGGGAATTGACGTGATTCGCAATACACCCCGCCGGCTCTGCGTGCTCTCTGGCCAGTCGCGTCTTCAGAGCCTCAAGGGTGCCCTGAACGCCGAACTGATCACCGATCTCATCATCGATGATTCGACCGCCCGGGCTCTCATCGCAAACCCTTAGCAGGAGTGCCGAACCACCACGACTACGATGGTGGAGCTAGTCGAAGTTTGTCATCCAAGGAGAGTTGTTGGCCATGCCGATTGCCGTCGTAAATCCCGCCACTGGAGCCACCGAGGACGAATTCCTCGCTCACACCCCAGCAGAGGTTCAGGAGCGTCTGGCCAAGGCTCAGGCAGCCTACGAAGTCCTCCGCCGCACCTCCTATGACACACGTGCCGCCTGGATGAACAAGGCCGCCGATCTTATGGAGGCCGACGTCGAGCAGCTTGCCGCGATGATCGTCCGCGAAATGGGCAAGCCCATCACCCAAGCTCGCGGTGAAGCGCTCAAGTGTGTCAAAAACATGCGCTTCTACGCCAAGAATGCAGAGCGCTTCCTGGCTGATGAACCACTGGCTGACCCCAGCTCCGTCAACGCTTCTGCCGCCTGGTCTCGCTATGAACCACTCGGCGTCATTCTTGCGGTGATGCCCTGGAACTTCCCGCTGTGGCAGGTCATGCGCTTTGCCGCACCGGCTCTGATGGCAGGAAACGCTGGAATCCTGAAGCACGCCTCTAACGTTCCCCTGTCTGCCCTGTATCTCGATGCTCTCTTCACGCGCGGAGGATTCCCCGAGGGGTCCTTCAGCGCCCTCATGATTCCGGCCCAAGAAGTGAACGCCATCATCGATGACTGGCGGATTAAGGCCGTCACCCTCACGGGCTCAGAGCCCGCAGGGCGGGCTGTGGCAGAGCGTGCCGGCCGCCAAGTCAAGAAGTCTGTTCTTGAGCTTGGAGGCTCGGACGCATTTATCGTGATGCCCTCCGCGGATCTAGAGCAGGCAGCAACTGTGGCAGTCACCGCCCGCGTCCACAACAACGGTCAGTCCTGCATCGCGGGCAAGCGCTTCATTGTTCACGCCGACATTTACGACAAGTGGGTTCCACTCTTCGTGGAGAAAATGGGAGCACTCATCATGGGCGACCCCATGAAGGACGAGACCCAGGTTGGCCCTCTGGCCACCAAGAACGGCCAAAAAGACATTGCCGACCTGGTGGACGATGCAAAATCCAAGGGCGCCACGGTTCTCCTCGGCGGAGAACTGCCCGAGGGCCCAGGCTTCTACTATCCACCGACAGTCATCGAGGCGATCACGCCAGAGATGAGACTCACCATGGAGGAAGCCTTTGGCCCACTCGCGAGTGTCTATCGCGTGGAGAGCAAAGAAGAAGCCATTCGCATCGCGAACCAGACAACCTTCGGTTTGAGCTCTGCCCTCTGGAGCACCAGCGAGGATGACTTCGACTACTTCATGAAAGAACTAGACGCTGGCGCCGTCTTTATCAACGGCATGACCATTTCCTACCCAGAGTTGCCCTTTGGGGGCATCAAAGACTCTGGGTTCGGTCGTGAACTGGGTGCCGCCGGTATTCGTGAGTTCACGAACCTCAAGACAATCTGGAAGGGCTAGGCCTTACTCGCCCGCTTCAACCTTGGTGGGCTGCGTCCAGAGGACGATCATGACAACAGTCCCAATAACGGGTGCGAGACCGATGAAGATCAGTTTCCAGGAGAAGCCCGCATCACGGAGCCGGCGCACGCCTACTGCCAGGTAGGGAACGATGGTCGCGAAGAACCAGACCGCTCCGAGAACGTCCCACAGAGCCGATGCACCAAAGCTCACGAGCACTAGGAACAGGTTGAACCACCAGAACTCGGAACGCGACGCTTTCCCGGTGAAGTCCGAGTACTTCTGAAAGCCTGTAGCAATTGCGGTTCCGAAATTCATAACTTCTCCCTTAGTGGATGTAACGCCAGCCTAGACGGTGCCCCTGAGTGAACCAGTAGCGTTAGTCCATGGCCGGTGACCATTACTTCTCCCCCGACCCGCAGAGCCCTCTTCGCACGTCGGTGCGCACCCTGACTTTGCGCGGGCATGAGGTGACCCTCGAAACAGCGTCGGGAACTTTTAGCCCCGGCGGTCTTGATGCGGGAACTGAAGTGTTGCTGAAGTATGCCCCGGTGACACCCACGACAGGGACGTTTCTTGATATCGGCTGCGGTTGGGGGCCCCTCGCCGTGGCGCTGGCGCTCGAGGCGCCAGAGGCATCGGTTTTTGGCGTTGATGTGAACGATCGAGCGCTCCAGGTGGCCAGGGACAATGCTGAGAACCTCGGCCTCACTAACATCACTGTGACACAGCCCCACGATGTCCCAGAAGCGCTGAGCTTCGATCTCATCTGGTCAAACCCGCCGATACGAGTGGGAAAGCAGGCCCTGCACGAGATTCTTGCCCTGTGGTTGCCGCGTCTTAGCCCGGAGGGAGAGGCTTATCTTGTGGTGGCAAAGAAGCTCGGCGCAGATTCCCTCCTGGAGTGGCTAAATTCCGGAGCAATCCCGCAGATTCGCGCCGAGCGGTTAGAAACCTCACGCGGCTACAGAATCCTGAGAGTGACCAGAGCCTAAATCGTCACGTCGGTGGTGAACACCAGCTCAGCTGGTCCCGAGAGGCTCACGTGCTCCCCCTCTTCGGTCGGGAACATACGAACCCCGAGCACTCCTCCGGGAACCTCAACCTTCCAATGATGCGGGGCTTGATCCCCGGCCCAGTGCCTAGTGGCGAGCGCCGCAGCGATCGCTCCGGTCCCACACGATTGGGTTTCACCAACGCCGCGTTCAAAGACGCGCATCCGAATATGACCCACCCCATCGACCACCAGCGGGTCAGAGGGAACAACAAATTCAATGTTGGCACCGTGGGGCGGCTCGGGGTCAAGATTTGGCCTGGTGGACAGATCAAGTTCCTCGAGCTCTTGGGCTGAAGCAAGTGCCACCACCACATGGGGATTAGGGCAGGTAATGGCAAGGGAGGGTCTTGGCACATCAAGCCCTCTGGCCTTCACAGTGGGGTCCACTCCAGTGAGAGACCACCGGCCCATGTCCGCTTGGTAGTGCCCGCTCTGGGATTTGGTGACATCCACCACACCAGCCCGTGTTGCGATGGGAAGCGTTTGGCCAGCTTCCAGCGTCACCAGACCTTGCGCCAACAAATAGTCAACGAAGACCCGAACACCGTTACCGCACATCTCCGAGACTGACCCGTCGGCATTTCGATAGTCCATGAACCACGTGGCCTCTGGCTCAACCTTCAGAAGATGGGCAACCTCGGGGCTGGAGGCAGTGTGCGCGGCCCGGATTACCCCATCCCCGCCAACGCCGCAATGACGATCAGCAAGCTGGCGATACTGCGCAGGGCTCAGACCCAGCGCATCGTCCGGGTCATGAAACAACACAAAATCATTGGCTGTGCCGTGACCTTTGGTCACGGTGATGGTGAGGGAAGACTGCGCCACCCCTACAGACTACGCCCCAGCTTCCTACCGGGCAGAAGAGAGCAGAGCAAAGGCCTGCGTAACCGCCGTTGGATCATCAGATTCCCACCACTGGGTATCTGCACTCCTGCCAAACCACGAGACCTGACGTCTGGCATAGCGTCGGGTCAACGCCTGCGTTTCGTCAATAGCGTCTGCTTCGCTCAGGGAGCCCGCGATGAAGGCAAGACACTGTTGGTATCCAATAGCTCGTGATGCGGTGACACCCGACTCGATCCCCTGCGGGATGAGCCCTCGAACCTCGTCCACTAGCCCCGCCGCCCACATCCCGGTGACACGCTCATCAAGACGCTGCACTAACTCCTCTCGCGGGCTGCGCAACCCCATCACCAGAGTGTTCGAATACCAGGGCCGATGCTCCGCATCGAGCCCAGCGCCAAAGGGTTTCCCGGTCAGGGTTATGACTTCCAAGGCCCTAATCACCCGACGGGCGTTCTTCGGGTCAATAGCAGCCGCAGCAAGGGGATCTTTAGCCCGCAGTTCCTCGACTAGAGCGTCTGGGCCCTCAGCCTCCCACCTCGCCTCCAGAGACTCCCGGAGTGCTTTATCGGTCCCAGGGAACTCAAATTCATACAGCACAGAGGACACGTAAAGACCCGATCCCCCCACCATCAGGGGGATTACCCCGCGGCTCAGAATTTCCAGAATCGCGGCGCGAGCAACCGTCTGATAATCAGCGACGCTCGCTTCTTTCGTCACTTCCCACAGGTCGAAAAGGTGATGGGGAATTCCGCCGCGCTGGTCTAGCGGAAGCTTCGCGGTTCCGATATCCATGCCCCGATAGAGCTGCATGGCATCGGCATTCACAATCTCAGCTGGGCGTCCAGAAGCAATCAGCGCTTGTGCCAGAGACAGAGCGAAGGCGCTTTTCCCAGTCCCCGTGGCGCCCACGACGGCCACCAACGGTGGCCTGGGTTGAGCCTCGATATCTGGGGTCGACTGGGCGAGAGACACGATCTAGTTGCCAGAAACAGGTAGCGAGGGCATTCCAAGACTCACTGGTGTCGGCCCTCCGGATGACGAGGGCACCGGCGCTCCACAGCTCTCCGCCTGCCAGCGATCCCAAGCGTCACCCGCTCGAGTCGAGCGAAGCACGTAGTCATCGAGACCCTCCGGATCAGCCAGGAGGAAATAGGGCTTCGCCTCGGTCACCCTGACGCTGACAACATCGCCAGGCCGCGGTGTTGCGCCGCCCTGTGGAATCGAAAAGTGGCCCAATCGGCCGTCTTCCGCACGGCCGGAGAGCCGATGGGTTTGGTCATCCTTGCGGCCCTCGTCGTTGGCCACCAGCAGGTTCACGGTTGTGCCAATCAGCGACTGGTTCTCTTCCCACGAAATCTGGTTCTGCCGGGCCATAAGACGCTCGTAGCGCTCTTGGACGACTGCCTTTGGCACTTGGCCCGGCATGGTCGCAGCAGGCGTTCCCTCACGAATTGAGTATTGAAACGTGAAGGCTGTAGCAAAGCGCGCCTTGTCCACGACTGCCATGGTCCCCTCGAAGTCCTCTTCGGTCTCTCCCGGGAAGCCAACAATGATGTCCGTGGTGATGGCAGCGTGGGGAATTTTCTCCCGCACACGATCAAGAATCCCCAGGAACTTCTCGCTGCGATAACTGCGACGCATCGATTTCAGAATCCGATCCGAGCCCGACTGCAACGGCATGTGAAGCTGGGGCATCACTTGGGGCGTCTCGGCCATCGCGTCGATTACATCATCGGTAAAGGCCGCTGGGTGGGGGCTTGTGAAACGAATCCGCTCAAGCCCCTCGATCTTGCCCGCTGCGCGCAACAGCTTCCCAAAGGCGAGTGTGTCGCCAAACTCAACACCGTACGTGTTGACGTTCTGGCCCAGCAGAGTCACCTCGATAGCGCCATCCGCCACGAGCGCCTCAATCTCCGCCAACACTTCGCCAGGACGGCGATCCATTTCTTTGCCCCGAAGGCTTGGAACAATACAAAACGTGCAGGTGTTGTTGCACCCAACGGAAATAGAGACCCAGCCGGCATAGCTGGAATCCCTTTTGGTGGGCAATGTGGAGGGGAAAGTCTCCAGTGCTTCCACAATCTCGATTTCCGCAGCGCCGTTGTGGCGGGAGCGCTCGAGGAGCGCCGGCAGAGAGCCCATGTTGTGAGTCCCAAAGACGACATCCACATAGGGTGCCTTCGCAAGAATGGTCGACTTGTCCTTCTGGGCAAGGCAGCCGCCCACAGCAATCTGCATGCCGGGGCGCTCTCGCTTCAGGGAGGCCAGGTGCCCGAGGGTTCCATAGAGCTTGTTATCCGCGTTCTCACGCACCGCACAGGTGTTGATAACCACCACGTCAGCCAGGACGCCAGAATCCGCCTGAAGGTACCCGGCGGCTTCAAGAGAACCGGACATCCGCTCGGAATCGTGGACATTCATTTGGCAGCCAAAGGTGCGCACCTCATAGGTGCGCCCATGGGCGGCATCGAGCGAGGCAAATAGCTTCGCGGCCTGCGCCCGCGCCTCAGTCTCGTTAGTGAGTGTCACGGACCCCATTCTACGAGGGCCAAGAATCCAGCTCTACGCTCCGACATCACAGCCTGCCTGGCTCATAGACTTGCCCCAAGGGACACCACTCATGACACTCACCACAGATAACGATGCTCCACCTCCCAAGGTGGCGTCACTTCTTGCCAAAATCGCTGATGCTCCGGGTGTGTCACGACCCCGTGCCTTCATCACAGACTCTGACGGCTCACCTCTCCTCGACTGGGGTGACACCACTCTCCCGGTGATTGTCACCGGGGTGACAAAACTCGTCACTATCGCGATGATTCTTCGCGAGTTTGACCGCGGTGCGATGGCGCCGGAGACTCCAGTGTCCGAATTACTTCCCGAGGATGTTCTGGCCGGACTGTGCGTTGTCGGAGACCGCGATCACAGCCCGGCTCTCACCGTTGAACATCTCCTGAGCCACCGGTCTGGCATCGTGGACTTTCTCGAGCCTCCGGCAAAGAACGTCAAATCGGTCTTTGGCCAGGCTCTCATCCGAGATCGCGCATGGACATTGGACCAGGCGCTCGAAATCGCCAAACACTACCCGGGGCTTTTCACCCCTGGAGCACGAAAGAAAGTCCACTATTCCAACACCAACTATGCGCTGCTCGGTGCAATCCTGCAGGAATCCACAGGAATGACTTTCGAGCAACTGGTGAACCTTCGAGTCGTCACGTCGCTGGGTTTCAAAAGCACATATGTCTTTACCCCCTCGCATGTTGACCGCTACTTCTCCCTCGCCCCCCTTCACCGCGGGAGCGAAGTGTTGCGCCTCCCCCGCGTGCTGGGAAGCCTGGGAGCCGCAGGCGGCCTCGTTACGACCCCTCAGGAGATGGCTCGCTTTCTTCGGGCCTTCTGGTCCGACGAACTCTTTGGGCCCCAGTGGAAGGAATACCTGACCGCCGAGCCTCTCACGATGGACGGGGGTGTCCGCATGGCGCGAGGGCTCATGATCACCTCAGGACCATCCCGCATGTCGGGAATGATCGGCCAGGCCGGGGCAACTGGTTCAGCGGCACTTGTCGACCCGGCCACCGGAATGGTGGGAGTCATGGCGCTCAACCATCTGACCCAGCGCTCCGAAACACTTCAGAGCCTTGCGCGTCTGATGGCCACTCTCGCCAAGCACTAAGCGATCAGCGCAGAACCTCGTCAACGACGCTAAAGATTTCGTTACCCGAATATCCTCGCCGTTGCAGGTAAGCAACGAGTCTGCGCTTAGCGACCTCGGGAGCCAACGAACCGAGTGCGCGAGCACGGTCTTCTGCGACCTCGCGCAGGCGAGAGCTCTCGTCTTCGTTGCTGATGCCCTCTAGCGCTTCTGCGATAACAGACTGGCCAATTCCCCGCTGGCGCATTTTCTCGGCTGCAGCGCGACGCCCCAGGCCCTGCCGAAGCACGTATTTATCGACGAGATTGCTCGCCAGTTCGGCATCATCAATCAGACCCTGACGCTCTAGGCTGCTGATTTGTTCGGCAACGACCTCCGCCGGCAGCTCGCGGGAGACCAGCCTCGCCTCAATCTCAACTTTCGAGACTCCCCTGGTTGCCAAAGCATGAAGCGCAACATTACGAGCGCGTTGGCGAACCCGATCGCTCGGAGACGCCTCACTGGTGGCTGGTGTCTCGGTGCGCGCCGTGTCGGACAAATCGTCATCCTCCTCAGGAGGGCTCGCTGGTGCAGTGAGGGAAATCACCACAGCCTCGCCAGAGGCTGATCTGGGAGACCTGGAAACCCGCTCAACGGGGAACGCGATGATGGTGGCATCGCGTTCCCCGTGAGCGAAGGGAATGCTCACGCTTTAGGCTCCCTGAGCTTGGCGTTCGGTGATTTTCTCTTCGAGTGACTCGATGGGAGCGACTGGTTCTGCTTCTGCTTCCTCCACCGGAGGAACGGCCGTCAGCTGACCGACACCCAGTGCGGCAAGAATCTTGCGCTCGATTTCGTTGGCAACTTCCTTGTTCTGGATCAGGTAGCTTCTTGCATTTTCCTTGCCCTGTCCCAGCTGGTCACCGTCGTAGGTGTACCAAGCGCCAGACTTCTTCACAATCTCGTGCTCGACACCAAAGTCGATCAGGCTACCCTCGCGGGAAATACCCGTGCCATAGAGAATGTCGAATTCGGCCTGCTTGAAGGGCGGGGCCATCTTGTTCTTGACAACCTTCACGCGAGTGCGGTTACCCACAGCCTCGGTTCCTTCTTTCAAGGTTTCAATGCGGCGAATATCTAGGCGAACAGAGGCGTAGAACTTGAGCGCCTTACCGCCGGATGTCGTTTCCGGGCTGCCGAAGAAGACACCAATCTTCTCGCGAAGCTGGTTGATGAAGATCATGGTGGTGCCGGTTTGGTTGAGACCACCCGTGAGCTTCCGGAGTGCCTGAGACATCAAGCGAGCCTGGAGCCCCACGTGGGTGTCGCCCATGTCGCCTTCAATTTCAGCGCGAGGAACCAATGCGGCGACGGAGTCGATGACAACCAAGTCCACCGAGCCCGAGCGCACCAGCATGTCGGCGATCTCGAGAGCCTGTTCACCCGTGTCGGGTTGAGAGACCAGCAACTGGTCAATGTCGACGCCCAGGTTCTTGGCGTATTCGGCGTCCAAAGCGTGCTCGGCGTCGATGAACGCTGCGATTCCGCCCTGAGCCTGAACGTTGGCAATCGCGTGAAGAGTCAGCGTGGTCTTACCCGAGGACTCTGGACCATAAATCTCGATGATGCGTCCGCGTGGCAAACCGCCAACACCCAAGGCAACATCCAAAGCGATGGAGCCGGTGGGAATAACGGCGATGGGAGGACGTTCGTCCGAACCCAGTCGCATGACCGAGCCCTTACCGAACTGTCGATCTATCTGAGCGAGTGCCGCTTCTAGGGCTTTCTCGCGATCTGTTGATGCTGTCATTGCGATCTCTCTTTCCAGTAGTGCTCGGCTGCCTATCGGCTGTCGTCCTCCGCCACACCCCGTAAGGTGTGGGGTCTCTCGACAAGGCGGATGATGCAGGGAGCGGGCTTGAGCCTAAGCGGAACCTCAGACACCATCGGTGGTTGAGGTTGTTGCTGTGGAGTTAGCCTGCGTCCCTTATCACTGTGGACGAGAGTACCGCTATTCGAACGAATATTCGAATGATTATCCTGGCGTGTCGGCAAGAGGCTCAATGAGGCCAACCCCGTGCTGCCGGCCCAGAGGCACTTGCATAGCCCCACAAAGTGCAAGCCACACCCTCTTCGGGGCGACCCCAGCCTCAAGGGCCTGCTGGGCAGTCCGATCGCCGAGGGAATCCATCACAAGGTCGCGCACCAATGCTCGGCCCTGGAATCGTCCGAACTCATCGTCCACGGCGATGAAGAACTCGCTGTGAGTCACGAGAGGTGCCTAGCGAACCGCCATGTCGGAATCAAACTGTGCAACCAGCTCGTCCGGCAAGGTGTCGGGCACGCTGGAGCGAGGAACAAACTCCTCGAACATCGCGAGGCGATCGCCAACTTCGTGCATAATCACGGACAGCGGCATATCAAGAGCATCGGCAATAGCAGCGAGAATTTCGCTGGAGGCCTCTTTCTGGCCTCGCTCAACCTCGCTCAAATAGCCAAGCGCAACATTCGCGCGGCTAGCGATTTGACGGAGGGTTGCACCCTTTTGTTGGCGAAAGTCGCGAAGGACGTCGCCTATTTCGTGTCTAACCAGAACCATGTGTGCACCTCCTCTTACATTCTCGATGTGGACAACACTACCCACAACTTCTGACGGATTACCCCCAGGAATGCTGTGTAATTGCTGTGGCATTACTCAGGCCAACTCCCGGGCCCAGCAGTTTATTCCCTCATCGCCAAAGCGTCATAGAGCGCCAAGAGTGCCGCGCGCCGCGCGGCAGAGCGAATATCGGCACGATCTCCCTCAACCTGGACCTCGCGCACCATCGTGCCAAGCTCTCCCCCGGCAAGGGCTACAAAGAACAGCCCTGGCTTCGCACCACTCACGGGGTCTGGATCAGGGCCGGCAACACCGGTCGTGGCAACGGCAAAATCAACGCCGAGGGCGCCCTGCGCCCCCTCCGCCATCGCGATGGCGACATCGGCGTTGACAGCACCTTTCTCGGCCAGAAGGGCGGCACTCACGCCGAGCAGGTCGTGTTTGACCATCAGGTCATAGGCGACGATGGAGCCCTTGAAGACTGCTGAAGCCCCCGGAACCTCGACCAGCGCAGAGGCCACGAGACCACCGGTGAGCGATTCCGCACACCCGAGGGTCATACCCTTCTTGATGGCGAGTCCGATGATGTCGGCGGGGTTATCGCTCATTGGTCTTCTCGGGGGCGCGCAGGCCCTTCACCAGGTAGTCGACACCAGTCCACGTGGTGATCACGACCACAAAACCCATCAAAACCCAGTTGAGAACGAACACCCACGATCCGAGCACTATCCAGGTTGGAATCAACCAGGATGACAGCGTCACCGCCTGAGCAATGGTTTTCAGTTTGCCCCCGGGAGATGCCGGGATGACGCGGTGGGACAAAACCACAAATCTGAAGACGGTGATGCCCAGCTCACGAACCACAATCACCAGAACAATCCACAGCGGAAGTTCTCCCACCCACCACAGCGCACCCAAGGCGCCGACAATAAGAACCTTGTCGGCAATCGGATCCAACAAAATGCCGGTGTTAGTGATCAGGTTACGTCGTCGCGCCAGAGCACCATCGATGCCATCCGTGGCAATGGCCGCAACAAAAAGAAGCCCTGCCAACCAGCGGGCTGCCGAGTCCGCCCCGTCATCCACAACCACCAACCACACAAACAGTGGCGCCACAAGAATGCGAAGGACGGTGATGAGGTTCGCGATATTCGCGTTACTGACCTGGCTCACACCAGCGGCAATAAACCTGCCGCGCAGACCGCTGGAGGGTTGGGGGGATGATGCAGGACGCGCCACGACCTAATCCCTTCCGGTGAGCCTCCAGGCATCGTCATCAGAGTCGCCTTCGACTTCAGGATACCCCTTTGTCATCTCGTCGATGGGGTCGTCTGCGTAGTGCACAGAGTGGTCCACTGCCGACTTCGGTGCTGGAAGATCCTCAGGCAGTATTTCCTGCGTTAGGTGATCTTCTGCTGCCACCGCCGCAACAGCTACCGTTGCCGGGGCCTCTGGCGCAGCGCTCACAGGGCTTTCCCCGCGCAGTTGAGCCAACACAGCAGAAAGACCATCCGGAGTCACGAGGACTTCGCGGGCCTTCGAGCCCTCGGATGGCCCCACAATCTGCCGTGATTCGAGCAAATCCATGAGTCGGCCAGCCTTTGCGAAGCCCACCCGCAGCTTGCGCTGCAGCATGGAGGTCGACCCAAACTGGGTTCCCACCACCAGCTCAGCAGCCTGCAACAACACATCCAAGTCATCGCCAATATCCGCATCGATCACGGCGGCGCTCCCAGCGCCGGCCGCAACCTCAGCACGATATTCCGGATCCGCCTGACGCTTCACGTGAGCGACGACCTTGGCGATTTCCGCCTCAGACACCCAAGCGCCTTGGACACGGTTGGCCTTGGCAGCGCCCTGCGGCAAGAAGAGCGCATCGCCCTGACCGATGAGCTTGTCAGCGCCTGGCTGGTCAAGAATCACGCGCGAGTCAGTCATGCTCGAGACGGCAAAGGCAAGGCGTGAGGGGATGTTGGCCTTAATCAGACCGGTCACCACATCAACGCTCGGGCGCTGGGTTGCCACAACCAAGTGGATGCCAGAAGCTCTAGCCAGCTGAGTGATGCGAACAATGGAATCCTCGACATCTCGTGGTGCAACCATCATCAGATCCGCGAGCTCATCCACCACGACCAGCAAATAGGGATAGGGGCGAAGAACGCGCTCACTACCGACTGGCAGGACAATCTCGTTCGCCACTACCGCCCGGTTGAAATCATCCACGTGCTTGAACCCGAAGCTCTCGAGATCGTCGTAGCGCATGTCCATTTCTTTGACGACCCACTGCAGCGCATCAGCAGCCCGCTTGGGGTTGGTGATGATCGGCGTGATCAAGTGCGGAACCCCCTGATACGCGGCAAGCTCCACGCGCTTGGGATCCACCAACACCATCCGAACCTCAGCGGGCGTAGCCCGCATGAGGATGGAGGTAATCATCGAATTAATGAAGCTTGATTTACCACTGCCTGTGGCACCGGCCACCAGGAGGTGGGGCATTTTGGCGAGGTTGGCAGCGACAAAGCCGCCCTCCACGTCCTTACCCACACCAATGACCATGGGGTGCACCTCGGATGTGGCAGACGCCGAGCGCAACACATCACCCAGCGAGACAATCTCACGGTCAGAGTTCGGAATCTCGATACCGATTGCCGACTTGCCAGGAATCGGCGAGAGAATGTTGACCTCATTAGAGGCAACCGCATAGGCAATGTTCTTTGCTAGGGCCGTAACCCTCTCGACCTTGGTTCCAGTGCCTAACTCGACTTCGTAGCGGGTGACAGAGGGGCCTCTAGTGAAATCCACCACTTTGGCATTGATTTCAAACTGGCTAAACACTCCGGTAATGGCTGCCACAACCTGGTCGTTTGCGGCACTTCGACCCTTCGGCGGCGTGCCAGGGACCAGAATTCCAGGGTCGGGCAGCGCATAGGGCTTGGTCGACTGAAGTCGAACCGGTGGCGGCGTCTCTACGGTCGGAGGCTCCATCGGAGCCGTATCCGGCTCGGCAGCGGCTGCGAGCGCAGCCTCGGCCTTATTGAGCTGAGCGACTAAGTCCTCTTTGGTAGCGATACGACCAGTGTCAGCAGCGGGCTGGCTGACAATGGGCGATTCGAAAGCATCTTTTTTGTCTTTCTTTCCGCGGCGCCACCACGGCATGGAGTTTGGATCTTCAAGGTCAAGGCCCAAATCGGTGAGCGTCCCAAACTCGACGGTGGTCTCGGCTTCCGACTTCTTGTTTCTGGCGACCTCGTCCAGATCAACCCCAAAAAGGTAGGCGTAGCCTTCCTTTGCCCTGGAGACGATGCGCGTGGGCGGAGTCTTGGTCATGATCAGCAGCGACACCAGGAAGAAGATGACCATCACTGGCCATGCAAGGAACACAGTGTCGCCCCCCAAGAAGACAAAGGGCTCAGCCACAACCCAACCCAGCAACCCGCCCGCGGAGGCCAGCTCGGCAAAGGTGGCATCCCCGGGGGCTGGACGCCCGCCGGCCAGGTGGGTGATGCCGCTCACCGAAGTCAACAACAGGCCAAGTCCAATACCGATCCGACCGTTGTCATAGACACCAGAGGGGTGACGGAACAGCCATCCAGCAAAGATGAAGAGGATCACCGGCAGGGCAAACGCTAGCCGCCCAAAAAACCCGCCGACGGTGTAGTTATCAAGCACCTGTGCCCAGGTTTGGTTGTAGTTGAACCACTCCACAATGACCCCGGCAATGGCCAACAAGAACAGCGCGAAGGGCACCCCATCTCTGCGGACCTCTTTGGGTAGTTCCTCAGAACTCAAGAACCGAAAGCTTGCCCCCACCCATGAGGCGACAGTCAGCCAGGCCTTCGCGGCAGCAGAAGGGCCACCGGAGGGCTTCGGTTGGACGGGCTGATTACGAGGAGTTCTCGCCGGCGATGCCGCCGCCGGGCGCTTCGCAGGAGTTCCCGCGCGCGCTCGAGGAGACGGACTTTTCTGGGCCATGGCCCTCACGCTACAAGCCCGCACCCCCAGAAATAGGCAACGAAACACAGTGCCAAACTGTCCACAGCGCCCTATAACGAGAACTTATCCACGAATATCGCTAGACAGTAGTGGTATCACTTTGATACCGTTACGCTATGGCTATGACACTGAGAATCTCTGACGAACTCGACCAGAAACTCACGCTCCACGCGGAGCGGGTCGGTGTTTCTAAGCAAAAATTCGTTATCCGCGCAATCGAGGCCCAGCTTGAGCGCGAAAACCAAGCCGCGGTTGCCGCTGCCGTATTCGACAAGGTGCTCGCGCGCGACAAGGAGCTGTTGGACAAGCTCTCGAGCTCGTGACGGTCTATCTCGACCCGGAGGTGTTCCTCAGCCAGCTCACGAGAGTGGGTTTCCTGGTGAGGGATCCAGGCTTGTTTCTCTCGGCTCTAGCTCGTCCCCAGACATCACTTTTTGGGGTTGACGCCTACCCAACTCTCCCCCTCAAGACGGCAGCGCTGATGGATTCACTAGTCAACAACCACCCCATGATGGATGGAAACAAAAGGTCGTCATGGTTTGCGGCCAATCTTTTCCTCGAGCTGAACGGTTTCGAGCTTGAGGCCGAAAGAGACGACGCGTTCGCGTTCATTCTGAGGATCGCAACCAACGAGGCAACGCTGGAAGAAACTGCGCAGTGGATTGATCGCCATCTCCGACCACTACGACCGCACTAGCTTTGGCTCGCTCGCGGCACTAACGAAAAGCCAATATCTGCGCTAGGGTAAAGACATCGGTGGGCATTCACATGCTCCCCTGCGTCGTAGAACGCTCCCTCACCACCTGGTGGTTGATACTTTTCTTGCGGCGAACGAATGCATCACTCGATGTCTTCGCCCCTAGCTAGGCTCCGCCTAGCTCACACACGTGATGGTTTCCATCACTAGAAAGCTTTACAACAATGTCTGTTTCATCATTTGCAACACTTGGCGTTCCTGCCAATATCTGCGCCGCCCTTACCCGCATGGGTATTGACGAGCCCTTCCCCATCCAGGTCGACACTCTGCCCGACACCCTTGCCGGCAAGGACGTGCTGGGCCGTGGGAAGACAGGCTCTGGCAAGACCCTCGCCTTTAGTATCCCTATGGTCGCAAGGCTTGCTGGAGAACTCTCCGGTGGTCGCCGAAGCCCAGGGCGCCCCCTCGGGCTGGTGCTCGCACCAACCCGTGAACTGGCAACTCAGATCACCAATGTGATGCGCCCCCTGGCTGAGGCCATGAACCTGCGGGTCACCACCATTTTTGGTGGAGTGTCCCAAACCCGTCAGGTTCAGGCGCTCCGCGATGGCGTGGAGATCGTGGTGGCAACCCCGGGTCGTGTCGAAGACCTCATGGGCCAGGGCTTCCTGCGCCTTGATGCCATCGAAATCACCGTCCTCGACGAGGCCGACCACATGGCAGACCTCGGCTTCTTACCCGTGGTCACGAAAATCCTGGCAGCAACGCCCACCGGCGCACAGCGACTCCTCTTTTCGGCAACGCTCGATAACGGGGTCAACAAGCTTGTCGACCGCTTCCTCAACAACGAGGTGATGCACGCCGTTGATGACGCCAACTCCCCCGTCGCACAGATGACCCACCACGTCTTCGAAGCAAGCGACGTGGACGCCAAAAAGAAGCTTGTCTATGCTCTGGCCTCTGGCACAGGACGACGCATCCTCTTTATGCGCACCAAGCACCACGCCAAGAAACTAGCCAAGGCTCTCACTGATGCGGGAATCCCCGCCGTTGACCTCCACGGAAACCTGTCCCAACCCGCCAGAGACCGCAACCTCGCTGCGTTTAGCGAGGGTGCGGTGAAGGTATTGGTGGCAACCGATGTTGCTGCTCGTGGCGTCCACGTCGACAACGTCGACCTGGTTATCCACGTGGATCCTCCGATGGAACACAAGGCTTACCTTCACCGCTCTGGCCGCACGGCTCGTGCTGGTGCACAGGGCGATGTCATCACCCTGTGCCTGCCCACCCAACGCAAGGACTTGGCGGATCTTCTGCGGAAGGCAGACATCTCGGTCACCCCGCAAAGCGTGAGCGCCACATCACCTCAGGTCCTTGCCCTCATCGGAGAGGTTGCCCCCTATGTGAAGCCTGTCCCCCAGGAACACAAGCAGTATGGCGGTGGCAGTTCCACTGGTCGCAATGCTCAGCGCAAGCGTGCGGTGCGAAGTGGCGATGGCCCCACCGGAGGAAACCGCGGAGCCAAGCCTGGAAGAAACCCGCGCCCTGGACAACCAGGCCGCGATCAGGGGTCCAGACCGGCGAGCGCTGCGCGTCGCCCTCAGCAGCGCTCACGCTAGCCACACCGGCCACTGTCGGTGCCCTCGGCAGGAATCGAACCTGCGGCCAAAAGATTAGAAGTCTTCTGCTCTATCCGCTGAGCTACGAGGGCTTTCCATCACAGTTTACAACTGCGGGTACCTGATCCTTCAGCGATGAGGCCGAATTGGCGGGCGCGATGGCAAATCGTTCCTACACTGGTTCCCATGAAGAGTGACCTTCGCTGGCTGCCCGGGTTCCTGGCTCTTGGGCTGGTCTGGGGCTCATCGTTTCTCTTCATCGACCTCGCGTTGCTGAGCTTCAGCCCTGCTGGGGTGGTCTTTATGCGGGGGCTTTTAGGCGCAGCGAGTCTTGCGTTGATTCTGCTCATCCGACGGGACCGGCTTCCCGCGTGGGGTTTTCACTGGGTCCACATCGGCGTGGTCGCTCTTTTGCTGAATGCGATTCCGGGTTTTCTCTTTGCAGTCGGTCAGCAATGGGTACCAAGCTCCCTCGCCGGAATCGTGAACGCCACCACACCGCTCATGACGGTGGCGGTGGTTGCCCTCGCGTTTCGGGAACAAAAGCCCACAGCCAACCAACTCCTTGGACTTGGGATCGGAGTTGCGGGGATAGTTCTGGTCACAAACGTCATCGAACGATTCGACGGGGTAACACTGCTGGGCGTAGCAGTGCTCCTGCTAGCGACCCTGTCCTACGGGGTTGCTATGCCCTACGCGAAGCGCCACGTCACTAATTTGCCCTACAGCCCCTACGCGCTCGCAGCAGCTCAGGTTGGGGTTTCCGCGGTGATTACGGCTCCGGGCGCGCTCGTGTCGGGAATACTCGTCCAGCCACTCAGCGCTTCAGCGTTGTGGGGCATTCTCGGGCTGGGGGTCCTGGGGACAGGGATTGCGTATGTCTGGAACTACAGAAACATCGAACTCGCTGGGAGCGTGATCGCATCAAGTGTCACCTACATCACTCCCGTGGTCGCCGTAGTGCTTGGAGTATTGTTCCTTCGCGAGACACTCTCCGTCTCACAGTTACTCGGCGGTGTATTAGTTGTTCTCTCAGCACTCCTTGTTCAGGAACGCTGGGTGCCAATCCGCAGAAAATAGATCGCACGCCCATCGCACGACCCGCCACTTCTCCCCCACTACCCTTTAGACAGTGCGATGTGGGGGCGGGGTCTGTAGTCGGTAAGTCTTCTGCTCTATCCGCTGAGCTACGAGGGCTAGTACCGCTAGTTCTCAGTGTACAGGCGGACAAAACAAGGCAACCACGGCCGTTAGACCTAGGCGTGTTTGTAGTGTTCTATCTAGTTGAGTACGCCACGCCACGTTTCCTAATCGCGCGTGGACAGCACGAAATTCGTGCGTCCAAGAAAGCGATTACCCACTAGACCGAGTGGCTTCTCCGTCGCGCCAGGCCCGTAGCGGCGGTTATGGCGACAACGCCCAAGCTGAGAGTTCCCACCGCCGCGAGAAGGCCCAGAGAATAATCAACCCCGGTCGCCGCTAGCTGCGGGGCTGCGGGGCCTTCCGAGGATCCGCCGCCACCAGAGCTAGGCGCCAGCTCCCATTGAGCGTAAAGGGTCAGGTCAGTAGCAAAGTTGAAGCTAGCGCCTGCAGCGTAGGGGGTCCCGGTTCCATTCGCGGCCGTGTTCCAACCAGTGAAGGTGTATCCGGAGCGCTGGTACCTGTTTGCGCTCAGATTGGCGGCCGTGGTGGAGGCCTGCGCGACCATGGAGCCCGTGGCGTCGTTCGAACCCGGAAGGAACTGGACCGTCTTTCCGACGAGCCCCTTGACGAAGACCAAGGAGCTTGCAGGGGTTTGTTCGAGGGTCGACGTCGTGAGGTTGTCGAATTCAAAACCGTTCCCACTAAATTTCACTGACGTTGCCGTCTGGTCGCCTGTGAGGAAGAGGTTGAGGTAACCGAAGATAAAACCACGGTGCTCCGTGTAAGCAACACCATCTTGCGTAACTGCAGCCGACTGGGCTGAGGGGGGATACGCCGTAAACCCGCGAGGATTACCGAAGTAGTGTCCTTTCGGATAAGCGGTGCCACCCATCGAGGTTACTGATCCGGCCCCCGACGGCCAGGGGCTTGGAGGGCCATTGCCCAGGAGTGTCTCTAGCGCCAGGGTGTCGAGACTCGCGATTTCGGTCGCGCCGTTGTAAAAGGTCACCACGTTCCCCCTGTTACCACCCGACCACCAAAAACCGACGTACTTAACACCGCCGCTCGGAAAGGTGAACGTGATTGCGGCGTCACTCAGTTGTGACGTGCCGAAATAGTTTGAGCCGTCTCCACCAAAACTTGTGGAGGAGGCGGTCGATGTGGCCCCACCGTAGATTCCGGGAATTCGATAGAGGCACGCATCGGTCGACGTGGTCTTGTTTGTTGTCAGCGAGCCGATAACGAGCGCAGTCGGACAGGCGACTCCGTTTGAAGTGGGAGATCCTCCCAAAGAGTTGAAGTTTTCGGTGAGTGTGCCAACCGAATCAATTTCCGCACCGTGCACCAGCGGGCCAGAGATGTAGAGGGCAATTCCTCCACTAGTAGTGGCGTAGGCAGGCGCCACCCCGACTGCGAGGGTGGCAACGAGAGTCGTGACAATTCCAGCGATTCGTCGAAATGAGCCCGTGGTGGGCCACACCCGGGGTGCGCGATCAAGCGCGACGGCCGTCGACGGTTCTAGCGTCCGTGACATTAAGTGGCGCCTCCGCTGCTTTATAGGACTTCGAGACCAGGAACGCCCCGGTCAAATCCTCAAAAAATTACCAATCGCGTATGCCGCACTGCAGTGATTTCGAGGGTTACCCCTCACCGAGGGTTTCCCCTCGGTGGCTGCCCTGTTACCGTTCGAGTGTGACTAAGCCACCGCGCCGTGTGCTGGTCGTCGATGACGACGTGCTGTTGGCATCGCTGGTGAAGAAATCCCTGACATCCGAGGGGTTCGTTGTGGAGACAGCGGTGAGTGCCGCGGAGGGCCGTCGCAAGGTCACGACTTTTGATCCGGACCTGGTTCTGCTCGATCTGGCATTGGGCTCAGGCCCAAGCGGTGTTCACCTCGCCCACGCGCTAACGGAGAAGCGTCCAGATGTTGCCATCCTGGTGCTGACGAAGTATCCAGACGCCCAGAGTGCGACCTCTGACGGCGTTGACCTCCCCGTGGGTGTTGGGTTCTTGCGAAAGCAGCTGGTGTCCGAGCCTGACCAACTGGTGGCCGCTATCGAGCAGGTGCTGGCTGATCGCCCTGATCAGGTGCGACAGGACAAAAGCTCCCGCAGTTCTTTTCCTGAGTTGCCCGACAAGGGCCTGGCGGTGCTGAGGCTGCTCGCCGAGGGACACAGTAACCAGGAGATTGCTAAGCGCGCGTCACTGAGCGTTAAGTCAGTGGAGAGATGGCTGGAGCGCATCTATCGAGAAATGAAGCTCGACACCGATGGCAGTGTGAACCTTCGCGTTGCAGCAGTGCGACGATATCTCAAGGAAACCGGCCAAGCCGACCGGGGTTAGTGATGAAAAGTTTCTTTCTCAATAATTTCAACCCTTCCGCGGTTTTCTCGTGGCCGGTTTTCCTCTTTTCCCTGTTCTGGGCAATCATGACGAACTTCACCGATGTCGATAACAACCCACCGGGCAACTACCTCCTGCGCGTCGCCTCCGTCACGGCTGCTCACGTGGTTGCGTTTGCGTTCCTCGGAGTTTTTCAGGCACTGGGTCGCCTGGTTCCTGCGCTTGTCGGCGCGATCGCGGTGGTGCCCACAGTGGTGGTGGCCAGCCTCGTCAGAGGCTGGGTAGTTTTCTCCCTGCTCAACGCCATCGGTCACGACAACGCGGATCTGCTCAGCTACCGACTCATGGGATCGGTCACCAACGTGGGCATGTCGATCATCGTTACCGCAGTGGTTGTCCATCGCGTGCGCAGTTACCGGGAGAGCAGACGCGCGCTGCTAGCGGAACGGCTTCGCCTCGTCGAGGTTCGCGAGCATGCGCGCGGGCGACTGCAGCTGATGGCGAAGAAAACCCTCGACGACGTGAGAGCGTCGATTTCTACCGCTCTGGATCTTCAGCAGATTCGGCCAGCCGACGCAACCGCTGATCGAATTCAACACACGATTGATGAGATTGTTCGCCCGGTGAGCCACAGGCTCGAGCAAGAACAGTTCTCCTGGGAGCCCATGGAGCTTGACTCCAAAGCTGAGTCATTGAATTGGCGGGACGCGGTCTCCAACGCGCTCTCTGCAGACCACCTGTACCCGCGTGCAATCGCGCTGGCCATGACGGCAATCGCGTTGTCCACGACCATAAGGAACCAGGCTCCCCTGGAGGCCGTCTATGTTCTCGGCTGCGCTCTTCTGGGGACCTGGGCCACACTTCTGCTGACTCGCCGGTTTGTCAGGTCGCGCCGAACAGCGTGGGCGGAGGGAACCTCAATGGTGCTCGGAGCAGTCGTTGCTGGCATTGCCACGGGACTCACTACTCTGCCAGTGAAGCTTGACACTGAGAGGCCGTTCTCCTTGGTTGTTCAAGCACCACTGTTTACGCTGATGTTCACCGTGTTCTTCGCCCTTGCCGGTTCGGCAACCAAACAGGCGGCAAACGCCACCGAACGACTGAGTGAAACCACTGCGGAGCTTGCCTGGGAAGTCGCCAGGCTCTCCGAGGAGTACCGCCACGCACGTGTGTCCCTGGCCCGAGCTCTCCACGGCAAGGTTCAGGCTGGCATGATGTCCTCCCTGATGCGACTGCGTCAGGCCATCCGAGAAGACGACAAGGCCCTCGACGCCGTTGCCGAGCAAGCGCGTGACGAGCTGGCATCGCTCATTGATTCGCTCGGCCAGGCCGTCGGCGACGACGCCGTTTCCCTAAACACCGTGATCGAAGACGTCCAAGCAACGTGGGAGGGAGTTGCAACATGCTCGATGGCCGCGGATGATCGGGCCAAGGCGATGGTCGCATCTGACCCGATTGTCATGAACGCTCTCGCCGAGTTGCTGCCTGAACTCGCCTTCAACGCCATCAAGCATGGCCAGGCCACCGTCGTGACTTTTGCGCTCGAGCTTGACGACGAGCGCACGCTGCGGATGCTGTGCACTGACAACGGTTCTAGACCTCCCGAATCTGGCCGAGTCGGTCTGGGCACGAAGCTTCTCGACGAACTGGCGCTGCGGTGGCAAAGAATCGCAAAGCACAAGGGCACCGTGACAGAAGTGTTCTTGCCCTTTTCTCCGATGCCGGCGCCGAGTTCCCACTAAGCCGGTTCAGGCTGCAAGACAGCAACTCCGCTGCGCGCAGCCTCGGTGGCGAGCCCCTCATCTGTGGTGGCAAGAGACGCACCAAGCCCCACCGCCAGGTGCAGAACAATCACGTCTGGCATTTTCAAGGACGTCGATGCCCGCAGGTGAGCAAGAGCTGTTGCATCCTCAGCCCCCACTGCGACTCTCTCTATGCCAAGCCCAGCGATGTTTCGCTCAAACTCCGCCACCTTGCCCGCTCTCGTTGGATGGACCAGCACCTCCGCATAGGTAAGAACCGACATCGCAAGTGTCGCGTCAATAGTGTCAAGGAACATTCCCCTCGCCCACGTGTGGTGGCGGTCCTCAGAGTCGTGCAGTGCGATGAGAGCACTGGCATCAAGAACGACTACGCTGGCCATTCGTCCCGCGCGCTAGAGCGCCAATCAGCCGGCCACACTCCAGTGAGGCTTCCAGCAGTCTGCTCGATGGCGGCACGCCGAGTTGCCAGCCGGTTGTTCTGCGCCGTCTCTACCGACTCAATACCGGCATTCAGAACCCGGCGCAATAACCGCCCCTTGTCGCCTGCGTCCTCCGGCCAAAGCTCAGCTGCTCGCTCTAGGGCTACTGAGAGCGCATCGGTCTCCGTAATCATGTGCCGGGGGCGACTGGTGGGCATGAGGCAAGTGTAACACCCTCCGCACTGGTGTTGCACTAATCTCTGGCCAGGCCTGATGCGTTAGCGGGCGATGAGAGCCTGCAGCTGGGTCACGTGTTTCGGGGTGAGCTCATCCAGTTCTGTGACACCCAAAAGTTTCATGGTGCGCGTCATTTGCTCGGAGAGAATCTCGAAGGTGCGATTAACGCCGGCTTGCCCACCAGCCATCAAGCCGTAAAGGTAGGCGCGACCGACCAGGGTGAACCTTGCGCCGAGTGCCACAGCGGCAATGATGTCAGCACCCGACATGATGCCGGTGTCGAGGTGAATCTCAGTGTCCTTGCCGACCTCTTTGACGACCTTCGGGAGTAAGTGGAAGGGAATGGGTGCTCGGTCCAGTTGGCGACCACCGTGGTTGGAGAGCACGATGGCGTCAACGCCAAGCTTGGCGAGCTTCTTCGCATCATCCACGGTCTGAACACCCTTGACTACTAACTTGCCTGGCCACTGCTTCTTGACCCACGCGAGATCGTCAAACGTCACCGTGGGATCGAACATGAAGTCCAAAAGCTCAGCGACGGTGCCCTGCCACTCGGAGAGCGAGGCAAATTGGAGGGGTTCCGTGGTGAGGAAGTCCCACCACCACCACGGGCGGGGAAGAGCGTTGATGACTGTCCCCAGCGTGAGAGCGGGTGGGATCGAAAACCCGTTCCGCTTATCGCGGAGTCTGGCTCCCGCAACCGGCACGTCGACTGTGATCATAAGGGTGTCGTAGCCCGCCTTCGCAGCGCGGTCGACAAGTTCCATGGACCGCTCGCGGTCTTTCCACATGTAGAGCTGGAACCACTTCCTGGCATCTGGGCTCGCCTCAGCCACGGCCTCAATGGACTGTGTTCCCATGGTCGAGAGCGAGAAAGGAATCCCCCAAGCCTCGGCCGTCTTGACGCCAGCAATTTCACCTTCGGTGTGCATCATGCGCGTGAAGCCAGTTGGTGCAATACCGACGGGCAACGCACTGACTTTGCCCAGCACCTCACGTGAGAGGTTCACACGAGAAACATCGCGCAGGATAGCGGGGTTGAATTCAATATTCGTAAATGCTTCGCGAGCGCGCGCGAGCGAGAGTTCCGCCTCGGCGGAACCATCGGTGTAATCAAAGGGGGCTTTCGGTGTCCGGCGCTTAGCGATGTCGCGCAGATCCCATATCGTGAGGGCCCGTTCTAGGCGGCGTTTTTTGCCGTTGAGCTCCGGCTTGCGGAACTTCATCAATGGCGCCAGTTCGCTGGGGCGGGGGAATCGTCTCTTGACCACGTGGACCTGTTCTTTCGTTGTCGTCACAGTAGCGTGCGGACGAATCAGTCTCTCATCACGATGTTGAGCAACGATTCACCGGAAACCAGGCGAGAAAACTGCTGGGCTAGCAGCGCCCGCATTGCCGGCTCAAAAGCACTCGAATTACCCCCCACATGGGGAGAGATGATGACTCCAGGAGCCCGCCACAAAGGATGGTCGGCTGGCAGGGGTTCTGGGTTCGTCACGTCAAGCGCGGCGCGAATTCGGCCCGATTCCAACTCGTCAACGAGTGCGTCGGTGTCGACGATCGTCCCTCGAGCGACATTAACGAGCAGAGCGCCGTCTTTCATCAGTCCGAGCCTGCGCTTATCCATCAGGTTGATGGTCTCTGGCGTCGCGGGGAGGATGAGGATGATCACATCAAAAGTAGGCACCAGATCGTCAAACTCCGCCATCGTGTGGGTACCGCCCTGGCCGCTTCTAGTGAAAGCCTCGACGTCAACGCCGAATGGCTCAAGCAGACGCCCAATCGTCTGGCCAATCGACCCGTATCCGACCAGCGCGACCCGCCTGTGGGCGAGCGAGGCTTGGCCCCCCGGTAGCCACGTCCCCGAACTTTGCGCAAGAACAAAACTATCGAGCTGACGAAGTGACGCAATCGCGAGCCCTAGAGCCAACTCGGCCGTGGAAATGTCGTGAACTCCGCTGGCGTTACAAAAAACCAAGCCATTCCGACGAAACGCCACCGCATCGTCATAGCCAGCAGTGGGCAGCTGGACACACTGCAGTTCGGGCATCTGTCGAATGGGTTCAAGCCCCGCGGGCCCGGACATGTACGGGGGAACATAGAAGGTCGCTTGCCTCTGAGCCTGACTGCCGATTGGCGCCGCGGACGGCCCCATCATTGTTACCCCAGCGGTTGCATCCAGGTCGTCCCACTGAGTCCAGACAATGTGGCCCATTGACTCGCTCCCCCTAATTTCTCGCCAGGTCCTGAACCGACCCTATCCCGGGCGCACCTTATTTCGCACCCGATCCAAGCCAGGCAAAACAGTTCCCTCAGTGTCAGCGATTTGGGTGGTTTCTCCGGACCCAAGCCCCGGGTTAGACTCAGCCATGGTTCAGCGACGAATCCCGAGGCCACGCGACCTCGCTCCGCTTCTGCGGTTCAAGAAGTGGGAGCCAAATGCGAAGAAGCGTCGGCTCGCGGGGGCTCTCACGATCGATGACCTGAGGCTGATCGCCAAGCGTCGCACCCCCCAAGCGCCCTTTGATTACACCGACGGTGCGGCAGAGGCAGAACTCTCGCTCACGAGAGCCAGGCGCGCCTTCCAGAACATTGAATTTCATCCGAACATCCTGCGTGATGTTTCGCGGGTAGAGACCAGCCGGATGGTGCTCGGGGCACCGTCTGAATTCCCGCTCGCGATTGCGCCGACGGGGTTCACTCGAATGATGCACACCGAGGGAGAAGTAGGCGGCGCCTCCGCCGCCGCGCAGTTTGGCATTCCCTTCACCCTCTCCACCATGGGCACCTCATCCATCGAGGAAATCGGCTCGCTCTCCCCCACTGGCAGGCGGTGGTTCCAGCTGTATTTGTGGACCGCGAGAGACCAGTCCATGGAACTCATCCGACGAGCAAAGGCTGCCGGTTACGACACCCTCGTCGTGACCGTTGATGTGCCTGTTGCCGGCGCGAGATTGCGGGATAAGCGAAATGGGATGTCTATCCCCCCAGCCCTGACCACCAAAACCATCGTGAACGCAATCCCTCGCCCTGAGTGGTGGATTAACTTTCTGACTACCCCGCCCCTGGAGTTTGCCTCGCTGAACAACTGGGGTGGGACGGTGGCGGAGCTGATTGACCGCATGTTTGACCCCTCGGTGACCTTTGCCGACCTCACGTGGATTCGCAAAGAGTGGCCCGGCAAGCTTGTTATCAAGGGCATCCAGTCACTCGATGACGCCGTCGAACTCACGAAGTATGGGGTCGATGGCATCGTTCTCTCCAACCACGGAGGTCGCCAACTAGACCGCGCCCCCATTCCCTTTCACTTGCTCCCCGTCGTCCACAAAGAAATTGGAAAGGATGTCGAGCTCATGCTCGACACCGGAATCATGTCAGGCGCCGACGTTGTCGCCTCGGTTGCGATGGGGGCGCGCACGACCCTTATTGGGCGGGCTTACCTCTACGGCCTCATGGCCGGAGGTCAGGCTGGCGTTGTTCGTGCGCTCGAGATTCTGACCGGCGAAATCAAGCGCACCATGCAGTTACTCGGTGTCTCACACCTCGATGAACTTAGCCCCAAGCACGTCACCCAACTCACAGAGCTAGTCCCCATTCAGCAGTTAGGACCCAGGAGGAACAAGTAATGCACGAGATCGTATTCACCCCAGAACGCTCGCAATACGCCTACACCTTTGGTGGGGCGAAACCGGTAATGACCGTCAAGCCGGGCACCGTCATGAGGCTCTGGTCAGAGGACGCGTTCAACTTTGCTCTCACCACGGTCGATGACATGCCAAGCCAAAAGATCGACATTCGCTATGTGAACCCCCAGACGGGGCCCTTCTATGTTGAAGGGGCCGAGCCGGGCGACACGCTGGTGCTACACATCGTTGACCTAGAGCCAGCGCGCGACTTTGGCGCCTCGACCACGATCCCCTTCTTCGGCGGCCTATCAGCCACGGATCGCACGGCAATGCTCCATGACGCCCTCCCCGAGGCGACCTGGATTTATCACGTCGATCGCGCGAAGAACATGGTGGGTTTCCAATCCCGCTTTGGGAACCAAGAATTCGCTCTGCCGATTGAAAACATGCTCGGAACCGTCGGCGTGGCACCGCCCTCGAACGAGGTGCGCACAAGCCTGGTGCCCGAGCGCTTTGGTGGCAACATGGACACCCCCGAAATGAAGGTCGGCACCACCGTCTATCTCGGTGTGAATGTTGAGGGAGCGCTCTTCTCCATTGGCGATGGCCACTACCGCCAGGGTGAGGGCGAGTCCTGTGGCACCGCAGTCGAGGGCGCAATGAACTCTGTCATTCTGGTCGAACTCATCAAGGGCAAGGCGCCTCTGTGGCCTCGCCTGGAGAACGATGACTACTGGATGGTCGTCGGCTCGTCGCGCCCGATGGAAGACGCCTGGCGAATTGCTCAAGTGGAGATGATCCACTGGCTCTCCGACATCCTTGGCCTCCACTACATGGATGCCTACCAACTAGTCACCCAGGTATCGCTCTCGCCGATTGCTAACTGCGTCGACACCAACTATTCAGTGGTGACCAAGATTCCCAAGGCAATTTTGCCCAAAGCTGCCGCGTATGACGGCATTCACCAAAGGCTCCGTGACATCGCCCCCACGGTGATGTAGCGGTTGGTAAGAAAAGGAAGGGCAACCGCCCTTCCTCCCAGAGTGGACAAGGAGGTCCGCATCATGGAAGCAACACAGGTAAAGACAGCAAACCCGGCAGTTCTCGGTTTGCTTGCGTATGGCATGTCCACGGTTCTGTTGAGCCTGGCAAACAGTGGGATCATCGCCTTCGACGGGATGATGATTTCCATGGCGCTTCTCTTCGGAGGCGCTGCCCAGACCCTCGTCGCATCGATGTTGTTCAGACTCGGTGACACGTTCGGTGTGGTGGCATTTGGTGGTTACTCATTCCTCTGGCTCACCTTTGGTCTGATTAACTTCGGTGCCTTCCGCGAGTGGTGGACCGTTGACTCGGCCGCCATCGGTTGGTACCTGATCATCTGGATGATCTTCACGATCTTCCTGATGATTGCCTCGACGGTCGCACCTCGCGTGCTGACCATCATCCTGTTCCTCACGGTGATTCTGCTGGGCTCATTGGGCCTTGGCGCTCTCACCGGGAACGCAGCCCTCAGCCTCTTCGGAGGTTTCGAAGGCATCCTGACAGGCGCACTCGCCATGTATATGGCATTTGCAGTTCTGCTCAACGAGATGTGGGGCAAAAATGTCCTGCCACTCGGCGCTCCATTCCGCAGCTAACGATTAGGGAGGATCTTCATGGATCTGAAAATCAAAGGGAAAGTAGCCATCGTCACCGGTGGCACGAAGGGCATTGGTCGCGCCATCGTCGAAGCATTTGCTGACGAGGGAGCGAACGTTGCCTTCTGTGCCCGCAACAAGGACGAGGTTGCCGAAACCGAAAAGGCACTTGTCGCCAAGGGCGTCAAGGCCAAGGGAACCGTCGTTGATGTTGGCGACGCTAAAGCACTCCGTGCGTGGGTAGCCAGTACCGCCAAGGATTTTGGTGGTATCGACATGGCTGTCGCGAACGTCAGTGCTCTGGCGATCCCAGACGAGGACGACAACTGGGACACCTCATTCAAGGTTGACCTCATGGGAACGGTGAATCTCTGCAAGGCAGTGATTCCCCACCTCGACAAGAGCAGCGTGAAATCGCTGGTCGCAATTTCGAGTGTGTCCGGTCGCGAAGCTGACTTCGCAGCCGGCCCCTATGGCACCGTGAAGACAGCAATCATCGGCTACATGGCCGGCTTGTCACTGTCTCTGGCGGAGAAGGGAATCCGGTCTAACACTGTCTCGCCCGGAAACACCTACTTCCCCGGTGGTGTGTGGCAGAGCATCGAGGGGGGCAACCCTGACCTGTTCAGCTTCGCCATGGGTCTCAACCCCACAGGACGAATGGGCACAGCTGAGGAAATCGCCTCAGGTGTTGTCTTCATCTCGAGCCCGGTCGCCTCGCGTATCAGCGGAGCGAACCTGCTCATCGATGGCGCGCTCACCCGCGGCATTCAGTTCTAACTAGCAACGAATCGTGCCCCGGGGATTACCCCGGGGCACAGTTCGTTAAGCAGTCCTATTCGAAGCGCAGGGCGTCGACGGGCTGGAGCTTTGCTGCTGTTCGCGCTGGCCACACCCCAAACACCACACCGACAAGGGCACTGAAGCCCAAAGCGACAAACACGGTGGTCGGATCGATGAAGAAGTCCCAGCCGCCCAGAACCGAGAAGCCATATGAGGCCAACTGCCCGATGGTGAGCCCGATCAGGCCACCGAGTGTGGAGAGCACGACTGCTTCCATCAAGAACTGCGTGAGAATCTGGGACTGCCTGGCCCCAATCGCACGGCGAACACCGATTTCCCTCGTGCGCTCACGGACAGACACCAACATGATGTTCATGATTCCAATACCACCAACGACGAGCGAAATGCCGGCGATGCCGGTGATGAGAATTCCGAGCGTGCTCGTCACCGTTCTAATCGTGTCCTGCAAGGCTGCCTGGTTGAAGATGATGAACGTTGCATCATCGTCGTTGCGGACGTTCTTCGAATAGCGGAGGAAACTTTCCACCCGGTATTCCACCGGAGACACAGCCTCCTGGGATTCGGCCTGAATGCGAATCACGGAAAGGAACGGGGACTTCGAGAAGAGGCTCCTGGCGGCACCCTGGGTGATGTAGACATTGGCTCCAGAGCCAAACCCATCCGCATCGTCCAAGACACCGATCACGGTGAAGGCAAGACCATCGACGCGCACGGTGTCGCCGATGGACTCTTTCGTGAAGCCCAATTCGTCAGCACCGCGTGCCGACATCACAACAACGCGAGAGTTCTGTAGTCCAGGCGCCGTGGGCAGAAAAGCGCCGATCGCGAGGTCTGGATTCCCGAGGTTTTCATACTCAGGGGACACGCCGATGATGGTGGCGCTAATGGACTCACTGCCATAGCCGATACTTCCCACGGTGCGCACTTCGGTACTAGTTTTCAGAACCCCCTCGATCTCATTAATCGCAGCGGCGTCTTTTTCTTCTAGCCCAGTGGGTGTTGAGGCAGAAACGGTGATCTGGTTAGCGCCAAGAGACTCCAGCGAGCTGTCAATGCCCTGCTGGGCACCCTGCCCCACCGCGGTCAGGGCAACCACTGCGCCCACACCGATGATGATGCCGAGCATCGTGAGTGCCGAGCGCACCTTGGCCGCCGTGATACGGCTGAGTGCAAGCCTGAAAGTGAGCCAGAGATTCATCGTGAGCCCGCTAACGCGTCAGCTTCATCGCGCTCAATCAGGCCGTCCCTGATATACACGCGGCGCTTCGCTGCCGCTGCGACATCAAGATCGTGGGTAATCAAAACGATCGTGCGACCCTCTGCGTTCATTTCCTTGAACACTTCCATGACCTGAGCACCAGAGGACGTGTCCAGGGCGCCGGTGGGCTCATCGGCAAGAACAATGTCGGGGTTCGTTACCAAGGCGCGTGAAATTGCCACGCGCTGCTGCTGGCCACCGGAGAGTCGACCGCGATCAAAGTCAAGGCGCTCGCCAAGGCCCAATCTGGTCAGAATGGCGGCCGCGCGCTTGTACGCTTCCCTCGGTCGAAGACCCTGATAGAGCAGAGGCGCTGCGACGTTCTCGACAGCAGACGTCAGTGGCAACAGCTGGAACTGCTGAAAAACAAACCCAATGGCACGTGAGCGCAATGCCGTGAGCTCGTTGTCATCCAACGCGGCGATGTCCTTACCGGAGATCTTCACTGTGCCAGCGCTCGGGCGATCAAGGCACCCAATCAAGTTCATCAACGTCGATTTACCGGACCCGGAAGGGCCCACAATGGCGACGAACTCCCCACGCTCAACCTTGAGGCTCACTCCCGCGAGAGCGACGGTGGGCACCTCGCCGGTTTGATACTCCCGGCGAACGTTTGTTAGTTCAACAACTAGATTGCTCAATTGAGATCTGGGTTCTCTTCGGCGTCCTCAGGTGGTCCGCCGCCGAAACCAGTGTCCGTCGGGGGCAGTTCACCATCAGACCCGGTCACGACTCGATCGCCCTCGGAAAGTCCGGAGAGGATTTCGACGTAGTAGCCACCCCGGATGCCCACCTCGACATCAACATTGGTGATGACTCCATCTTCGCCTTGCACTCGAACAATGAACCCATCATCGGTGGGAACGAGGGCTGTCACGGGTGCCGCAACGACACCAAGACGCTCTTCGGTCGTGATGCTGGCCTGAGCCGTCATGCCTGCGCGAAGTCCGGCGGGAGGATTGGGAAGACTAATGGTCACCTCGTAGGTGGTTAGTGATGACCCGGAGGGGTCCACGACACCGAAGGGTGCCACCTGTGTTACCTCTCCAACTCGGGTTTCCTCGGGAAGAGCATCGAATTCGAGACTTACCTTCTGGCCGACAGCAATGCCGACCACATCGCCTTCTGCGAACTCGGCGGTGACAACGAACTCGTCGAGTGCGGCCAGGATAATGAACCCGCTCGTTCCTTGCGTTCCAACAGCCGTTGTGCCAATCGGCTCCCCCACCTCGGAGGCAATAGCAACAATTGTTCCTGCGACTGGCGCGGTCATTGTGGCGCCAGCGAGGTTAGCAAGCGCGGAGTCCAACTGGGCCTGAGCAGATGTCTTCGCGGGGCCTGCCGCGATTACCTGCTGCTGAGCGGCGCCCAGCTGCGCTGCGGCAGAGACCTGACCTGCCTGGGCGCTCTCGAGAGCGATGTGCTTGTTGGGCCCAGAGGCTGAAGGGTGGTCATCGGCGACATTTTCATAGGCCAACCGAGCAGCCACGACTGCTTGCTTCGCGGCTTCTACTGCCTGCAGGGCCTGTAGTTCAACGGTCCTGGCACTGGCAACCCCGGAGCGAGCACTAGCAACAGCTGCCTCGAGCGCCTCGGTCTTGAGCGTCGCCAGCACGTCGCCCTCTGCGACAACGTCACCAACTACAACGTCGAGTGTCGCAAGTTGGGCAGTTACGGCTCCCGGGAACTGCAAACCTAATTCGAGCGCGGGATCAACGGTGCCAGAGGCGGCAACCGTGACATCAACATCGCGCACTTGGACGGCCTCGGTCAATACCGTGGCCTCTTCGGGTGCGGCTGCGGAGAGCGCAATACCGGTCCCGGCGCCTCCGACAACGAGGACGGCCACAATTCCGGCTATGACTTTGGTTCTTGTCTTCACGCTCTCAACTTCTTTTCTGGGCATTGGCCCGTGCAATCAGGCTCCCCAGTCTGTGCCCCGGGGCTGTACGTCGGCTGATAGTTCCCCGAATGTGCACGTTCATCGTCGCGCATGTCGTGAAACTGTTTTTTCAAATCTATCCAAGGATGAGCGCCTCTCCTGTCCGCTTTCGCTTGGCGCGTAGAATGTGTCGTGTGACCCCACTGAGATACACACTCCGAGCCGGAGCCACCGTGTTTGGCCTCAGCGCTGCCGCGCTGATTGTCTTCCCGGCGTTCTTTCTCGAGCTTCTTGGGCTCCAAGCTGATCTCCCGCTGATGTGGTCGATGGTCATGATCGGAATCACCTTGGTGGCACTGACGGGAAACATGGCGGTGGTGTCGGTGAGCGCGAGCGACGACGGCGTGCGGATGGCCAGTGTGGTTATGCTCTTCGCTGCTGCGGGTCTTGGCATGATCACTCTGCTCATTCCCGTTGCCTACACATGGTTCACCCTGGCCTACGCGGCAGTCGGGTTTGGGTTTTCTCTCGCCTATCTCGTGGGCCTGCTGCGAGCACGGCACTCGGGATAGACTCACCGGGTGGCAAACGGGAGTAGCAATCGACTGGTCTGGGTTGACTGCGAAATGACGGGGCTTGACCCCCAGGTCGACGAGCTAGTCGAGGTCGCCGTAGTGATCACGGACTATGACTTGAACCTGCTGGATTCAGGCTTTCAGATTGTCATCAAGCCAAGCGATGCTGCGCTTGCTCAGATGGGTGACTTTGTGCGGGATATGCACACCACCAGTGGCCTTCTGGCCGAACTGGATTCGGGGCTGAGTCTCCCAGACGCCGAAGCTCGAATTCTTGAGTACATCACCTCGTTTGTTCCAGAGCCCGGTGTTGCCCCACTGGCAGGCAACACCATTGGTACCGACCGCGCTTTCATTCAGAAAGAACTACCCGCGGTGCACGAGCACCTGCACTACAGGAATGTAGATGTCTCCAGCATCAAAGAACTGGCCAAGCACTGGTTCCCGAAAACCTACTTCCAGTCGCCCGAGAAGAACGGTGGCCACCGCGCGCTGGCCGACATCATCGAATCCATTCGAGAACTGGCGTATTACCGGCAAGCGGTCTTTGTTGAGGCTCCAGGCCCCGACACCCAGGCGCTCAAAACCATCAGCGAATCGATTCGGGAACACTGGGCCGACCGCCTGTAATACACTGGTGTCGCTTCACCACCCGTGGTGGGGCCTTGGTGGGTATAGCTCAGTTGGTAGAGCGCCTGGTTGTGGTCCAGGAGGCCGCGGGTTCAAGCCCCGTTACTCACCCCAAGTGCCTAGCCGGTCGTAACGGTCAAGTCCGCGTTCCCTCGACCGTCGTGAAGCGCCAGGAACCTCTCTTCTTGTAGCGCCCAGCGCTGCCAGTGCGGTGCGTAGAGCTCACCATCGCGCTCGAGCGCGCGACGCTTGCGAACGTCAGCAGCGGCATCCACCCAGACCCGATCTGCTGCGATGGCGAGCCCTTCACGCCGGATTACCCCGCAGCCTTCGATGACCACCGGTCTGGTGGCAGGGACGGGAACCCAGTCGGCCGGCACGCCCAGGCGCCAATCCCACCGCTGGTAACGCCCTGGCAGTCCCTGCGAGATCGGAAGAAGAACGTTGCGGTGAATATGCCAGCTCCCCGCGTCAAGCCCATCCCACCCGGGATAAACATCATCAAGACTGACCAGCACCGCGCCACGCTCTGCCGCCAACCACACCCCGTAATCGGACTTTCCTGCGCCTGAGGGGCCATCCACCAGGGTGATCATCGCACTAGCCGAGGACGGCATTGAAGGATCCCGTCGCTAGGGCTGCCCACACGGACGCGCCGCCAAGAAGGAGACCACCGAGTGGCCAGAGCCAGTCCTGTGGCATGAACCGTGACTCTCGGTAGTGAGTCCTGGTCTTAGCGCGACCGAACCCCCTGGATTCCATCGCTCTTCCCAGTGTCTCTGCGCGCCTAATTGCCAGGACAAAGATGGCGATCGCTTCACGCAGCACCCCCACCACCCGGCTCTTGCCCTGAAGGTCCCGGGCGCGGAGCGTGGCCAAGCGCATCTGTCGATCACCCGCCACAACATCAACCAGTCGAAGAGCGGCGAGGCCTCCCATCACAAAGTTTTGTGGCAAGGGAGTGTGCTGGGAGAGGGCATCGGCAAAACGCGTGGGATCCACCCGGGACAACACCAGCAACGCCGGCCCGCCGATGGCGAGAATCCGAAGAGTAGTCGCCAGCGCCAAATCCAGTGATCCCTCGGACACCCCAATCAGCCCCCAGGAGAAAAACACCTCTCCAGAAGATTCGCCATAGAGAGAAATCGTGACACCGGCAAAAATGGCGGCGAGCACCACCGGGGCAAGCCGCACCCCCAGGTTCTTGCCTGGAACTCCGAGCCAGGGAACCACCAGGGCAAATAGTCCGAGAGCAATCGCCCCGGAGACAACATCGAGGGTGGAAATGAGCGCCACAGCAACGAGCACAGCGGCGCCGACCAGAGCCAAGGGGTTAGCCAGGGACAGCGGGCTAGGGGTTGTGGTCTCCTGAGGCTCGAGATTTTCCGCTAATTCTGGAAGGTCAACGACCCGGGCGTCCACAGTGTCGACAAGTCCACGATCATGCGTGGCCACGACAATGGCAGTCCCTTGACCAGAGAGCGAGTGCAGCCACCCAGTAAGTTCAGCCCTCGCCACACGATCAAGTGACTGACTGGGCTCATCCAACACCAGAAGGCGAGGGGAGTGCAGTGTGGCAAGGGCCAGTGCCAGCCGGCGTCGCTCTCCCCCACTGAGCCGCAGCGGATGAACCTCGAGCAACGATTCCAAATTCCACCGCGAAATTGACTCCGCAACCTTGTCAGGCGCTGCAGCAGAGGCCTCCAGTTCCGCCACAACCGTGCTGCGGTGAAACGAATGAGCCGGATTTTGGGGCACGAAACCTACAAATCTCGAGAGATCCCTGGAGTCCAGAAGGTGGGGGTCCTGGGGCTCGGCAATATGCCCCGACAACGGTGCCGCAAGTCCCGCCAGGGTCAACGCAAGGGTCGTCTTTCCCGAGCCGTTGGGCCCCATCAGAGCGACAATCTCTCCGGCCTTGATCTCAAGGTTCAGCCCAGAGGACGCCGCAACAGCACCATCTCTGGAGCCGACGAGGTCCTCACACTGGAGAACTAACTCCCCCGGGACTGCGCGGGGGAAGGCTGGTGTGGGCGATTGCGCCACCGCAGCGCCCTTCACCTTCTCCACAGAGATAACCCGGCCGCGCTCCAGAGTGATGACCGTGTCGATGAGGCGGCGCCACGGTGCGGCGTCATGATCAACGATCAGAATCGTCGCCGAGTGGCGCTTCGCCAGTGCCTCCACTGCACGAACTACGTCCCGGGCTCCCTTGGCATCGAGCGCGCCAAGGGGCTCATCGAGCACCAACACCTCGGGTTCGAGCGCTAGGGCACCGGCCAGGGAAAGGCGCTGGCGTTGGCCACCGGATAGCGCTCTGGTGGGACGATCTCCCTCGAGCTCAAGACCCACAGCGCCAAGCGCCCGGTCGATGCGCTCCTGCATGAGATCCCGCGGTACTAGGTCGTTTTCTAAGCCAAAGGCAACGTCATCGTGAAGACGGGCCATCACGGTTTGGTCTTCCGGTTGCTGCATGACAATCCCCACCCGCGGGGAACCGTCCCCCACGGCGAGCACACCACTCTCGGCGCCATCATCTGGCGACTCAAGAAGCCCAGCAATCGCGAGAGCCAGTGTTGATTTACCAGAGCCCGAAGGCCCTTGAATCAGGACTCGAGCTCCCGCTGGGATGCTAAAGCTCACCTCCACAAGGGCAGGCTCAACCCGCCCAGGATAGGTCCACCCAAAGTTGGTGGCACTCACCGGGGCAGCCCGCAACGATTTCAGGACCGTAGTGCACCTGCTCGGTGGAGGCCCCGCTCTATGGCCCAACTACCAAGACCTGCAACCAGCACTCCTGAGGCAATCGACGAGAGTGCATAGATCATGAAGAACTCGGCGCCTGCACCCGCGTAGTAGAGGGTGAGGTCAAGAGCTGCCATGGCGATGCCGGCACCCGCACCAGCCACCAGAGCTGCGACAACATTCCAGAGGCGGTAGGCAAACAGTGCGAAAATAACCTCTGCTCCCAAACCCTGAACAGCGCCATAGACCAAGGTAATGACACCCCACTGGCTTCCAATGAGCGCGGAGACGGTGGCGGCCAGGATTTCCCCATAGAGCGCAGCTCCTGGACGCCTGACCACCACAGCGGTCAAGAGGCCACCAATCAGCCACACCCCGTGGCCAAGGGCTTGGAACCCGGGGAGCAGAGCTCCGAGTGGTTCCAGCAGAGGGACGTGGGCAATATTCCAGAGAGCGAACAGTCCTCCCGCCATCACCCCGACGACGCTCGCGAGAACGATGTCTCGCGGACGCCACCGCAAACGATTCGATGCAGTTGTCATAGTCGTGCCTTTCATCAACATGTGTTGGATGGGGCACGGGATAGAGATGTCCTCCCTTCGCTGGCATAACCCAGATCAGGTTCGACGGTCGAAACCTCGCGGTTTCCTCTCAGTCCAACTTTCTTGGACTCCCGTGTACGACTAAGAGTTTACGCCTTGATGCTCTCGCGGAGTTTCATACCCCACCGCAGGCTCTTGGCAATCGGGTAAATGCCGAGGTAACCCCACTGCGGAATTCGGAGGCTCTTCTTGCGAAGACCGTGGTGGTTATACGTCGTATCAAAACGCTTCACATAGGCCAGGAAGTCAGCCGGCGAATCATCAATGCGCCTGGTCGACATTCCGGCAACCATGCCCGGCGCGTAGACAATGTTGAACCCGTCGTCATAGAGGTGCACCGAGAGATCAATGTCTTCAAACATTTCCTTGTCAGCATCCAGGCAGATATTGCCCCGGACGGCCTCCCACGCCTCCCGGCGCAGAGCCATGTTGGTGCCAAACAGGAAGTGGTACTGCTTTACCAATCGGGAGATAGCGCGCCTGGCGGTGTCATCTGCTTTGGCCATGTAACGACGCAAAGGCATGTCGTAGTAGATGACGGGGCCCGTAGCGGCATGAACGTCGGTATTGAGGAAGACCTTTTTGGTTTCTTCCACCCAGTTGGGCTCAAGAATCGAATCGGAATCTATGCGTCCGATGATGTCCGAGGTGACGGCATCAAAGCCCATGTTCCTGGTAGGCGTAATGCCCTGCGCCTCGTCTTGCCGCAGCACAATCAGCGGAGCATCGGGGAATTCTTTCTTGAGTTTCTTGAGAATCGCCTTGGTCTGATCCGTCGACCTGTTGTCGACAACGATGATTTCTTCGGCGGGAACCGTCTGATGAATAGCGGCCTGAACACAGGCTCTAATCGTGTCTTCCTCGTTGTAGGCGGGAATAACGATTCCCACAGTGGGAATTCGATCGGCTAATGGCATGTCAGTGACCCCTCAGGAGACTGGAGCTTGAAGTAATTGAACAACGACCTGGCCACCTTTGGTGGGTTGGGTATCGACGTCCTCGAAACCCCATCGTCGGTGGAATCGAAGACTACCGGGATTGGGCGGCTCCAGGTTGACTTCACACGTGACACGCTCGCGACCGTCGGCCTTCGCGCGGTCGAAAATGTGCTGGTAGAGCGTGGATCCAAGCCCCAGCCCACGACTCTCGTCGGTGAGGACAATGCGGTCGATATAGAGATGGTTAGTAAACCTGGACTCGAAGAACACATAATTTTCACTCGGATAGTCAAGGCCTGGGTCCATCGCCATGACAAAACCCAGAGGGGCCCCGTCCTCGTTCTCGGCAATCAGTGCGAGAGAACACATCGAGAGCAGCCCCAGAATCTCCTCCCCTGTTGCCATGGGCACAGCGGGGTAGCCCGAGTTATTGATGGCAACGAGCGCGTCGACGTCATCGTGGGTGCAGGGCCTGATTGTGGTCACCGAAGTATTCTCTCAGGCTCTACCACCCGAGCGTGCCAGGGGCGCCCTTGAAGGGTCCCGTTACTTTCGATGTAATCCACCCACCGTAGAAGTCGCCTTCTTGGGATTGCACGACTTCGTCATTCACGGTGCACTGGTCCACCCGGCCCGGGTAGAGGGCAATGTGGTCCGCGAGCTCCAGGTAGCCGGGGCTCGGGTCTTGGTACCACCACACGGCCCGGGACAGACGACTGTCACCGACCACAAGATCCGCATACGATGCTCGCCCTTTGAATTCACAGAAGGTCGTGCCCTCTACTGGCTCCAGAACACTCAAATCCACATCCACTCGCGGAAGGTAGTAAGTGGGCGGGTGGGAGGTCTCGAGGATCCGAAGGGGAGACCCCGTATCGACAATTACACGACCGTTGTGAGTGACCACGACGTGGTCACTGCACTGCTCTAGTCGTGGTGGCCTGGGGTAGTCCCAGACAGACTCCGTGGCTGCCATGGCGCCTCCTTGGTGGACGATCTCTGCCTGTGAGGCTAACGGTCAAAACCTGGGGAATATCTCGTCCACACTTTCGCTAGGTAGATGGCTTCTTTCGCGCTACGCTGGGCCCTGTCGTATTGAGCCGACAATTCTTATCCATAATCTTCGGATTGCGGTGTGCTCGTGTGAGTGTGGGGTTGGCGGTAGTTTCGACCGTTGGTTTCGAACGTCGAACCTACGCACCACAGCACCACAGAAAAGAGATACACAATGGCAACCGGAATCGTTAAATGGTTCAACGGTGACAAGGGCTACGGCTTCATCACTCCTGATGATGGCTCGGCCGACGTCTTCGCACACTTCTCCGCAATCCAGAGCAGCGGTTACCGCTCTCTCGAGGAGAACCAGCGCGTGGAGTTCGACATCACCTCGGGCCAGAAGGGCCCTCAGGCGGAGAACATCCGTCCTCTCTAGGCTTTTCTAACATCGCCTTAGGGCTGTGGGGTCATCCGTTTCGGATGGCCCCACAGTCATTTCTGGCCTGTGTTTAGATTGTCGGGATGAAGCCCCTCACCCAGGAACAGATCGTTGGAAGCCTCGTGAACATGTCCGAGGCGGACCTCCGGGTCATGAGCTTCCCTGGGCTTCACGAAACTCTCTGGGACGAACGGGAGTTCTTAGGCTGGCGTGACGCCCATCACCCCACGAAGGGCTACGTGGTCTTCTGGGTGGGTGATGAGGTTCGAGGGCTCATGGTCAGAAGCGCAGAGAGTTCCATGCCCCCTGGCCGCTCCGCGCTGTGCGCTCTCTGTCACACCCAGCAGCCCGCTCCCCAGGTCAGCTTGTTCGTGGCCCCAAAGACAGGCGAAGAGGGTGCCAGAGGAAACACGGTAGGCACGTATCTCTGCGCTGATTTGTCGTGTTCAGCGATGATTCGGATGGTCGCGACCGTCCCGGGTGTAACTGCAGCACAGGACGCTCTGGCGCTCAAGAGCGACAACATTCGCCAACGCCTCGAGAACTTCTCGAGGCGAGTTATCTCAGAGAACGCCGCTTAGCGGCGACGGCCCATAATGACCATTGGGATGGCAAAAGCGAAAGTTGCCGTGAGGATTCCTGCGGTGAAGAGCCACGGGGCAAAGACCTCCGGGACCACAAAAGCGTAGGTAAACATGGGGAAACTCGCCAGGAAGATGAGGGATGCTAGTACGACAACAAAAACGTTCATGATGACCCCAGTATTCCATAACCGAAGGCAAACCCGATGACCACACTCGATGCCAGGCGTCGCCTGATCATTCGGCGTATTCGCATCACCGGGTGGACAGCGCTAACCTCTCTGCTGGTGACCGTGGTGAGCTTTTTGACCTGGTTCCACATCGTGTTTGCCGCCGAGCGTGAGGCCACCCTCGAGGTGTTCCGAGACGATCGAATCCAGGTCTCCGAGGTCGATGGCTCCATCGTGATGGAGGCCACCGAGGGCGCAGGAACAACAGGAATTCTTTACTTCCCGGGAGCCCGCGTCGATCCCTACAGCTACCTTTACCCCCTCTCCGAGATAGCAGCATCCGGCGTGACCGTGGTGATCATGGATCCGCTGATGAACATGGCGTTGTTTGACACGAGGACCATCGACGAATTGTCGCTCGCGGCCCCCGCGGTCAGCGACTGGGTTCTCTCTGGCCATTCCCTCGGCGGCGTGCGAGCCTGCATGCTGGCCGAGCACCCAGACGTGGTGGGACTCGTACTGATGGGCAGCTACTGCGCGAACGACATTTCTTCCACAGACATCCCCGTCCTCCAGATTTTGGCCAGCAAGGATGGTCTCATTGACGCCGAAGTATTGAGGTCTTCGGCCGGGCTATTGCCACAATCAACTCAGAAGATCACCCTCGAGGGCGCGAATCACGCCTCCTTTGGAACCTACGGAGAGCAGCCAGGCGATGGAATCGCCACCCTGTCTCGCGCTGAGGTGCGCGAAGAGCTCACCGCAATGTTTCAGAGGCTTCTCGCTGGCGATTAGCCGAGCGAGTTTGCTCTCTCGATAACTAGCTCTCGCACTCTCGCGGCGTCGGCTTGGCCACCCATGGCCTTCATCACTGCGCCAATAACAGCTCCGGCGGCTTGAACTTTGCCATCGCGAATCTTCTCCAGGACGTCTGGTTGAGACAACAACGCCTCATCGATTGCCGCTGTGAGAGCACCATCATCGGAGACGACCTCGAGTCCCTTCGCAGCAACAATCTCTTCGGGGCTCCCGCCACCATCGACCATCTCGGCGAGCACACTGCGAGCAAGCTTGTCCGTGAGGCGGCCATCATCAACAAGGGCCTGCAATGCTCGGATGTCTTCCGGGCCAGCGAGGCTACCCGCATCAACGCCGCGCTCGTTGGCAATTCGACTCAGCTCCCCCATCCACCACTTGCGAGCGGCAGCAGGCTCAACGCCTGCAGCGATGGTGGCGGCAACTTCGCCAATCAGCGCAGCGTTCACAATGGCCTGGAAATCGATGTCGCTAAAGCCCCACTCGGCCCTGAACCTCCGGCGCATCTCCACTGGCTGCTCGGGTAGTGCGGCGCGAAGCTCTTCGACAAGTTCCGCAGAAGCATGAACGGGCAACAAATCGGGCTCTGGGAAGTAGCGGTAGTCATCTGCGTCGCTCTTGGGACGCCCCGGTGAGGTAACACCGGTGTCTTCGTGCCAGTGCCTGGTCTCTTGGATGATGTTGCCACCAGCGGCCAAAATGGCCGCCTGGCGCTGAATCTCATAGGTCACAGCGCGCTCAATCGAGCGCAAGGAGTTCACGTTCTTTGTTTCCGTGCGGGTGCCGTAGGCCTTCTGTCCGCGCGGGCGCAACGAGACGTTGGCATCGCAACGCAGGTTCCCGCGCTCCATGCGGGCGTGGGAAATGCCAAGGTTGCGCACCATGTCGCGAATCGTCGAGACATAAGCGCGCCCCAGCTCGCCGGCCTTGTGATCCATGCCTTCAATGGTCTTGGTCACAATTTCGACCAGGGGAACCCCTGCTCGGTTGTAGTCAACGAGTGAGTACTCGGCGCCTTGAATACGCCCGGTCGCTCCACCCACGTGGGTGAGCTTGCCGGCGTCTTCTTCCATGTGGGCGCGCTCAATGGGAACCTCGACGAGCGTGCCATCATCGAGCTCAACAGACACAGAACCTTCAAAGGCAATGGGTTCGTCGTATTGGCTGATTTGGTAGTTCTTGGCAAGGTCCGGGTAGAAGTAGTTTTTGCGCGAGAACCTCGACACCGGAGCGATCTGACACCCCAGCGCTAAGCCCAAACTGATGCTGTATCGAATGGCGGTGCCATTGACCACGGGCAGACTTCCGGGAAGCCCCAAACACAGCGGGGTAATGAGAGTGTTGGGTTCAACTTGGGCGTCATCCAACGCCGCCGGGTTTGGCGCGTTGGAGAACATCTTGGTTTCAGTCGAGAGCTCCACGTGAACTTCGAAACCGAGAACTGGTTCGAAGAGCTCCAAGGCCTTATCAAGGTCCATCAGTGCGTCTTTAGCCATGGCTCAGATCACCTCCGGCACATTCTCATAAACCCACGAGCCATCGCGTTCGCCAAATAGTCGCTCGAGTGCGCTTCCCCAGCGATAGAGGCGGTGATCTTCATACGCCGGAGCCATCAGTTGAAGTCCGACCGGCAGGCCGTCTTCTGGAGCAAGGCCCATTGGCAACGACATTCCAGGAATTCCCGCGAGGTTGACCGGAATTGTGGTCAAGTCCCCCGCCCACATCGCCAAGGGATCATCGAGCTTTTCGCCCAGAGGGAAAGCGGTGGTCGGTGCTGAAGGTGAAATGAGCAGGTCGACCTGGGCAAAAGCCTTGGTGAAGTCCTGCTGGATCAGAGTCCGCACTTTCTGGGCACTGCCGTAGTAGGCGTCGTAGTAGCCAGCACTTAGCGCATAGGTGCCAAGGATAATGCGGCGCTTGACCTCATCGCCAAAGCCCCGGTCCCTGGTCGCTGACATCACGTCCTCCACCGTCGGGCTCCCCTCGGGGGTCACCCGAAGGCCAAAGCGCACAGAGTCAAACTTGGCCAGGTTACTCGAGGCCTCCGCAGGCAAGATCAGGTAGTACGCGGCAACCGCATACTCGAAGTGTGGAGCGTCAATTTCGACAACTTCGGCACCCTGGGCGCTCATCATGGCAACGGCCTCGTCGAAGCGTTGTTTTACTCCGGCTTGAACGCCCTCGGTTTGCAGTTGCTTGACCACACCAACCCGCAGGCCCGAGAGATCAGCCAGGTTGGCCCCCTCATCGGCCGCTGCGGTCATGTTTGCCCAGGGCGTGGGAATGCTCGTGGAATCGTGGGGATCGTGCCCAGCGATCACGTCGTGCAGGAGGGCGGAGTCCCGCACAGTGCGCGACACCGGACCAATTTGGTCCAGTGAGGAGGCCAAAGCAATGACGCCGTAGCGGCTAACACCACCGTAGGTGGGCTTGACGCCGACGGTGCCGGTAAAGGCTGCGGGTTGACGGATGGAACCACCGGTGTCACTCCCCACAGCGAGAGGTGCCTGGAATGAGGCCACAGCTGATGCCGACCCTCCACCCGAGCCACCCGGTGCACGGGTCACGTCCCACGGGTTCTTGGTCGGGTGATAGCCGGAATGCTCTGTCGAGGAGCCCATGGCGAACTCGTCCATGTTGGTTTTCCCCAGAAACACAGTGTCGGCAGCCCTCAACTTGGTAACCACAGTGGCGTCATAAGGCGGAATCCAGCCCTCCAGGATGCGCGAGCCGGCGGTGGTCACCATGTCTGCGGTGCAGAGCACATCCTTGATGGCGATGGGCACCCCAGCCAAAGCAGAGAGCTTCTCCCCTGCCCCACGCTTCTTGTCGACGTCTGCCGCGTGGGCCAGAGCACGGTCCGAACGCGCGAGGAAGGAACCCAGAATCTTGTCGGTCGCATCGATGCGCTCGAGGTGCGCCTGGGTGGCCTCGACGCTGCTGAGCTGACCGGAAGCGAGAGCGCTGGCGAGTTGACCAGCACTCCAGCGAGTGATGTCGCTCACGCTTCTTCCCCAAGAATGGCGGTCACGCGAAAACGCGAACCGTCATGGTCAGGGGCTCCCGCGAGCGCCTGCTCGGTGGTGAGGGTTTGGCCAACAACATCGTCGCGAAAAACGTTCCCCAAAGGAACCGGGTGAGATGTAGGGACAACGTCATCCAAGGCGACTTTGGAGATAGCTTCAACCGAATCGACGATGGCGGAAAGCTCGCCGGCTAAGCGGGAAATCTCGTCCTCGCTGAGAGCGATGCGGGCGAGTTCAGCCAAATGGCGAACCGTCTCTGGCGTCATGTCTGACATGAATCTCCTTGGTCGGCTCCCCAGTCTAAAGCTCTAGAGCGAAAAGGCCCTCGCGAAGCAGAAGGTCAAACTTTTCCGCTTCCAGAATGGGAACTCCGAGCGCCTCGGCGCTCGCCCTTTTGCTGCCGGCGCCTTCACCGGCAACCACCACGGTGGTTTTCTTGCTCACACTTGATGAGGGTTTGCCCCCGGCGGCAATGACTGCTTCTTCGGCCCCATCGCGGGAGTAACCAGGGATAGAACCGGTGACCACCACGACAGCGCCCTGCAGCGGTCCCTCGCCAGATGCCACCGGTGATGTCGCATCAGCAAAAGAAACCCCGGCCGCACGCCACCGTTCGATAATGTCCCGATGCCAGTCGACTCGCAGCCACTCCATAATCGAGACAGCAATGGTCTCCCCCACGCCCTCAACCTGGGAGAGTTCCTCCAGAGATGCTTTTTCAATGGCGTCCAGGGAACCGAAGTGCGCAGCGAGAGATCGGGCCGCCACAGGGCCGACATGACGGATGTTGAGACTCACCAGGAAACGCCACAGCGGTTGGGCCTTTGCCTTCTCCAGCTGCTCAATCAGCTCAAAGGCCGCCTTGGAGGGAACCCATTCCTCGTCGCCCCCAAACACAGAAGACTGAGAATCATGGACAGGGTCGCTTTTGCTTCGCTTACGCCTAAAGGGCGTGGCTCGCACGGGCTCGTGTGTGAGAGGGTCGCGCTTGGGCTGACCTGTATCAGGATCGCGCACGTCGACAACGATCGGGAAGATTTCCTCCACCGTCAGCTCAAACAATCGCGCCTCGGTGCGAAGGGGGGCGGCGACAGGCTCGACCGGTTGAGTGAGCGCGAAAGCGCTCACCTCGCCCAAGCCCTCGATATCGAGACCGCCCCGACTACCAATATGTTCGACCCGTCCTCGCACTTGGGCAGGGCAGTCTTTGGCATTGGGGCAGCGCAGGTCAATGTCGCCTGTCTTGGCAGCCGCCAGTGGTGCCCCGCAGTCCGGGCAGGCAGTCGGCATCACAAACTCGCGTTCACTGCCATCACGTGCCTCGACGACGGGGCCGAGGATCTCGGGGATAACATCGCCGGCCTTGCGAATCACGACCGTGTCACCAATCAGGATCGCCTTGGCCCTCACCACGTCCTGGTTGTGGAGGGTGGCGCGCTCTACTTCGCTTCCTGCGACTCTTACCGGCTCGAGAACGGCGTAGGGGGTTGCGCGCCCCGTGCGCCCCACGCTGACGACAATGTCGAGAAGCTTTGTCGTGACCTGCTCTGGTGGGTACTTATACGCAATAGCCCAGCGAGGCGCCCGGGAGGTGGCTCCGAGTTCGCGCTGCAGGGCAAACTGGTCGACCTTCACGACCACGCCATCAATTTCGTGCACAACGCTGTGCCGATGGGTCGCGTAGTGGGCAATGAAGTCGTGAACCCCTGCGTGAGAATCCACGACCTGGGCGGCCTTCGACACCGGCATCCCCCAACTGCCGAGTAACTCATAGACCCCGCTCTGGGTGGTTACAGGGGGGTCATCCCACGCGCCGATTCCATGAACAATCATGGACAGCCCTGCGAAACGCTCGTGCATCAGGCTCAACTGGGTGTCTTTTTTGCCCTCGCTCTTCTGGCGCAGTGTTCCGGATGCCGCATTGCGGGGGTTGGCGAAAACCTTGTCGCCGGCCGCTGCCTGACGGGCGTTCAGGGCCTCGAAGGCTTCGAGGGGAAAGAAGACTTCACCACGGACCTCCACGAGGTCCGGATGACCCGTTCCTTCCAAGACCCGCGGAATGCCCGGCACCAACAGAGCGTTATCGGTGACATCTTCCCCGGTGACCCCATCACCGCGCGTGGCCGCCGAGACCAGCCGACCCTGCTGGTAACGAAGGTTCAGGGCTAGACCATCGATTTTGAGTTCACACAAAAACTGCGCCTCGGGAAAAGACGCTGTAATTTTTGAGGCCCAGAGCGCCATCTCCTCGTCGTCGAAGACATTGTCGAGGCTGAACATCCGCTGCGCGTGCACCACAGGGGAGAAGAGTTCTCCCCGCCCAAAGCCCACGGCTTGGGTGGGGGAATCCGCGCCCTGAAGCTCTGGATACTCCCACTCAATGGCCTCAAGCTCGCGCATCAGCTCGTCGTACTCAGCATCCGAGACAAGGAGTGAATCCCTGCGGTAATAGGCATCCTGAAGATCAAGAATCGCGGCAGTGAGCTCAGCTGCGCGGGACCTCGCTTGATCGAAATTCACTCCCCCAGTCTAGGGAGGACCACCGAGGCGTGGGCTTGCAACTAGACGGGTTGTCCCTCCGGCAGACCGGTGCGAAGCTCCGGGGGCAAGTGCCCCAAATCGTTGTGAGTCAGCAAAACCGGAGGCTTTGCGGTGCGCACACGAATGATGGTCAGACCACAGTTAGCCTGATTGATTCCGAGCCACCGCCAGGCGCTGGCACCAAAGACCTCGCGCACAAACCACGCGATGACAAAGTTGTGGGTAATCAAGAGGTCGTGGCGGTCCTCCCGAGAGGGCGCAAGCCATTCAGCTGTCGCATCAGCCATCTGAGCTTCACCCGCAACGAGTTGCTCCTCGGAGATAGAGCCATAGAAGGGTTCAAACACTGGGGGCATATCGGGTGTAGGCCCAGCAGGAATGCAGTCCATCAGCAGGGCGTTTGGCTCCGCCTCTGGCATCCCCAGGCGCTCAGTGATCACACCCGCTGTCTCGATTGCCCTCTGGAGCGGGGAAGTGTACGCGGCATCAAACGAAATAGTGGAAAGACGATCTGCCACATGGAGTGCTTGAGCGCGCCCGCGGTCGCTCAGTGGGCCATCGGGTAAGCCGAATTCGGCGTCGACTTGCTCCCCGTGACGCACAAGGTAGACATACCTGGACACACAAACTCCTGACAACTGCTGATGGTCTCACCCTGGCAACGACGTGTGACCCAGGGTTGACACAGAGGTTAAGTGGAGATTTTCTCTGTGGAAACGACCCTGTCCACTATGTCATCTTTCACAGCCCCCACGACAACCGCGCTCATGGGGCTGTTGATCAAATGCAGCGCAAGGGACCGAACGTCGTCGGTGGTCACGCGGCCAAGACGGGCCAGGCCTTCTTCGCGATCAACATATTCGCCGGTGGTGAGCTCGGAGCGTCCCAACCGCATCATCCTTGCTTCCATGCTCTCCAGGGCCAACGCGGAGGATCCCGAAAGGTTACCGATGGTGCGCTGGCGCTCCTCCTCGCTGATGCCCTTCTCTGCAACTGCGGCAAGCTCGGCGCGAAGCAGATCCGCCACGAGCTCTGCGTTGCCCGGTGACGTGCCAGCGGCCATTCCAAACATTCCAGCGTCGGCATAGCTACTGGCAAAGGCATAGACAGAGTAGGCAAGCCCTCGTTTTTCTCGAATCTCTTGGAAGAGCCGCGATGACATGCCGCCACCGAGGCACGAGGTCACCACAGACATCACGTGGCGACGCTCATCCGTGGCTCGAAGCCCGGGCACTGCCAGGGCCACAACAGCCTGCTCAAGCGGCCGTGTAATGACACGGGAGCGCGGGGTTTCTGGAACCGCAACACCGTCCACCGGACGCCTGGCAGCGGGCTCACAGACGCCTGTGAGGTCCCAGCCAGATCGCTCCAGCGCAGTCAAGACGCGTGTGACGATGTCGGCGTGCTTCAGGGCGCCAGCAGCGGTCACCACCAGCTCGTGGGGGCGGTAGTAAGTCTCGTAATGGGCCACCACTGAGCCCCGCTCAGAGGCTCTAATTGTCTCGGGGTTGCCACCAATAGGGCGACCCAATGCGTGGTCACCGAGCACCAGCTCGGCAATACGCTCGTGGGCAACGTCACTGGGGTCATCGTCGGCCATCGCGAGCTCTTCCAAGATGACCTGGCGCTCCACCTCAAATTCGTGCGGGTCAATCACGGAATCGGCAATCATGTCGGCGAGGACGTCGATGGCCATGTTCACATCGGAGTCCTGGACCTTGGCGTAATAGCAGGTGTGTTCTTTGGCAGTCAGGGCATTGTGTTCGCCACCCACAGAATCAAAGGCAATAGCAATGTCGAGTGCGCTTCTGGTCGAGGTGCCCTTGAACAACAGGTGCTCGAGGAAGTGTGTGGAGCCATAGGCCACATCATCTTCGTCCCGGGAACCCACCGCGATCCAAAACCCCAAGGAGGTGCTGTGAGCTCCTGGCATCTCTTCGGTGAGAATGCGCAGACCACTGGGGTGGATGGTCCTAGAGACCCTCGCTCCCCCACTGGAGAGAAAAGACAACTCGGGGGTCTGGAAATCAAACTCAACGGCAGGACTCATAAGTCCTCCACCCTAGCGCTTTGGCCAGAGGTCTCTCTGGGCCGTTAAGCGCTGTGGCCCGGCTCTTTCGAGCCGGGCCACAGACTAACTTCCGAGAAGGACTAGGCCTTCTTGGCTGCGTTGACGGCAACCATACCGAAGCCAACCTTGTTGAGCACGTCAGCAATGACGTACACAATCGCGGCGATAGCAACGGCTGCGCTGACGTCAGCACCGCTGAGCTTCATGAACTCTTCGATTGCGGTGCCGATTGGGTAAATTGCCCAACCGAACATCACGAAGCGGCGCATGATCTTCACGGCGCTAGCAGCGT
>JBIIRH010000035.1:0-8814 GCA_044341675.1 Pontimonas sp.
CTACCCGCGGTAGTGTTGTCGCTTGGTGGGAAACCACCAGCGTGCCGGCTTGGCGCAATTGGTAGCGCATCCGACTTGTAATCGGAAGGTTGCGGGTTCAAGTCCCGCAGCCGGCCCTGTTTCTCACGGCTCAGAGCGCGAGCGCTCCCGCACGCTGGCAATCGCCAGCACCAGGGAAATTATCCAGCTTGCCCACAATAGGCCGATCTGCCAGCTGAAGGGCCGGCGGATGGTTTGGCGCAGCAGGCCGATTCCAGCAGCCACGGCACTCAGCATAGAACTGCTGAAAATGAACGCTCGCATACCCTCAACCCTACTCTGGTGGGCCTGTCTGCTGGGGGGAGAATCTTTTTGACGACTCTCCCACGGTCGCCTCAGACAGCCCTGGCTTGTCGATATCTTTGGACCCATGCGTCCTCTGTCTGCTCTGTCGATTGCAGCACGCCGGTGGCTGGTAACGCTTGCTGCTTTCGTGGTTACTGCGTTGGCAGCCGGCGGAGCTTTCGCTCTTGGCGCTGTGGTCCCCGAGGGAGGGCTCAGCGAAGGGTCTTTGGCTCCGGAATCCGAGGTTCAGGTCGCTGACGTTGGTCGGATTATGCCGGGCACAATGCCAGTACCGCTGCGAATCAGAACGTGTTCGGTGGCCGACGCCGCGCTCAACGAAGACCTGGCTGATTTTTCCGGGGTTGTTGTTGATCCCTTTACCGGCGATGTGTTGTTTGCCAGAGCGTCGGAGGACTTGGTTCCGCCAGCTAGCGTGATGAAGATCGTGACCGGTGCGGCCGCACTAGCTGTCTTGGGTCCAGAAACCAGGTTTGCCACCTCTGTGGTCGCGACCGATGATCCATCCCGGGTTGTGTTGCTCGGCGGTGGTGACTCAACATTGAGCCGTCTTGCGACCGGTAACCCGAGCGTCTATGCGGGGGCTGCCACGCTTCAGGACTTGGCGGAGAAGACGATTGCTGCTGCGCAGGCCGGCCTTCCCGAGGGCGAGAAGGTCACCATCACGGAGGTTGTGGTTGATGCGTCGCTGTGGCCCACCGAGGACGCCTTCGACGCGTCCTGGTCGAGGGACGCCGCGTCCAACGGGTTTGTCTCCCGGGTGACAGCCCTGCAAGTCGATGGCGACCGGGAGAACCCGCAAGTGGAACTCAGCAGACGTGGCAGTGATCCCGTTCGCAGGGCCGGCGATGAATTTGTTAAGGCTCTGCGGGCCGCGGGTAACGCTGGGCGCTATGTGAAAGTCACGACCGGAGATGCGCCGGTCGAGGGCACAGTGCTTGCCTCGGTCGAGTCACCGCCGGTGTCTGAGCTGGTGCGCTACATGATGAAAGAAAGCGACAACACGCTGGCTGAAATGTTGGCTCGCCATGTTTCCTTGGCGCAGGGAGCTGGTGGGACCGCTGCAAGCCTGGCCACGGTGATCCCCTCTGTCATTGCTGGTCTTGGCCTGCCCACGGAGGGCTTGGTTGTTCAGGATGGGTCCGGTCTCAGTCCCTTGAACCAGGTGAGCCCGTCCTACATAGCCATGTTGCTCTCAGAAGTGGCGCGCGGCGGCGGGCCCCTTTCGTCGCTGCGCGATTCTTTGCCGGTTGCTGGGGTGGACGGTTCGCTTGATGACCGTTTTGTTGAGGAGAACGCCATTGCGCACGAACGGGTGCTGGCGAAGACGGGGAGTATCACCGGGGTGCGATCCCTCGCTGGGTTCGTGACTGGCGAAGAAGATGAGCCACTCGCCTTCGCGTTTTTCTCCCAGGGAACCGTGGGGGATGAGACCAGAGTTGCCATTGAAAGCCTGGTAACCGCTGTGTATGGGTGCGGTTCGAACCTGGCAGACTTCTAAGTAGACAAGCTAGGAAGGCTTCTGGTGCGCGGGTTACTGATTGTTGATGTCCAAAACGACTTCTGCGAGGGCGGTGCCCTCGCAGTTGACGGGGGCACGGCAGTTGCGGAGGGAATCAGCGCATGGCTTCTGGAACACGCTGATGATTACGCCGTGATTCTTGCCTCCAGAGACTGGCATAACGCCGATGACGATAATCAGGGGCATTTTGCGACAGCGGGAGCAGAGCCGGACTTTGTCACCACCTGGCCAGTGCACTGTGTCGCGGGCACACCCGGCGCTGACTACCACCCGGCTCTCGAGCTTGGTGCTGTGACCCATCACATCGCCAAGGGGCAAGGGAAGCCCGCCTATTCCCTGTTCGAGGGCAGTGGCCCTGATGGCAAATCCGCTGCTGAGATTCTGTCCGAGGCGGGGGTGGATTCAGTCGATGTCGTGGGAATCGCGACCGATTACTGTGTTCGTGCCAGCGCGCTTGATGCAAAGGCCGCTGGTTTTCAGGTGCGAGTGCTGACAGATTTGGTAGCGGCGGTCGCTGAATCTTCTGCGAAGACGACCTTGGAGGAACTAACACAGGCGGGGGTGGCCCTTGAGCACGCCCACTAGTCCGACATTCACCGTGGTCTCCTGCCACTACGGAGATATCTTTTGGATCAGCCACATGCTCGAACAGGTGGAGAAGTTTTCTGGTGGTCGCGTGAAGGAGGCCGTGATTGTCGATCAATCACGGCAGTCCCAGGACGCGCTTGCCAGACTGCCTCTCGTGAGCTCCGTAGTCACGTTTGAGCCAGACAAAGCGCAGATTGCTGTGGAGGGTCATGACCACCCAGCAGCCCTTGATCGAGTAATCGCACAGACGACCTTCACCACGTCCCACATCATCGTGATGGATTCTGATGCTTTTCCCACGAAAGCTGACTGGCTCGACAAAGCCGATGACATTTCCTTGGCCCTAGTGCCAGGTAGCACCGCACAAACGCACCCTTGTCTCATGATCTTTCCGGCCAAGCTCAAGGGCGTCGTGAATTTCTCGGAGGATTATCTGGAGCGCGCGAAGCGTAAGGGCGCTCCGGATACGGGCCGGCGAGTGGGTGTGCAGTTACAGAACACGGGGCGCCCGGTAACACTTCTGGCGCACGAGCCAGCCTTCAACGGATATCGCGGGTCTTTCTATCTGGGTGGTTCCTACTACCACCACGGTCATGGGTCCTTCGTCGGAGGTGACCACGACCAGTACAAGGGTTTTGTCTCTCAAGCCAGCGAGCGTCTCTATCGCAAGCGGGTCTTGCACAATCGCTTTAGCCTGACGCCCATCGACTTCCTGGGCTTGTTTATTCGCTACGTGTGGCGCCGGTTCAGCAACCGCGTTCGGCTGGCCATTCTTGGGCCAGCCTCAAAGCCCCAGTAACTACACCAGCAGCTGGTGCTCGGCCAGGTCTTTATAGAGGCCAGACGACAGCAGGAGTTCGTCGTGGGTTCCGATTGCTTCGACCTTGCCGTGGTTCAACACGATGATCTGATCGCTATCGACCACGGTGGCCAGGCGGTGAGCAATGACAATGACTGTTCGATCCTGGGCAACGCGGTCGATGGCGTGCTTCATCAACACCTCGTTGGGGCCATCCAGTGACGAGGTGGATTCGTCCATCAACAGAATCGGAGGAGCCTGCAACAGGGCTCGAGCAATTGCCAGGCGTTGACGCTCTCCTCCGGAGAGCAGGACCCCAGCCTCACCCACCTCAGCATCGAGACCGCGTGCATCGCGATCGAGAATCTCCGTGAGATTCACGCTCTCGAGCACCTCGCGCAGCTGTTCCTCAGTGGCGCCGGGGGCGCCGATGAGGAGGTTGTCCCGAATTGTCCCTGCCAAAACAGGAGCGTCCTGCTCGACATAACCGAAGTAGGAGCGGAGTTGACCACGCTCTAGGTCAACTACCGGGGTGCCAAAGACAGAGATAGAACCGGACTGCGGATCATAGAAGCGCTCCATGAGCGAGAGGACACTGCTCTTCCCTGCCCCACTAGGACCGACAATTGCCGTCTTGCTGCCCAGCGGCACCTTGAACGACACGTTGTCGAGCACGCGATCGCGGGCTGGACGCAAGGCAGCAATCTCTCCCGTTGTCAGCGATTCCACTTCGTGCTCACCGAGAGTCTCGGCCACGAGCTTTTCCGCCTCTGTTTTGTGGGCTGATTGCGGATAGCTAAAACCCACCTTGGAGAACTCGACTGCAGTCTTTCCCCGGGGGGCAGGTGCTTGTGTGTCGCTGACCTGCACTCGGTCATTGTCGGTCTCACTGGGGAGGGAAATGATTTCTTGAATACGACCGAGGGCACCGAGGGCTTGGTTCACTGAGCTAATCGCTCCAAATGCTTGACCCAGCGGCATGATCATCATGAACAAGAACAGGATGAAGGCAACTAAGTCAGCAATAGGCAGGGCGCCACTAGCAACCCTGAACCCGCCAACACCAAGAACGACCAGAAAGGCCACCTGCAGAGCGATTCCCGAGATGGGAACTACCAGAGCTGACACCTTCGCCACATCCAAACCGAGGCGCCATGCGCCCTCGGCGTCTTTTTCGACGCCGATAATCTCGCGCTCGGTGGCATTCGCTGCGCGAACCGTGCGAACCGCACTAATCGCGCGCTCAACGCTCGCGGTTAAGTCACCCACCTTGTCCTGAGCCTTACGGCTCGCAACACGAATGCGCCTGGACAACGTCACCACGGTTGTCACGGCCACTGCAACAACGATGGCGGTTAGCGAGAAGAGAATCGGATCGAGGTAGACCATGGCGATAACAGCACCGAGGAAGGTGAGTGTCCCACCCACGGCTTCTACAAGGCCCTGGGTCAGCACGGCACGCAGCAGCGTGGTGTCGCTTCCCACCCGGGAGACCAGGTCGCCGGTCCGGCGCTGGTCAAACTCGGAGACGGGTAGGTTCAGCATCCTCCGGACCAGCAATTTGCGACTGGAGAGGACCACACCTTCACCTGTTCGCTGAAGGAGGTAGTGGCGGAAGCCAGACAGGGTCGCTGAGACAACCACGAGGCCCACCAAAATCCACACGAGGTTGCCCAGTGGTTCCGCTGCCTCGACGACGGTAATGACCTGGCTGACAACGAGGGGCTGGGCAAGGGTGGTGAGAGCACCCGCCATGCTCAGGGCGATAACAACCGAGAGAACACGTTTGTGCTCCATGAGGAAGGGAAGTAGCTGGCGGAACGTGGCTCTGGGCGAACCGTCATCGTCATTCCGGTAATTCGTGGACGAACCGCGGCGACGGTGACCAAAACCCATACTCATGACGTTGATCCTTCCACCAGCGTGACCCGTTTAGTGTGCCCTACAAAGCTGGGGGGTGTGGCGATGTTCGCTCCCCGGATAACTCCCCCTGCGGATAAACTCGCTCCATGCCCTCCCCCGGACGCGTCGTTGTTCCCAGGCGCTCCCGGCTCGTAGGTGCTGGACGCTATCTCCGGATGCGTCTTGGTCAGCTCCTGCGGGGTAGCCCAGAGCCAGCGCCGGTCGGGCGCCCTGATTACTACAAACGTGAGCTCCATCCCTCGCTGCTGGTCCGCTTCGCCGACTCACTGCCGGTCAGAGAATTCATTAAGCCCGGCCACCAGGAAAGAAACGTGCTCGATGTTGCTCGCGATTGCCACGGGCGCGATGGCGTTTATCCGCTGAATTTCTCTTTCCCCAGGCCCGAGCTCATGCCCATAGATGTCAGCAGTCGACCGCACTTCCTCTCGAGCACGATTCCTGGGGAACCGTTCTCGTTTGACTCGTGGGATGACTACCTGGCCGAGTATCGCAGCGCATACTTTGCGCTCTCCACGAAGAAAGGTGGCTGGGACACGTTTCGCCATTTAGAAATTCTCTTCTCGGGGGGCATCCCCTTGATGCCAGGCCTTGATAAAGCCCACGCGAACTCGCTCTCCCGTTTTCCGAAGAGAGCGTTGGTTCGGGTGTACGAGAGTTTGGTGCAGGATGGTCCAGCTCTTCCGGGTCCGGCAACGCAGACGTTCTTCCGAGATTTCGCCAGAGAGCACCTGAGCTCAGAAGCAATGGCCAGGTATGTACTCGAGCTGACTGGCCTCGAGTCGTCATCGATTCTGTTTCTCGACGAATCTCTTCCCGTCCGGACGGATTATTTGAGCGCCTTCACCTACATCGGACTCAAGCAGGTGACAGGGAAGCACACTCAGGCCGCCTTTGAGCCCCACTTTCTCTTTGATGACTTCACCGGGGACACCCGCACGCTCTACGGCCGCGGGTTTGGCTATTCACGAAGCCTTCCCGCAGCGCTGCGAGGTTCTCTCGCCACTGGTGGCACTAGTCCATCCCAGCTTGCTGAACTGAGTGCGTCGTTTGACGCTCTGGTGATTGGCAACTATGACGCTAACCGCGGGCTTGTTGAAGAACTGCGGCAGAGGGGTGTTCCCGCCGACAAGTTTGTCTGCATTGTCGGCTCTGATTTACCGAGTGACTTTAGGCTCCGTCACGACATTGTCCGCAGCGGCATGACCTTCTTTATCCGGGAGTTCGTCAAGCCCTAGAGGCCGCGCAGCACCAGAGCGGTGTGAAGGGCAGCCTCGGCTGCTTCGGCGCCCTTATCCTCGCTGGAGCCCTCAAAACCAGCTCGGTCGATGCCCTGTGCTTCGTCATCCAGGGTGAGTACCCCAAAGCCCACCGGCTTGCCGGTGGAAAGCGCGACATCGGTCAGGCCCGTTGTTGCAGCGGAGGAGACATAGTCAAAGTGCGGTGTTCCACCTCGAATGATCACACCGAGTGCGACAACCGCATCAGCACCATTCTGCAGTGCTGCCTGAGCCACGACCGGGAGTTCAAAGGAACCCGGCACGCGAACCAGCGAATACGAGCAGCCAGATGCTTCGAGCACCCGGGTTGCGCCGGCGATCAGGCCCTCGGCGATTGTTTCGTGCCACATGCCAGCAACGATGACAACGCGAAGCGCGCTGGCGCCTTTCAAGTCAATCTGTGGTGCTCCGTGGCCGCTCATAGTGCTTCTCCGTTCTCCGGGAGCGTGATGGCTCCCGTGGCAAGTTCTCCTGGTAGGTGGTGGCCCATGCGGTCACGCTTGGCCTCTAGGTATGCGGTGTTGACGGCGCCAACTCCGACGACGAGTGGAACCAGTTCGGTCACGGCGATGCCGTGTTGTTCGAGTTGGCGTCGCTTTTCGGGGTTGTTACTCAGCAGTCGCACAGAAGAAACACCCATGTCAGCGAGGATTGCCGCGGCTGCGCCGTAGTCTCTTGCATCCGCGGGGAGACCCAGTGCGAGGTTGGCATCCAACGTGTCAAGGCCGGCTTCTTGAAGTCGGTAAGCGCGCAGCTTGTTGACAAGTCCAATACCGCGGCCTTCGTGGCCGCGCAGGTAAATCACGACGCCGCCATCGGCGTTGATCTGTTCCATGGCTGCATCCAATTGCGGGCCACACTCGCACTTGAGCGAGCCCATGGCCTCACCGGTGAGGCACTCGGAGTGCAACCGCACCAGCATCTCATCCCGCGGTTCGCCAGAGACAATCGCTATGTGATCAGCACCGGTAGCGCGATCACGGTAGGCATGAAGGTCGAAAATGCCGTGTTCGGTGGGAACACGGGTCTTCACCTCAAAGATGACGCGTTGGTCGGCGACAGCCCTGTGGCGGGGTGTTCGAGCGTCGCTCCCAGGATCGGTCTCATCGAGGTCCTTGAGCAGCTGGGCAATGGTCACCACCGGAATCTTTTCTCGTTTGCCCAGATCCAGCAGTTGTGGCAACCGCAAGAGCTCGCCGTCATCACCAACGACCTCGCCGATGACGGCGACTGGCTCAAGACCAGCCAACTGCATGAGTTCGACTGCCGCTTCGGTGTGACCTGCGCGCTCCTTGACGCCGCCGGGGGCAGCCTTCAACGGCACGATGTGGCCGGGCCGAATAAGTGATTCGGGTGTGGAGAGTGGATCTGCCAGAACGCGCAGGGTGCGCGTGCGATCGGAGGCGCTAATGCCCGTGGTGATGCCAGAGGCTGCGTCCACGCTAACCGTGTAGGCCGTCTTGCGGGGGTCTTCGTTGTCTTCGACCATGGGGGGCAACCGAAGTGCCACTGCTCGCTCAGCGGGCATGGGCGCACACAGGTAGCCCGAGGAGTGACGAATCGTCCAGCCCACCCATTCCGGGGTTGCCAGCTGGGCGCTCAGGATGATGTCACCCTCGTTTTCGCGCGCTTCGTCATCAACCACAATGATCGGGCGGCCGAGCCTCAGGTGCTCTAGTGCCTCTGCGATCGTGCCGATACTCATGCGAGAGTCTCCTGGATAATGAATTCCTTGAGGCGAAGTACCTGGCGGGCCAGGATATCGGTCTCAATGTTGACCACATCGCCCACCGCAGCACGGCCTAGCGTTGTTGCGCTCAGCGTTTCTGGGATGAGGGAGACTTCGGCCCAGTCTTTTCCCACCGCTGACACGGTCAGTGAAACGCCATCAATCGTGATGGATCCCTTGTGAGCAACTAAAGGCGCAATCTCTGGAGACAAGGACACTTTCACCACTTGCCACTGGTCACCAGGTCGGACTTCCAACACCTGAGCGGTTGCGTCAACGTGGCCTTGCACAATGTGACCTCCGAGACGATCGCCCACACGTGCTGCTCTCTCCAGGTTGACGGGCACGCCTGGGGTCCATTTCGCCGCAGCAGATTGGCTCAGAGTTTCCTTCATCACATCGGCCAGGAAGTGTTCGGCATCGAAGTGCGTCACCGTCAGGCACACACCGCTCACGGAAATTGAGTCACCGAGCGACACGTCGCTCAGCACCAAGGAAGCGCCCACACTCACTTCAGCCCCGTCACCCTTGTCAGTGATGGCTTTGATGCTGCCAATTTCTTCAATGAGGCCTGTGAACATTGCCGTCTACTTTCCATTCCGGGGTCTGGCGGTGACGACGACGTCGTCACCGA
>JBIIRH010000014.1:0-25087 GCA_044341675.1 Pontimonas sp.
CGTGGCTGGGACAAAGTTCTCGACCGCACGCGTGTTGCTTATGACGGCCTGGTTGTGTATCTCCTGGAGTCGCCATTGCAGCTGTCCGAAGCAGATTTGCGATCGTGGTTCAACCAGGTGACCGGTGAGCTAGAGCTCAACTCCAGCTGGATCCTCAGTGGCGCGCTGTCGTTTAGCTCGTCCATTGGCTCCTGGTTGGTGGGCCTTGGTATTGCCGTCTTTGGCCTGGTGTTCTTCCTCCACGATGGAAACCGAATCTGGGCGTGGCTGGTGGGATTGTTCCCGAAGACCGCCCGGCCAGCTGTTTGGGGCTCCGGCCAGGCTGGGTGGGTCACTCTGATCAGCTTTGTTCGGATCCAGGTCTTGGTGGCATTGATCAACGCTGTGGGTATCGGTGCGGGCGCCTTCTTCCTGGGCCTGCCTCTGGTGCTCCCCATTTCGGTCGCAGTTTTCCTCGGCAGCTTTGTGCCCTTTATTGGTGCCACGGTCACCGGCGCTTTTGCTGTTTTGGTGGCTCTGGTCTTCGAAGGCCCCGCCGTGGCGTTGATCATGCTCATTGTCGTCATCGTGGTCCAGCAAATTGAGGGCCAGATTGTCCAACCGCTGATTATGGGTGCGGCAGTCAAGGTCCATCCCTTGGCCGTCGTCATCGTCGTGGCGGCCGGCGGATACATTGCTGGTATCCCTGGTGTGTTGTTTGCCGTGCCTCTGGCCGCTTTCTCCAATGTCGTGATTCACTACATCGCCTCCGGTGAATGGCGGGATGACCCGGTCGCCAAGAACGTCCCCAAGGTAGTGACCTCGTGAATCCCTTCAAGATGAAGTCGAAGACAAAAACAGTGGCTGGTCCCACTCTCGAAGATTTTTATAGCGCTCAGGCGACCCTGGCGGGTGTTGCCCAAGAGACCCCGATTGAACTCTCCCGGTACTTGAGTGAGGTGCTCGGCCAGACGGTGTCGATGAAGTGCGAGAACCTTCAGCGCACCGGCTCCTACAAGATCCGTGGCGCGTATAACCGGATGTCTAAGCTGACCCCCGCCGAGCGGTCCAAGGGCGTTGTCGCGGCCAGTGCTGGCAACCACGCCCAGGGTGTGGCCTTTGCTGCCAGGGAACTGGGCATCAAGGCCACCATCTTTACTCCGATTGGCGTAGCTCTGCCCAAACTGCAGGCAACGAGGGCCTATGGCGCCGAAGTTGTTCTTTCTGGCCACAACATCATTGAGCCACTCCAGAAGGCCCAGGAGTTCGCCGAATCCACCGGCGCTATTCGTATTCCCCCCTTTGACCACCCTGATGTGATTGCCGGGCAGGGAACAGTGGGTCTCGAAATCTTGGCCCAAGTTCCCGATGTCACAACGGTGATTGTGCCGATTGGTGGCGGTGGCCTCATGGCTGGTGTCGCAAGCGCCATCAAACAAAAAGCAGCCGAAGAGGGCAAGAAGATCCGAGTGATCGGTGTCCAGGCAGAAAACGCTGCTGCCTACCCACCGTCTTTGAAGGCAGGCCACCCCGTTGAAGTCACCGTGGGCTCGACAATCTGTGACGGTATCGCTGTTCAAAAACCCGGCACCTTGAACTTCGACATCATCGAAGAGATGGTCGACGAGGTAGTCACGGTCAGCGACGACGACACCGCGCGCGCCATCTTGGTTCTGCTCGAGCGCGCCAAAATGGTCGTTGAGCCGGCTGGTGCGGTAGGAGTCGCAGCAATCTTGGTCGGCAAGATCAAGGCCACGGGCCCGACCGTCGTCATCTTGAGTGGTGGGAACATCGACCCCATGATCATGGAGCGTGTCATTAGCCGCGGTATGGCCGGTGCTGGACGCTATATGAAAATGCGCATCCCGCTTCCTGACCGTCCAGGCCAGCTGGCTGAGACATCCCAGATTGTGGCCGATCAGAACGCCAACGTCGTTGAGGTCCTGCACACCCGCCACGGTACCGGACTACAGATCAGCCAGGTCGAACTGGAGCTTCACATAGAAACCCGCGGTCCTGAGCATGCTGAGCAGGTGCTCCAGGCGCTTCGTGACCGCGGCTATGAACCCCGCGTTGATTTCTAAGGGATAAAGGTTTCGACGTCGAGAATCTCGACGGCGATTTCAGCCCCGTTTGGTGCGGTGAAGGTTGAGCTCTCGCCAATCTTCAAGCCCATGATTGCTTGGCCCAGGGGGCTCTGTTCGGAATAGACGTCCAAGTCGGTGTCGCCGGCGAGTTCTCTGGAGCCCAGAAGGAACTTTTCTTGGTCGCCGTGGATGTGTGCGGTGACGACAGTGCCTGGCTCCACCACTCCTGAGCTGGCGGGGACATCGCCGACGATGGCGTGCTTCAGCATGGCCGTGAGCGTGCGAATCCGGTCCTCCATCTTGGCCTGTTCTTCTTTGGCCGCGTGGTAGCCACCGTTTTCTTTCAAGTCGCCCTCTTCACGGGCGACCTCGATGCGCTTTGAGATTTCCTGGCGACCCCTGGTGGTGAGCTGCTCAAGTTCCAAGGCAAGCCGGTCGTAAGCTTCCTGGGTCAGCCAGACCGTGTTGTCAGATTCAACGTTGGTCATCACACTCTCCTTGTAATAAGACAAACCGGCCACCCTTGAGGGCCGGTTTGCGTTCCCTGAGGTTACGGTAACCAGCACTCATAGAGCAACCCGGTGACGGCTGGCTCGCTGGTGCGCAGAGTCTCTTGGAATGTCCTCGTCCACGTTTCTGAAGGGGTGAGGCCAACAATCTTCCAGCCCACAATGCCGTAGGAACCACTGAGTGCTTGGACAGCGCAGTTGACCTCCGTCCCAGGGGGAGTGGTCACCTCGAAGTTGACCTGAACTTCACGCTCGCTGACCAGCACATAGCCAAGCTCTCTGGTCTGGAGTTGGGAGGGTGCTTCCAACACCCCGCCCCACCACAGCCATGCGCCCAGCACGATGGCGAACGTGACGCCGGCGATCGTGCCAATAACTTTCGTCCTGATGGCAGCCTGGCGCGTCTGGCCATAGCGCGTGGCCATCAGGTCCGTTTTCTCAGGCATTGCTCTCGTTCATCTCGGTAGTCTGTGATGAGCGTAACGGGCTTGGCCTAGGGAGAGCTTGGAGGAACCACCGATGATGATGTCTCTGCTCTTTGCCCTAGAAGAAAATCCCCTGATCCCCGCCATCGAGGTCGACCCCAATTCGGTGACGCCCGGCGTCATCGGCTTCCTGGCCACTTTATTTGTGGCCATGGGTGTCGTGGTCATCATCGTGGATATGACGAGGCGGGTTCGCCGGGTGCGCTATCGCGCTGAAATCAACGACAAGCTGGATAGGGAAGCTAACCCACCATCGGCGGGTTCATAGCCACTAGTAGCACCGCGGTCCAGTGGCACATATAGGCCACCACGGTCAGTACGTGGAAGATTTCGTGGAACCCAAAGTTCTTGGGTGACGGGTTTGGCCACTTGAGTGCGTAGACGACTGCGCCCAGCGAATAGGCGAGACCACCAGCAATCACCAGAATCATCATGGCGAAGTTGGCAGCCAATAAATCCTGCAGATACATGACGGCTGCCCAGCCAAGCCCCAAGTACAAGGGCACATAGATCCACCGAGGGGCGTTAAGCCAGAAGACCCGAAGACCAATGCCCGCCAAGGCGCCAGCCCAGACCGCTGCGAGGAGCAGCATCCCCTTCTCGTCTGGCAGAGCCAACACGGCGATGGGCGTGTAAGTGCCGGCAATCAGGGTGAAGATGTTGGCGTGATCGAGGCGGCGCAAGACCTGCTTCGTCTTCGGCTTCCACGAGAAGCGGTGGTAGGTGCCAGAGATTCCAAAGAGCATCACTGCGCTGAGCGCAAACACCGCGCTCGACACTGTCGCTGCCACTCCCGAGGCCAACACCACAAGGACGATGCCGGCGGCAATCGCCAGGGGCAGTGTCCCCAGGTGAATCCATCCGCGCCAGGTGGGTTTGTGTTCAATCAGCTCATACTCGAGGGACTCCTCGAGGAGGGGCAGATGAAGCGCACCGGAGTCGGTTGGTTCGGCGGGGGAGGTCTCTGGGGTCTTGGCCATACTTCACACTAACCCTCGCCACCGCTGGCCATCGAGCGGGTTGTAGGGAATCACCAAGGCGCCAAGAAGGGACTAGCGTAGGCGTGTGAGTTGGATTACCCGGTTGCTCGGCGAAGGCCTTCTGTATCGCCTCTACCGCCGTCGTATTCTTCGCGAGATCAGCGCACTGACCAGGCCCGAACACGTGGCCATGATTTTGGATGGCAATAGACGCTGGGCCAAGCAACGTGCTCTTGGCTCCAGCTCCGATGGGCACAAAGCTGGGGCCGACAAGATTTATGAGTTCCTCACCTGGTGTGAAGAGCAGGATGTCTCAGTTGTCACCCTGTATTTGCTCTCTACCGACAATCTGACCGGCCGGGACGAAGAGGAACTCTCTGCCCTGGTCCACATCATTGAGTCCTTAGCCGACCAGCTCTCGCGTTTCTCGAACTGGCGGGTGAAGCACGTGGGCCAAACAGAGACCCTGCCCCCCGAACTTCTCGCCACCCTTGAGGGCGCGGCCGAGCGCAGCGCTAAGAACTCCGGTCTCCACATCAACCTGGCGGTGGGCTATGGGGGTCGAGCGGAGATCACCCAGGCCGTCCGCCGCCTGGTGCAGGAGCACCAGGACATCGGCGGCACCCTGGCCGATCTCTCCGAGAGCATCACCATCAACGCCATCGCCGAGCGCCTCTACACGCAGGGTCAACCTGATCCTGACCTCGTCATTAGAACATCGGGCGAGCAACGTCTCAGCGACTTCATGCTGTGGCAGAGCGCCCACAGCGAGTTCTACTTTGTGGAAGCTCTTGGCCCCGACCTTCGTGAAATCGACTTTCTCCGCGCCCTTCGTGATTTTGGCCGACGCCAACGTCGCTACGGGCACTGAGGCACCAAGAATTAACCTTGGTGCCCCTTTCGGCGGTGTGTCAATGAGGGTGATAGCTGGGGTGCTCGCGTAGTTTTTTCCCAACGGTTCGCCCCCAATGGCTAAGGATTCTCAGTGGAAAAATCCGCAACTCCCGCAAGTACAAAGTCAACAAGCAAGAGTAAGAAAACGGGGGAGCGGACGTTCGTACTCGACACGTCAGTCTTACTGAGCGACCCGAAGGCCATGTTCCGCTTCGCGGAACATGCGGTCATTTTGCCGGTAGTGGTTATCTCTGAACTCGAGAAGAAGCGCCACGACCCAGAGATTGGGTTCTTCGCCAGAGAGGCTTTGCGCAACCTCGATGAGTTGCGTGCTGAGCACGAGCGCCTAGATTTTCCGATTGCCGTGGGCAAGGGTGGCTCCCTGCGTGTTGAACTCAACCACTCCAACCAGACGGTGTTGCCCAGCGGGCTTCAACTGGGCGACAACGACTCCAGGATTCTGGCTGTGGCACTCAACCTGGCCAATGAGGGCATGGCCGTCACGGTGGTCTCGAAAGACCTCCCCATGCGTGTGAAGGCAGCATCGATTGGTCTGGCCGCTGAGGAGTACCGCGCTGAGCTCGCCCCCGATTCCGGTTACACCGGAATCGCCGAGGTTGCGATCAGCGCTGAAGAAATGGCGAGCCTTTATGACGATGAGGTCATCTCCTCCAAGGCTGTTGCTGATATTCCGGTCAACACCTCCCTGGTGATTTCTTCCGAGCGCGGCTCAGCGCTCGGCCGTGTGACAAGCCCCGGGAAAATCAGCGTTGTCCGCGGTGACCGCGATCTGTTTGGTCTGAGCGGCCGCTCGGCCGAACAGAGACTGGCTATTGATGTTCTTCTCGATCCCACCGTTGGCATTGTGTCTCTGGGTGGGCGGGCTGGCACCGGTAAGTCGGCACTCGCTCTCTGTGCTGGGCTCGAGGCCGTTCTTGAGCGTCAGGTTCACCGCAAGATCATGGTGTTCCGCCCGCTCTATGCCGTTGGCGGCCAAGACCTTGGTTACCTGCCAGGTGATGCGGCGGAGAAGATGAACCCCTGGGCTGAGGCCACCTTTGACACTCTTAGCTCGGTTGTTTCCCACAACGTGGTCGAGGAAGTGATGGTGAGGGGCCTCCTGGAGGTTCTTCCCCTGACCCACATCAGAGGACGCTCACTCCACGATGCCTTCGTCATCGTGGACGAGGCTCAGTCTCTCGAGCGCAATGTGCTTCTGACGATGCTGAGCCGCATTGGTCAGAACTCTCGTGTTGTGCTCACCCACGACGTTGCACAGCGCGACAACCTGCGGGTGGGTCGTCACGACGGGGTTGCGAGCGTCATCGAAGCACTGAAGGGTCAGCAGCTCTTTGCTCACCTAACGCTGATGCGCTCAGAGCGCAGTGCTATTGCTGCTCTGGTGACCGACCTGCTGGAGGGCAACCAGGTCGCCTAGGCCTATTAGAGGCCAGGCGAGGTCATCTTCAGGACGTTCAGTGCTGCGTCAAGGGCCTCAAGAGTAATTTCGCCGCGCTCGACGAAGCCCATCTCGATGACCGATTCGCGCACGGTCTTCTTGTGCTCGACCGAGTACTTAGCCACCTTTGCGGCTGCTTCATAGCCGATCACACGGTTCAGGGGGGTCACAATCGCTGGTGAGCTCTCAGCAAGAGCCAGGGCGTGTTCCTCGTTGGCAGTGAGCCCCTCAATGGTCTTGTCGGTCAGCACTCGCATGGAGTTTGCCAACAGACGGATGGATTCGAGCACCGAGGTTCCCATGACGGGGATTGCGACATTGAGTTCAAAGTTTCCAGAGGCGCCAGCCCATGCCACGGTCTGGTCGTTACCGATGACCCTGGCACAGACCATCAATACGGCTTCGGGAACCACGGGGTTCACCTTGCCGGGCATGATGGAGCTACCTGGCTGCAAATCGGGGATGTGAAGCTCGGCGAGGCCCGCGTTAGGGCCAGACCCCATCCACCGGATGTCATTACAAATCTTGGTGAGTGAGACAGCAAGGATGCGAAGCGCACCGGAGGCCTCGACCAGGCCATCTCTGGCGCCTTGAGCTTCAAAGTGGTCCAGTGCTTCGGTAATGGGAAGAGAGGTCGCCTTCGCAAGCTCTGCGATCACTTTGGGCGAGAATCCGACGGGAGTGTTGATTCCCGTTCCCGTCGCGGTTCCTCCGAGCGGGACTTCGGCGACTCGAGGCAACACAGCCTGGACGCGCTCAATGCCGAGCCTGATTTGCCGTGCATAACCGGAAAATTCTTGCCCGAGTGTGACAGGGGTTGCATCCATGAGGTGGGTGCGGCCTGCTTTCACCGTCTTGGTCCACAGCTTTGCCCTCGCTTCGAGAGCCGTTGCCAAGTGGGTGAGGCTGGGAACCAAGGTGTTGACAAGTGCCTCGGTCACGGCGACGTGAACCGAGGTGGGGAACACATCGTTGGAGGACTGCGACGCGTTCACATGGTCGTTCGGGTGAATATCCAGACCAGAGGCAGTGCTAGCAAGAGTTGCTAGCACCTCGTTCATGTTCATGTTCGACGAGGTGCCAGACCCGGTTTGGTAAGTGTCAACAGGGAACTGGTCGTGGTGGTTGCCGGCAATGATGGACTCTGCGGCGCCCACTATTGCCTTGGCAATGGCGGCATCGAGAATTCCGAGTTCGGCGTTGACCAAGGCGGCTGCTCGCTTGATCTGGGCGAGGGCAACAATCTGAGCTGGTTCGAGTCCGCGACCAGAGATGGGGAAGTTTTCCACCGCACGCTGGGTTTGGGCGCTGTAGAGGGCGTCTTTGGGGACTCGAACCTCACCCATGGTGTCGTGTTCGATGCGGTAATCGTCTGCGTCGGACTGTTTAGTCATGCCCGTTTCCTCGTCTTTGTGAATCAATGGTTCGTCAAAAGTTCTGCGTCAATCGCACCGATCACCACGTCGTGGGTGACCCGTCCCTCAGCAAGGGTGTAGTTCGCCCCCACCACAGCTAGCCTACCTTCGGCGATAGCCAGGCTGATGAGTTCGCTGGCTGACAGGAGGCTGGAGACGGTATCGCGCAAGTGCTCGCGCCCGACCTCTGAGACGTCGAGTCCCTCGACGCTCTGAAGGCCGTGAGCGAGTCGCACTCGCTCGACTGCTGGGGAAATCTGGTTAGTGATTTCCTTGATGTGGGGAGGCAGCGGGGTGGCCTCTGGAACCATCTGATCAATTGCCGCTTGAACAGCACCGCACTGGTCGTGGGAGAGGATCACAATGAGCGCAACACCCAGTTTCTCGACCGCGTATTCCAATGAGCCAATGACAGATGAGGAAATCACCTGACCGGCGTTACGCACCACGAAGAGGTCGCCGAGTCCTTTGTCAAAGATGATTTCGGCGGAAAGACGAGAATCGGCGCACCCAAAGAGAGCAATCTCTGGATATTGGGCGCCAGCGATTTCGCTCCGGCGCTCAACGTCTTGCCTGGGGTGCTGGGGCTCTCCCTTGATAAACCGGTCGTTGCCCGCAGTAAGCCTTTCCCAGGCCTCCGACGGGGTCAGGTTGTGGCCACTCACTGGGCGCGTCCCTGGGTCAGTTGGTAGGTGATGTCGTTAGCGACTTCTCGAACACCGCGCTCGTCGGTCCCGCCCACGACGATGGTGAAGTTCTCGCCCTCCAAAACAACGACATAGGCCTTGTTCCCGGTGGGGTCTTCCTCCCTGCGGTCGTACTCTTCCCAAACCAATTCATTCGGGCGCCCATAGCCAAAGGACACAGATCCGGTGGATTCTGAGCGAACAGTGCGCTCGGCTAGCCACACCGCGTCAGCGTCAAAGCCCTGGTCAACAAACACGTAGCTGCGCTCGGGCCCGAGCAACCCAATCGACCAGGTCGCAGTAGAACCAGCTTCGCTGGTGACCTCAGCGCGATTTGCGCTCCAGAGGTCAGAAAGCATCGGCACAATGGGCTCGCCAGGTAGTTGGTCTTTGGCCTCGCTGGCCACAGCAACCCAGTCGACTTCGTCGACAAGGTTGGTGTCTGGGCGGACTACCAGGATGATCAACAGCGCAACAACCCCAAGGGAAGCGAGGAGCGACCACACAAGGTTTCTCGTGTTCTGGCGGGCTTTGCGCTCGGCTCTGGCGGCGGCAACGCGCTCACTTTTTTCACGGGGCGTTTCTGGTCGTCCGAGACCGGCAACCTCGCGGGGGGCTTTTCCAGCCATCGCTTTATGCCTCTCGGTTCTTTTTGGCTGCTTCGAGACGAGCCTTGGCGCCAATTAACCACTCGTCACACCTGGCAGCAAGTGCTTCACCGCGCTCCCAGAGCGCAATCGACTCTTCGAGGCTGATGCCTCCCTGTTCGAGGGCAGCGACAACAGAGACGAGCTCGTCCCTGGCCTGCTCATAGGAGAGCTTGGCGATGTCGGTGGTTTTCTCGCTAGTCACGTGTCCCAGTCTAGTTTCTAGGGAAGCACTCAGCGGACTTGGGTCTCGATGGTGCCATCGCTCACGGTGACACTGAGCTCATCTCCGCTAGAGGCATCACCAACACTGGTGATCACACTGCCATCGCGCTTCCTTGCAATCGCATAGCCCCGCTCCAGCGTGCTGGTGGGGGACAGGCCTCGGAGGTTTGCGGTCAGCGTGCTCACCTGAGAGGTGGCGCGCTCGATTGCCAGGTGGGCGAGATCAACTCCCCTGACTACCAACTGCAGAATCTCCTCCGACTTGATGTCCACGAGGGTGAAGGGGTCCTTCAAGATTGGTCTCGTGCGAAACGCACTGAGGCGTTCTGATTCGTACTCGAGCATCGAGAGAATCCTCTGGTCCAGGCGTGACCTGGCTTCCTGGATGATGCGACGTTCGTTTTCGACATCCGGCACGACCCGCTTGGCAGCATCAGTGGGGGTCGAGGCGCGAAGGTCAGCCACCTCATCCAGCAGAGGACGATCGGCCTCGTGGCCGATCGCACTGACTAGAGGGGTGTTGAGGGATGCAGCTAAGCGCACCAGGCGCTCATCGCTAAAGGGAAGGAGGTTGAGGAAGTCGCCGCCACCTCTGGCGACAATGATGACGTCGACTTCGGGGTCGGCATCCAGAGTGGTCATCGCTTGGATGACCTCGGCGACCGCCCGGTCACCCTGGACAGCGGCGTATTCGATTCGGAACGACACGTCGGGCCAGCGAAGCTTGGCGTTGTGAACGACATCCTTCTCGGCATCTGAATCTTTACCGGTGACGAGACCGATGGTGCCAGGCAAGAAGGGAAGGGGCTTCTTTCTGGAATCATCAAAGAGCCCCTCCAAGGCAAGTTGGGTTTTCAGTTTCTGAAGCTTCTCGAGAATCTCACCAAGACCGGTGTGACGCATGTCGAGAACGTTCATACTGAGCGTTCCGCCCTTGACCCACCAGCTGGGCTTGACGCGAGCAATGACCCGGTCGCCTTGGGCCACCGTCTCTGGAATGTTTTCTTGAGCTCGGCGCCAGACGGTGAACGACACCGCGGCGTCTGACTCGATGTCGCTGAATTTGCCATAGATGTTGCCAGCGGCTTTGCCCCATTGGGTGACTTCAGCCTCGATCCAGACGGACCCCAAGCGATCGATGTAGCCACTCATCAGCTCGGAGAGTTTCATCACCGACCAGGGCGCCTCGGGGCTTGAATCATTCGTTGTCTCGCTCATCGCCTCTCAGGCTAGAACACTCAGCCACACAGAGCAGACAAGCCAATACACTTGCCCAGTGAGCATTAGTAACGGCAACGTCCAAACCCTCGAGGCTCCGCTTATTCCGAAGCGCCGCGAGAAGTTAGTTGATCTGCCGGTGTCTGGTGACAAGCGCATTCTTTTGGCAGCACCCCGGGGTTACTGTGCTGGCGTTGACCGGGCCGTCATTGCTGTGGAGAAGGCATTGGAGCGCTTTGGCGCGCCTGTGTATGTGCGCAAGCAAATCGTTCACAACATCCACGTAGTGAAGGAACTCGAATCCAGAGGCGTCATCTTTGTCGATGAAGTCGCCGAAGTGCCCGAGTCGTCGACCATTGTTTTCTCAGCCCATGGCGTCTCGCCGATGGTTGTCGCTGAAGCGGCCGACCGCGGGCTCAACGCCATTGACGCCACCTGCCCCTTGGTCACCAAAGTCCACCGCGAGGCCGTTCGTTTTTCTGGCCAGGATTACCACATTCTTCTCATCGGCCACGCTGGGCACGAAGAGGTCGAGGGGACCATGGGCCACGCCCCCGACCACACCACCCTGGTGAATGATCCCGATGAAGCTGACCGCATCACCGTTCCTGATACCGAGAACCTCATCTGGCTCTCGCAGACCACGTTGAGTGTTGACGAAACCATGGAAACAGTGCGCAGGCTGCGCCTGCGCTTTCCCCACTTGAGTGATCCACCAAGCGACGACATTTGCTACGCAACGCAGAACCGACAGGTCGCCATCAAGAAGATCGCCCCCGAGTGCGACCTGGTTATTGTGGTGGGTTCACCCAACTCTTCCAACAGTGTTCGACTTGTTGAGGTTGCCCTGGAATACGGCGCTAAGGCCTCATACCGGGTCGATTACGCGAGCGAAATCAAGCAGGAATGGCTGGAGGGTGTCGCCACCATCGGACTGACTTCTGGTGCGTCAGTGCCCGAGGTGCTTGTCGACCACACCCTGGCCGATCTCGCCGATGCCGGTTACACGCAGGTTGAGGAAGTCAAAACCGCCGAAGAGGATTTGCAGTTCTCGTTGCCCAAAGAGCTGCGCAAAGACTCCAGTGGCAACGTGGACCAGTCACTGCTTGGCGGTCGCAGGAACGCCTAAGAAATAGCGTTACCGGTCGACCCCAGCTGGTTAGCTGCTTCGACAACCCTGGTTGCCATGGACGTCTCGGACACTTTGCCCCAGGCACGAGGGTCATAGAGCTTCTTGTTGCCGACTTCGCCGTCAACGCGCAGCACCCCGTCATAGTTCTGGAACATGTAGCCGGCGATTGCCCTGGTGTAGGCGTACTGGGTGTCGGTGTCGATGTTCATCTTGATCACACCGTTGTGCACAGCCTCAGCGATTTCTTCATCAGTGCTTCCGGAACCGCCGTGGAAGACGAGGTCGAGGGGCTTAGGTCCTGTTCCAAACTTTGCCTGCAAACCGTCCTGGATTTCCTTCAGCAGTTCAGGCCGAAGCTTCACGTTGCCGGGCTTATAAACGCCATGCACGTTACCGAAGGTCAGTGCTGCCATATAGCGGCCCTGTTCGCCAAGGCCCAATGCTTCCACAGTGGCAATGGCGTCTTCGAGGGTCGTATACAGACTGTCGTTGATGTCGTGGCTGACGCCATCTTCTTCTCCGCCGACAACGCCAATCTCGACCTCGAGGATGGAGTGGATGGCCTTCATGCGGGGCAAAAGGTCTTTGGCAATCTCGAGGTTTTCCTTCAGTGGCACCGCGGATCCGTCCCACATGTGGGACTGGAAGATGGGGTTGCCACCAGCCTTGACTGCTTCTTCGCTGGCTGCAATGAGGGGCATCACGAACCCATCGAGTGCATCCTTCGGGCAGTGGTCAGTGTGCAATGCCACCGTAATCGGATAGTTCTTTGCCACCTCGGTCGCAAATGCTGCCATAGCGAGTGCGCCTGAGGCCCTGGCCTTGACGCTCTGGCCGGCGAAGTAGTCAGCACCTCCGGTGCTGACCTGGATGATGCCATCCGAGCCGGCCTCGGTGAGGCCCTGGAGGACAGCGTTGATGGTCGATGACGACGAGATGTTGATGGCGGGGAACGCGAAGCCCTTAGCCTTCGCCGTGTCGATCATCTGCGCGTACTGATCCGGTGTTGCTACGGGCATTTCAGCTCCAAATCCGAGGGAAAGCGGTGTGGGGCCAGCTTATCTTGAAGAGTGTTCAGGAGGCTTCCCGGCGCTAGGCTGGGGTCAGAATTACTCCCTCGAACGAGAAGAAGGGCCCCTAGATGTCCGAGGTTGAAGCCGCTGAACTCTTCCAGCACCCGGACCGGAACTTGGCCATGGAGTTGGTTCGGGCCACCGAAGCCGCCGCTATTCGCGCAACACCCTGGATCGGGCGAGGTGACAAAAACGCAGCTGATAAGGCTGCTGTTGATGCGATGCGGAAGTTCCTCTCGACCGTCAACTTCTCGGGACTCGTTGTCATCGGCGAAGGCGAAAAAGACGATGCGCCAATGCTCTTCAACGGTGAAGTTGTGGGCACCGGCAACGGACCACTGTGCGACATCGCAGTTGACCCGATTGATGGCACGTCGCTGACAGCCGCCGGCCGCTCACACGCCATTTCGATGATTGCGGTGTCCGAGCGAGGCAGCATGCTCGATGCCTCGAGCGTCTTCTATATGGACAAGATTGTGGCCTCCCACGAGGCGATAGGTGTTGTCGACATTTCCCGGCCGATTGGCGAGAACATCAGGGCTTTGGCGAAAGCCAAGAACAAGGCTGTCGAAGACATCCGCATCGCCGTTCTTGACCGCCCCCGACACGAGCAGCTCATTGCCGATATTCGTGCAGCGGGAGCTGGAACGCGTCTGATTCTTGATGGTGATGTGGCCAGCGGCATCAATGCCGCCCGCCACGACACCCGCATTGATATGGCTGTAGGCATTGGGGGCAGCCCCGAAGGTGTTGCCACAGCCTGTGCGGTGAAGGCGCTGGGTGGATTCATGCAGGGTCGCCTTTCGCCCACGAGCGACGAGGAGAAACAGCGCGGTCTCGATGCCGGGCTTCGCTTCGACCACATCTATGGCGTCAACGATCTGGTCTCGAGCGACAACACGTTCTTTGTGGCAACGGGTGTGACCGATGGTGAACTAGTGCGCGGTGTTCGTCGCGATGGCCCCATCATCAGCACCGAAAGCATTGTGTTGCGAGCGCGCTCTGGAACCATCCGCCGAGTATCGGCGGATCACCAAGCCAGCAAGTGGCTAGACGACTAGTCCTTCACTTCCTTAGGCGAGCCCTCTAGTAGTTCAGGAGCGGAGAGCTCGCGAGGCATTTGATCGACGCCCTCGAGTTCTGTTGGCAAGTCGGCTGCCGTTCCCAGTTCGTTGAGCTTCCTGGCGCTGGGGAACACGCGAGTCTCGAGCGAACCGACGAACGAGTTGTAGCCCTTGACGGTGCTGGAGATAGAGCGCCCCAGGGTTTCGATGTGCTTTGCCATTCCACCAAGGCGCTGCAGGAGCTCGCGCCCGACATCGAAAAGCTTTGCGGCGTCTTCGGTCAGCACATCCTGTTGCCACGAGAAGGCCACGGTCTTCAGCACGCTCCACAGCGTGACGGGGGAGGCGAGTGCCACTTTCTTACTAAAGGCGTAGTCCATGAGGGCTGGGTCGGCTTCGATGGCTGTGGAGATGAGCGCTTCGCTCGGGATGAAGCAAATGACAAGTTCGGGCGAGGCGGAGAGCCCATCCCAGTAAGACTTTTTGCCAAGTGCATCCACGTGAGCTCGAACTGCCGTCACGTGCTGCTTGAGCAGTGATTCACGTCTGGCCGCTTCTTCGCCCGTCGCGGTGAAAGGAATCTTGCTGGCCTCGAGATACGCGGTGAAGGGCACCTTGGCGTCCACAGCAATGTTTTTTCCACCAGGCAGGTGGATGACCATGTCGGGCTTACCGACACCGGCGTCGGAGCTGATCTGGGATTGAACATCAAAGTCGACACGTTCGATAAGGCCTGCGGCCTCGACCACCCGTCGTAACTGGACTTCTCCCCAGACACCCCTGACGCTGTTGGAGCGAAGAGCTGAGGCGAGTTGCTCTGCGGTGCCGCGCAAGAGCTCTTCACTCTCGAGAGCTGCCCGCAGCTGCTGGCTAATTTGTCCGTGCTGTTCGTTGCGCTGTTTCTCTAGCGCGGTGACGGTGCGCTGCATGTCTGTGAGCCGCTCGGAGACAGGTGTGAGCGCTTGGAGAATCTTGTTCTCGGTCTCTTGGTTCCCGCGAAGATCGTCGTATTGGCGCTGCATCATCTCGAGTTGAGCTTTGAGCGCAATGGGGTCATCGGACCCTCCGCTGGTTTTCCGCGCGGCGACAAGCCAGCCGACGAGAAAGCCCAGGCCAACGCCAAGGGCGAGGCCAATCAGGACAGCAGCAATTGTTTCGTTCATGTCCACAGTCTGCCAGTCACCTCTGACCGACACTGGAACCTGCACTAGGCTTCCTAGCCGTGGCTCTCACCATTGGAATCGTTGGACTCCCGAATGTCGGCAAGTCCACTTTGTTTAACGCGCTCACAAAGAACTCGGTGCTGGCGGCGAACTATCCCTTCGCCACCATTGAGCCAAACATCGGCGTTGTGAATCTGCCGGATGACCGGCTCGAGGTGCTCGCTGGCATTTTCGCCAGCGAGCGAATCATCCCGGCCGCTGTCTCCTTCGTCGACATTGCCGGCATCGTTCGAGGCGCCAGCGAGGGTGAAGGGCTGGGGAATCAGTTCCTTTCCAACATTCGCGAGGCCGATGCCATTGCTCAGGTGGTGCGCGTCTTTGATGACCCCGATGTTGTCCATGTAGATGGGGCGGTCAATCCTGCCGCCGATATGGAGACCATCAACACCGAGCTGATTCTTGCTGACTTACAGACTCTCGAGAAGGCCATCACTCGCTACGAAAAAGAAGTGAAGGGCAAGAAACTTGACCCGAGTGTGCTGGCCTGCGCGGAAGACGCCAGGAGCATTCTGGATACGGGAAAGACCCTCTTCCAGGCGGCCTTTGATGCCACCCCGATTCGTGAACTAGGGCTTCTGACGGCAAAGCCTTTCTTGTATGTGTTCAACGTGGACGAAAACACCCTCTCGAACCCAGGCCGACAGGCTGAACTTGCTGCTCTCGTGGCCCCTGCACAAGCCGTCTTCTTGGATGCCAAAGTCGAGAGCGAATTGATTGACCTCGATAAGGCAGAGGCACTTGAGCTGCTGCAGTCGCTCGGTCAAGAAGAGAGCGGTCTGGATCAGCTCGCTCGCATTGGGTTTGTGACGCTGGGCCTGCAGACCTATCTCACTGCCGGTCCTAAAGAGACCAGGGCCTGGACTATTCACACCGGATGGAAAGCCCCTCAAGCAGCAGGTGTCATTCACACCGACTTTGAAAAGGGATTTATCAAGGCCGAGGTCACCTCGTTCGAGGATTTGGTCGAAACTGGTTCCCTCGCAGAGGCCCGGTCTGCCGGCAAAGCCCGCATTGAGGGCAAGGACTACGTCATGAAAGATGGCGACGTCGTCGAGTTCCGTTTCAGTTCCTAGTTGTCACTCTCAGGAACACGTGGTTCGCTGGTCCCATGACCGTGTTGCCCATGTTCCCCTTGGGTTCTGTGCTCTTCCCCGCGATGCCGTTGGCACTGAGGGTTTTTGAAGAGCGCTATCTGAAGATGATGGGGACCATCCTCGAGGATGACACCCCGTGCTTCGGTGTCGTATTGATTGAACGGGGTTCTGAAGTCGGCGGGGGAGAAAAACGTTTTGAATATGGGACCGTAGCCCAGGTGCTTCAGGTGGAGGCACCTGATGGGCCACTGGCTGTGGTTGCCCGGGGGACGCAGCGGTTTCGCGTCCTGGAATGGTTGCCAGAGGACCCTTACCCGATGGCACGTGTCGAGTTCATTGAGGGCTTTGATGTTGAGGATGGCGGGCCAGATCTAGAAGCAGCCGAGAAGCTGGTGCGCGACACCCTCGCCTATGTCGCAGGAGTCGGCGCCCATGATTCCTGGCCGAGCGACCTGGAGTTGGCTGATGACCCCGTGGAGAAGGCCTGGCAGTTAGCCGGTATCGCTCCGCTTGGCCCACTGGATCACTACGACTTCCTGGTGGCAGAGAGCTTCCAAGAATTGCTTGCCACTTTGAGTTCCACCGTGGCGGATGCTCTCGAGACGTTTCGGTTGAGCCGGGAATCTGATGGCTAGGAGCGATTGAGAGTTAGCGAGGCCCTTTGGGTCGCTGCCAGCTGACCGCCTGCCCGGTCGCCCGGGGCAAGGAAACACTCTTGACTGGCGGGAGTTTTGTTTCAGATTTATAACGGCACCCATTTTGTGTTTGTGCTTGAAGGTTCGGGCGGTAGAGTAGCGCCATTGCGTAATCGCGCAACCGGTTCCATAATCTGGGCAAAGGAGAACAGATTGATTAAGAAATGGATGGCTGTCGCTACGGCAGCCGGTCTGACAGTTGCACTGTCAGCGTGTGCTACTGAAGCCGAGACCGACACCGCCCCTGTGGAGTCCACTGACTCTGCAGCGTGTGAAACGGTCACGGAGTTCACTTGGCTGGGCACTATCAAGCGTGAAATCTCGGCTGAGTTCCTCGCAGCAGCTGATGCATACAACGCCGCTCAGTCTTGCTACGAAGTGACGGTGATTGAGTCTGACCCCGACACCCCATTCTTCACAACGGTGACGCCGATGTATGAAGCAAATGAAGCCCCTGTTGTCATGACCGTTCTTCAGGAGCTTCCTGACATGGCTGACCGTGTCATGGACTGGACTGGAACCGACCTTGCTGCACTCGCAGCTCCTGGTTCTTTGGATGGCGCCAACATCGGTGGCAAGCAGGTTGGTATTCCTGTTACCGCTGAGGCATTCGGTCTGCTCTACAACAAGGCAGTTCTTGACGAGGCTGGGGTTGACCCCACCGCTATTCAGTCACGCGCTGACCTTGAAGCTGCTTTCCAGGCAGTTCAGGCCACCGACCGCGACGCAATCCACTTCTCTGGTCTGTGGTGGTCGCTTGGTGCTCACGTGAGCAACATTTACCACACCACTGCGGGCGAGGACCTCGAAGGCAAGCTGACCGTTCTTGACGGTCTTGTTGATGGCACCTACCCCCTCATGGATGACCCCAAGTTCATTGACTGGTTGGACACCTTCGACCTGATGAAGGAGTACAACACTGGTTCGGCGACCATTTCGGATGCCGACTATGACCTGGGTATTGAGAACCTCGCTACTGGTGAGGTTGGCTTCTGGTTCATGGGTAACTGGGCAGAGCCAGACCTCCTGAAGACCACTCCTGACGGATCCTTTGGCGTTATGCCTCTCCCCACCGGCGCAGCCGCTGGCGACTATGGCAACGACTCCATCTCCGTGGGCGTTCCGTTCTACATCATGATCGACGAAACTCAGTCGACTGAAGAAGAGCGCGCTGGAGCGATGGACTTCATCGGTTGGTTCCTGACCACCCCTGAGGGCCAGGCTCTCTGGGCAGGTCCAATCGAGCAGGGTGGATTCAACTTCATCCCGATGTACGAAGGCTTTACTGTAAGCCCGACTACGTTCATGGCTCAGGACATCGCCAGCTACATTGCAGGCGGAAAGACCCTCGAGTGGATGAACAGCTACTACCCCGCTGGTCTGCAGGATGTCTACGGTTATGAAGGTGGACAGCCTTACTACGACGGCGTTCTCGACCGCGCAGGTTATGCATCCGTTCTTGAGGGTGCATGGGCTGGCGCTGAGAAGACGTGGCGCTAAGCGCTTCGTTAGCTCGGTAGTAACCGCGTAAGCGGACGTGTGGCCCTAACCAGTATTCTGGTTAGGGCCACACTCCCTAGGGGCAAAGGTTGTTGACAGTGAAGTCGAAAAAAGTAGGGGCTCTCAAGCACCTGAAGCGATTCGGTATTTTTGCCGCGCTTCCCCTCTTTATATTCGGCATCGTTCTGGTTTTCCCCTTCATGCGGGGAATCTTCCTTACCTTTACCAACTGGGATGGCTTCGACTACGACTCGTTCGTAGGTCTCGATAACTACGCCCTCTCCATCCAAGACGAGGCGTTCTGGTCAGCGATGACCATGACTTTTGGGTATGTTCTCGCCTCGCTGATCCTGGTCAACCTCGTGGGCTTTGGCCTCGCACTTCTCGTGACCATTCCGATGCGGGGCACCAACGTCTTCAGGACCTTCTTCTTTGTCCCGAACCTCATCGGTGGGGTGATTCTCGGGTTGATTTGGCAGTTCATTTTTGCCTCAGCCCTGCCCTCCCTGTCTGAGCTTTTCTCCTTGCCTTTCTTTACTTCCGACTGGTTGCTTACGCCGACCACAGCTTTCTGGGCCATGGTGATTGTCACTGTGTGGCAAATGGGTGGCTACATGATGATCATCTACATCACGGGCCTCATGAGCATTGAAAAAGACGTTCTCGAAGCAGCCATTATTGATGGCGCATCAGCGTTTAGGACGCTGATGTCCATCAAGATTCCCTTGATGGCACAGGCGTTCACGATTTCTATGTTCTTGACGATTCGTAACAGCTTCATGGCCTACGACTTGAACCTTTCGCTGACCGGTGGCGGCCCTTACCGATCCACCGAGTTGATTTCACTGCACGTCTTCAAAGAGGCCTTTGGGTTTGGAAACTTTGCGACTGGTCAGTCCCAGGCCGTGATGATGTTCCTGGTCATCGCTGTGGCTGCGCTGACGCAGGTTGTCCTGAGTAAGCGGGCGGAGGTGCAGCGATGAAGCGTGTGAAACTCTCCCGCAGGATTTTCTTCGGATTTGCAGCGTTCCTTTCGGTTGTCTATGCATTCCCCTTCTTCCTTGTGCTCCTCAACTCTTTCAAGGCCAAGCGGGATATTCGTAACAACCCGATCGCGCCACCGGAGGAGTGGCTCTTTAGCAACTACATCAAGGCTGCTGAGCGGATGGAGTATTTCCAGGGTTTGACTAACTCGGTGTTGATTACGGTCTCCAGCGTGATTGCCATCATCGTCACCAGCTCGATGCTCGCCTACTACCTGGCTCGCACGAAGAACAAGTTCACTTCGGTGACGTTCCTCGTCTTGGTGGCCTCGATGATCGTCCCTTTCCAGGCTTTGATGATTCCCTTCGTGGGGTTGTTTGGAAACCTGGGTCTCACCAACAGCCGAGCCTCACTGGTGTTCTTCTATGTGGGCTTTGGTGTTGCACTCTCGACATTCCTGTACCACGGGTTTATTTCCAATATCCCGCTGGAGCTTGATGAAGCGGCTGCGATGGATGGTGCCTCGGACTTCATGATTTTTAGGAGGATCATCTTCCCGATGCTCTCTCCGGTTACCGCAACGGTTGCCATCATCAACGGTCTGTGGATTTGGAATGACTTCTTGTTGCCACAGTTGGTTCTGGCACAAGAAAAGCGAACGCTTCCGCTTCGCACCTATGTCTTCTATGGCACCTACACCTCGGACTATGGTTTGGCTATGGCAGGCCTTGTGATTTCAATCCTTCCGATTGTGTTGTTCTATTTCGTCATGCAGCGTCAGATTATTTCGGGTGTCTCCGCTGGAGCGGTGAAATAATCATTCCGCTGTGCTGAGATTCACTAAGGGTGACCACCTGCCCCCACGGGCTGGCTCCAAGGTTGCCCGCATCGCAGTTCCGGTGAGCCTTGAGTTCATGTTGGTGCTGGGCCTCACGTTTGTGAACCAGATCATTGTTGGTGGCCTCGGCGGTGTTGCTGTGGCAGCAGTGGGTTTCGCCAACAGCATCCACACCATCCCGCTGTTCTTCTTTGGCGCTCTGAATGTTGGTGCCGGGGTTGTCGTCGCCAGAGCCTTTGGTGGCGGCCATAAGCGCATTGTGAGCAAATCGGTGACCTTTGCGGTCATCCTGTCGGTGGTCACCAGCGTCGTGGCAGCGATTCCTTTTGTGCTGTTCCCCGATGAGATTCTTCGACTCGCTGGCGCCTCGGAGGGTGTGGTGGCCCAGGGCAGTGGCTACCTTGCCGTCTTGGTCGCGGGTCTGGCCGCTGGTGTGTTGGGAATGGTGCTCGGTGCCGTCTTGCGCTCGGTTGACCGCCCACGCTCACCGATGGTGGCGACCATCATTACGGTGGCGCTGAATGCCCCGCTCGCCGTTGTTTTCGTCTACGGGATTGGTCCTTTCGAGGGCATGGGTGTTGTCGGTGCGGCGTGGGCGACCTTGATCACGACAGTGCTGAAGGCCGTCATTCTCTTGATTCAGACGTACCTGGTCTTTGATGTGGCCAACTGGTTGATGCCCTCAACCCGCCGTGATTGGGTCACCATCGGCCGGCCGATCATTGTGTTGGCGTTTCCGATGGCGCTCACCAGCATCTCGTGGACGTTTGGGAACTTCTTCTACAACGTCATCGTCGCCCAGTTGGGTGATGGGCCCCTGGCGGCCATCAACATTGTCTTCACTATGTCCAGTGTTTTCATTGTCGGCAGTATCGGTTTTGGCAGCACCATCACCGTGTTGGTGGGCCAGGCGATTGGTGCGGGTAATTCGGCCTTGGCTAAAGACTGGGTGGCGTATCTCTTGCGCCTTGGCATTTACACGAGCATCGGTTTCGGCGCCCTCTTTGCGCTGTCGTCGTTGGCGCTGCCCGCGCTGTTTCCGAGGGTTGAGGCGGATGTGTTGTGGGCGGCAACGCTCGGGATTTTCATCAACGCAGCCCTCCAGCCGATTGCGGTCCGTATGTTGCTGCTGGCTTCTGTGTTGCCAAGCGGCAACGACACCACCGGCATCATCATCGGCGATTTTGCCGGGCCCTATTTGGTGGGATTGCCACTAGCGATCGTCTTGGCCTATTTCACACCACTCGGTGTCTTGGGCGCCGTGATTGCGAAGGGTGGCGAAGACACGCTGAAGTGGCTGATTTTTGCCGCGAGAAATCGTCGAATTCGATGGGAGAACGTGCTGCAGCGCCACGAGGATTCGCTGATTGGCATCGGCGACCCTCGCACCGGGCCCATCGCCACCCTCTAGAGGGGCATACTGGCTCCATGACCCAGATTCAGTCCTACACAGTGCTGCTGGCACTTGGCCCTGGTGCTGAGCTTCGGCGCTACCCGGCCCACACTCTGATCTCGTGTGATGTTGGCGGGGACTTCGATAGCGCGGGTTCTAGGGGGTTTGGGCCACTGGTTCGCTACATCTCAGGCGCTAACCAGAAGGGCCAGCAGATTGCGATGACCTCGCCTGTTATTCATGCGCCGAGGTCGCAGGCCACCCACACCATCAGCTTTGTTTTGCCAGAGGGGATGAACCCCGCCGATGCACCCCGCCCGGCTGATGGCCGGGTCGAGGTTCACGAGGTCCCACCTCGCTTGGTTGCCGCGCTGCGCTTCTCTGGTGGATGGTCGAAAGAGCGCGCTGATCGAAAAGCAGGGGCCCTCATGGGTCTGCTCGAAGGTGCTGGCCTCTCACCCGTGGGGGCTGTCTTTTATGGCCGGTATGACCCGCCGTGGAAGCCAGGGCTCCTGCGCCGAAATGAAGCGTTGGTCGAGGTTGTGGAACCCTCAACCAGTAGTCACAGTGTGGCGTAGGTTCGGGCTGGAGCCCACTGCTAAAGTTTGGCCTAGATAATCGAATACTGGGCCCCACGCTATGCGGGAGAGACACCGGAAGCTACGGTGTCACCGAAGGAGCAAGCCTCCCCGCCAATCTCTCAGGTAAAAAGTACCGTCTAGCAAGGCCACTCTGGAAAGTGGGACGACTATCGCCCCCGCCGACGGTGAAAGCGCCAAAGGGCGCGAAACTCTCAGGCCAATGACAGAGGGGGAGTCACGGAAGAACACTCTTCCGCTTATGACTCTGGGGGCCAGGTGACAAGCAAACTCACTGCGTTGCACGCAGAACACGAGGCTGCCGGCGCAAGCTTCACTGACTTTGCCGGCTGGGATATGCCCGTGCGCTACACCTCGGACTTGGCCGAACACCATGCGGTGCGCCAGTCCGCTGGGCTCTTTGACCTCTCCCACATGGCAGAGATTGAGATTAATGGCTCCGGCGCAGCAGCGTTCCTTGACTATGCGCTCAGCAACACACTCTCGGCCCTCGAGCACGGACAGGCCAAGTATTCACTCCTCCTCGCCGAGAGCGGTGGCATCATCGACGACTTAATCGTCTATCGCATCGATGACGATCACTATCTGATTGTGGCTAACGCCTCTAACCGCTACCCCGCCGTCGAGGCCCTGTCTTCTCGCACCGCAGGCTTCGACGTCGTCGTCGCCGATGTCAGTGACGACTGGGTACTCCTTGCTGTGCAGGGCCCGAGAGCACTCGCCATTCTGGAGGCGACTTCAAGTATTCAGCCAGATGGTTCCCTGGAAGAGCTTCGCTACTACCGGATTCTTGGTGCAACCCTCGCCGGTGTTCCCGGCTGGATTGCCCGCACCGGCTACACCGGTGAGGACGGCTTTGAGCTCTACGTCCCAGTAGCTAACGCGAAGGCGCTCTGGGAGGACCTGCGCTCAGCCGGCGAAGCCCACGAACTGACGCTCTGTGGACTTGCCTGCCGCGACACCCTTCGCCTTGAAGCCGGAATGCCGCTGTATGGGCACGAGCTCTCGCTCGAGACAACTCCGGCAAGTGCGGGAATGGCCCGAGTTGTCGATCACAGCAAGGACCGCTTTGTTGCGCAGAGCGCTCTCTCTGGAGCCCCCGAGCCCACCCGAGTACTGGTCGGTCTTGTTGCTGAAGGCCGCAGAGCGCCGCGGGCTGACTACCCGGTCGTAAGCGCTGGGGGAGAAGTAGTGCTCGGCCACATCACCTCCGGTGCTCTCTCGCCGACGCTTGGATACCCGATTGCGATGGCCTATGTGGATGCCGATATGAGCCAGCCCGGCACCGCGCTTGCCGTGGATGTGCGAGGCCAGAACTTGCCCGTTACTGTTACGAAACTGCCGTTTTATTCCAGAAAGAAGGAAACATCATGAGTGCTGTCCCAGAGACTCTCTCCTACACAGCAGAACACGAATGGGTGAAGGTCGATGGCGATGTTGCCACGATCGGTATCACCCAGCACGCCGCCGACGCGCTCGGTGACGTTGTTTTCGTCGCCCTGCCAGGTGTGGGTGACACCATTCGCGAAGGTGCGATTGTGGGTGAAGTCGAATCCACCAAGTCCGTGGGTGAAATCTTCGCCCCCGTAGCCGGTGAAGTTGTCGAAGCGAACGATTCTGTGGTGGCAAGCCCCGACACGGTCAACGCTGACCCTTACGGCGCTGGCTGGCTCATCAAGGTGCGCTTCTCCGCCATGCCTGATCTTTTGGACGCCGCTGCATACCGCGCACTGATTGGAGCCTAAGGACATGACCAGCGCTTTCTCCACCCGCCACATCGGAACCGACGCTGACGCCCAGGCTTTGATGCTCAATGTCCTCGGGTATGACAGCCTCGAAGATCTGATGAGTGCCGCCGTCCCCGGGCACTTGCGCATGGTGGAGATCGCGCGATCGGTTATTCCTGCCGCAGCCAGTGAAGCGGAAGCGCTTGCCGAACTGCGCGAGCTCGCAAACGCCAACACTGTTCGTCGCTCACTGATTGGTCTTGGCTATTACGGGACCCACACCCCGAGTGTGATCAAGCGCAACGTTCTGGAAAACCCCAGTTGGTATACGGCCTACACCCCCTACCAGCCAGAGATCTCGCAGGGACGCCTCGAAGCCCTGTTGAACTTCCAAACCATGGTTGCTGACCTGACGGGAATGGCGACTGCTAACGCGTCCATGCTCGATGAGGCCACAGCTGTTGCTGAGGCCATGCTGTTGGCCCGTCGCGTCTCTGGTCAGGAAAGCTCCGTGTTCGTGATCGACGCTGATGCGCTCCCGCAGACCAAGGCCGTCATGGCTGGCCGCGCTGAACCACTCGGTATCGAACTCGTCGAGAGCGACTTCACTTCCCCGTTGCCGGAATGTTTTGGGGTGTTTATTCAATACCCCGGTGCTTCTGGCCGGATTATCGACCCCACCCAGGCGATCGCCGAGGCGCACGCCCATGGTGGCCTCGCTGTGGTCGCCGCTGATTTGTTGGCGCTCACTCTCATCACGTCTCCCGGAGAATTCGGCGCTGACATTGCGGTGGGAACATCGCAGCGCTTTGGTATTCCGCTCGGCTTTGGAGGCCCCCACGCTGGTTACCTCGCTGTGCGAGATGGTCTCGAGCGTCAAATGCCGGGTCGCCTGATCGGCGTCTCTAAGGACGCCGATGGCAACCCCGCCTATCGCTTGACTCTGCAGACCAGAGAACAGCACATCCGTCGCGACAAGGCGACCAGCAACATCTGCACCGCTCAGGTGCTCCTCGCCGTGATGGCTGGCATGTTTGCCGTCTATCACGGCCCCGATGGCCTGAAGGCAATCGCCCAGGGTGTTGCTGAGAAGACCGCTGGTCTTCGTGACGCTTTGGTCAAGGCGGGGCACGATGTCGTGCACTCCGAGTTCTTTGACACGCTTCAGGTGCGCTTCCCCG
>JBIIRH010000036.1:0-8424 GCA_044341675.1 Pontimonas sp.
GATGGTGACGTGCGCTTCGGATACTTCTGTCACAGCGCGATCACTGCGCAGGGTCAAGGTAACCCCGGATGCCTGAATCGCGGTGGCTTCATCGATGGTGGCACTGCGAAGACGCGGTCCCTCGGTCAAGGTCCCCACCACGGCCGCAATCGCAATCAGCGAGGTCACCAAGACAACGGCGAGCAGGCCCCTTCGATAGTGCTTTCTCGACGAGGGCGACCCCGGATCAGAAAAGGTAAGGCTCACCGGGCACCTCCTCGTCCACAATCGACAGGGGAACAACCACCACAGGAGAGCTTGTAACGCCAGAGGGGGCTGGCTGGAATCCACCCTCAATACGAACCCAGCTATCCACGCTCACGTCGTCCTGCCACCCCGGCATATAGACCGGAATGCTGACCGGCTGCGCATCTACTGCGCAGCACGTCACGACAAAGCGGGTGAGCAAAAAGACATCTGGCGAGCCCTCACTCGCTGTCACAATCCCCACGGTGTTGACGGGCTTGCCTCGGTAATAGGAGGGGTTCTGGTTTTGCGAGAGCAAACTTGCCCAGTCGCGAACGGTGAGGGTCTCATAGATTTCAAGCCCGCCGTCGCCATCGAGACCCTCTGGTGTGCCCAAAGCATCCACTGCGTTGGAGGATCGATTATCGGCCGTCGCGCTGCTGAGCGTGGCCGGGGGCAGGACCAACACCGCTGCAACGACAGCAGCGACGAAGCCCAGCGACACAGTCTCGCCGCGGGCGAGGCGCCGTTGCCGGGGGCCGCGCCGACCCTCGGAATGAGTGTGGTCATGGTCGTGGTCGCCAGCGCGCTTGGTCGCCACCGCGATGACCAAGAGCACAATCGCAATCGAGGCCATCACAATCGTGAACAAGTTGTAGCGGGGGTGAATATAGAAACCTAGTCGCCCCTCAGCGCCCAACCACAGTGAAACCACAGCCAGAACGGCAATCGCGATCACTCCGCGCCACTCCAAAAACCTACGCCACACTGTTCATCACCGTCCCGAGAGCAAGTGCCGAGAGCGCCACGACGCCAGCTATGGTCGCAATGGTCCTCGTTGTGTAGGTCGTGCGCAGCAGAGCCACCATCTTGATATCGATCAGCGGGCCAAAAACCAGGAAGGCGACAATCGACCCCGGCAAGAACGTCTGGGCAAAAGGCAAAATGAAAAACGCGTCAACGTTGGCGCAGACCGAAATCACAAACGCGAGCGCCAGCATCGCCACGACGCTGATGATCGGGTCTGTTCCCAGCGCCACGAGAACATCGCGGGACACCCCCACCTGAAGAGAACCAGCGATGAAAGCGCCCACCATCAGAGCTGGCATCAGCGTGGTGGACTCTGAAACAAACAGCGACCCCACCCGGGACAATCGAGTTTGGGTCGCAGAGGTTGAGGGCATCCGACATTCCTTGGCGAAACGCGTAGTCAAGAGCGTTTCCGGTGCCGGGTGCAGCGAGAGCAACCAGCCCACCATGTTGGCAATGGCAAAACCTGCGGCAAGCCTTGCGACCAAGATTCCATCGTCAAATCCAAAGGCTTGGTGCGTCGTGATGATGGTAATCGGATTAACAATCGGCGCTGCCAACAAGAACGTGACGGAGTCCCCGACGCTATAGCCGCGACCCATCAGGCCTCTGGCAAGAGGAACATTGCCGCATTCACACACCGGCAAAAACATGCCAAAGAGGGACACGATCGCCCGCCGGGCAAAGGGATTGCGGGGAAGCCAGCTCACCAACCATGAGGTGGGGACGAACACTTGAACCAGAATCGACAATCCGATACCCAGCACGATGAAGGGCAAAGACTCAATCAGCAGACTGATGCTGAGGGTGAAGACGTCTTGAAGCTGACCGCCGAGGGGCTGCAGGTTCTCGTTAGTCCAGACACGAAAGGCAATGACGGCAACTAAAGTCGCCAGCACCGCCAATGGCGCCCACAGTCTCATGACTAGAGGCTACCGAGGCCCACCCGAGAGTGGGCTTCACACATCCTGGCTGGTTGCCCTGCGCCGGCGCTTGGACTTCCCCGGCGCCGGAGGCTCAGGCAGTGCCGCGAGCACGGTGTCAAGGATCTTGGGGACCTCGGCGGTGTCGACCGACCCGGCGCGTGAACGCCTCGGTTTTTTCGCGGCGGGTACGTCAGCTTCGGTTGCCTTGGCGCCCACGCCCACGGTGCTCTTGGCAATCTGAGCAATCGCCTGACGGGCGTCGTCGGTGATCTGGTGGGTCACTCCCGCGGGAGCTGATGGGCCAGAAGTCTTCTTCTTGCGTGAGGTTGGAGCCTCGCTCGAGCGAGAACGAGAGACAGGCTCGTGATGAACAATCAGCCCGCGGCCTTGGCAAACATCGCACGCCTCGCTGAAGGTCTCCAGAAGTCCCAGACCAAGCTTCTTTCTGGTCATCTGGACAAGGCCGAGGCTTGTGACCTCAGCGACCTGATGCTTGGTGCGGTCGCGGCTGAGGCATTCCATCAGGCGCTGCAAGACCATGTCCCGATTGGATTCAAGAACCATGTCGATGAAGTCAACGACGATGATTCCACCAATGTCCCTCAAGCGAAGCTGGCGAACGATTTCTTCGGCAGCCTCGAGGTTGTTCTTGGTGACCGTCTCTTCCAGGTTGCCGCCCGAGCCGACGAACTTTCCGGTGTTGACATCAACAACAGTCATGGCTTCGGTGCGATCGATGACAAGAGAGCCACCGCTTGGCAGCCAGACCTTGCGATCCAAAGCCTTAGCAATTCCCTCGTTCACGCGGTACTCAACGAAGGGGTCGCCATCGCTCGGGTATTCCTCGATGCGGGCGATCAGATCAGGAGCAACCTGCTCGAGATACTTTTCAATCGTGGCCTTGGCATTACCACCGGCGATGATGAGTTTTTGGAAGTCTTCGTTGAAGACATCGCGCACGATCTTGACCAGAAGATCTGGCTCAGAGTGCAGGAGCTCAGGGGCTTGAGCACCCTCAACCTGCTTGCTGAGCGCCTCCCACTGCGCCTGAAGTCTCTGGACATCGGTGGTGAGCTGCTCTTCGGTGGCGCCCTCAGCTGCGGTGCGAACGATCACCCCGGCGCTCTCGGGAAGAATCTTCTTGAGGATGGTTTTCAAACGCGTGCGCTCGGTGTCCGGGAGCTTCCGTGAGATTCCGTTCATGCCGCCACCTGGCACATAAACCAGGTATCGACCGGGCAAGCTGACCTGGCTTGTGAGCCTGGCGCCCTTGTGGCCAATCGGATCTTTGGTGACCTGCACGAGGACGCTATCCCCGGTCTTCAGAGCAAGTTCAATGCGTCGTGGGCCAGATGCCCCGCCCTCCGACGCTGCTTCCCAGTCAACCTCACCGGAGTAGAGCACAGCATTACGACCGCGGCCGATATCCACGAAGGCTGCCTCCATGCTCGGCAGCACGTTCTGAACACGACCGAGATAGACGTTGCCAATAAGGCTCGACTCTTCGGAACGAGCGACGTAGTGCTCAACAACGACGCCGTCCTCAACGACAGCGATCTGCGTGCGATCGGTGGTTTCCCGAACAACCATGACCCGGTCAACGCTCTCGCGCCTGGCTTGGAATTCTGACTCGGTAACGCTCTGACGACGGCGACCACCGTCGCGGCCATCGCGGCGACGTTGACGCTTCGCCTCGAGCCTCGTGGAACCGCGCACCCGCTGAGGAGAGGAGCTCTCTCGTGTGGTGGCCTTGGCTTCTTTAGCCTCGGGCTCAACGCTCACGCGCCCCTGGCGAGAACGGCGACGGATTACTTTCTCGCCCTCTACTGGCTCGCCAGTGCCCGGGGTCCAGGTGGGGAACAAAGCGGGGTCTGGTGCCTTGAAGATCAGATCCTTGGTGGATACCGGTGACAGCGCGGCAACTGCGGGCGCGTCCTTGGCTGCCTTGGGTGCGGCAGTTTTCTTGGCCACCGGTGATGCCTTGCGAGTGGCTTTGGGCTTGTCCGCCGCTGGCGTCTCAGCCTTTACTGCGGGGGCAGCCTTGGCCCTCGTTGGCTTCTTGGCAGTTTCCTTTGCGGGTGTTTCTTTTTTCTGCACCATTTCTGGTGTACTCCTCACAGTCCCCACCCGTAATCGGAAGGGGAACTCATTACGCTTTAGCCGCACACCACACGGTGTGCATTCAAAACTTCTTTGTTGGGCGTATGCCCTCATCGGGTCGGTGACCCAAGAAATCTTTGTCGTGGCATGCGCTCCCGTGGGGGTGCGCTGCCGTGCCCCCAGTATCGCACATCGTCAGCTTTTCCTCTCGGTGTGCTGTCATAATCAGCTCGTGAACTACCCCACGAAGCGACAGACGGGCATGGCCCTGTACCTGCTGTTCACCGGTCTTGCTTCCTGGTTGGCCGCGTTCACGCTGGCCCGCGAGGGATATCAGTTAGCTCTTACGGGCGCGACGCCCAGTTGTGACATCAACCCGTTCTTCTCATGCGGCAACGTGATGCAGAGCTGGCAGGCGACACTATTTTTTGATGCCCCCAACCAGCTCTACGGGGTGGCAGGTTTCATGATTGTTGCCACGGTGGGTGCGGCACTTCTCGCTGGAGCCACAATGCGCCGCTGGTTCTGGGTGTTCTTTACCCTGGGAATTTTTGCCGCGTATCTCTGGCTGATGTGGATGTTCTACCAGGCAGTATTCGTCATTGGCTTCCTGTGCCTGTACTGCATGGTCGTGTGGGCATTCCACATTCCACTCTGGTGGATCTTCCTGCCCTGGGCGCTCAAGCAGGGAATGCTCGGCTCATCGGCAAAGCTTCGGAGCTTCGGTGCCGCTTGGCTCCCCTACAGCTGGATCCTGGTGGTCATCAACTATGCCGTCATCGGCTTATCAGTGTTGATCCAGTTCCCGCTGTTGTTCTCGGTCTGATTCAGACAGAACCAAACCACAGAGCGAGCTCACGAGCTGCGGTCTCCGGTGAATCGCTCGCGTGGATCAGGTTCTGCTGAACCGGCAAACCCCAGTCGCGTCCTAAGTCGCCACGGATTGTGCCAGGTGCTGCGGTAGTGGGATCAGTTTGGCCACAAAGTGAACGGATTCCCTCGATGACGCGGTGACCCGAGATTCTGACTGCCACGACGGGTCCTGATTCCATGAAGGCAACGAGTGGCTCGTAGAAGGGCTTGCCCTGGTGCTCTGCGTAGTGAGCGCTCAACAGGTCGCGGTTTGGCTCCACCATGCGGAGATCAACAAGCTGATACCCCTTGGCCTCAATGCGGGCAAGGATCTCACCAGTGAGGTTACGGGCAACGCCATCTGGCTTAATCAGAACGAGCGTCTCTTCCAGCGTTGACATATTTTCTCCCTCGGGCGGTTACTCGAGTTTAGTCCGAAGCCAGTCGATCCAATTGAGGGCCACGGATAGCGCCAAAGATCCAGAACCCCACCATCACCACCGCAGAGATTCCCATCACCACGTCCCAGAAGAATGTGCCTAGCAAAGCGAGCTGCACCACGTGGCCGAATACCCGCCCTGGTGGATAGGCAACAACCCGATAGAGAACGAGAAGAACGGCTGTTGCCACCAAAGACCCGACCAGCACGATAACTCCCGGGTAGAGCCGGAGGCCATTCAGCGCAAGGGCACCAAAGAAGACCAGTGCGATTTCCAGACCCACCGCAATCTGCAACAGCGACTCCGTCGCCGACTTATCTCTCCGAGGCCCGGCCACTTACGCGCTCCTCTCGACAACTTCTGCGACCAGAGTGATGGAGCCGGTCACGACGATCCCGCCTTCGGTGCCGGCAAGATCAAGGGCCCGGGCCATCGCCTCGTCTGAGGTGGGCCTGGCATCAACGCGGTCGGGCCCAGCAATTTCGGCGACAATGTCGGCCAGATCCGCCACGGAGAGCGCCCGGTCAGATTGCGACTGGGTCACCACGAAGTGGTCGACCACCGGATCCAGGGCTTCGACAATGCCGACAACATCCTTCTCCTGAAGTATCCCTAGAACGCAAATGGCTTTGTCGAAACTAAACGAGGTCATCAAAGCCCGAGTCAACGACTCAGCCCCGTGAGGGTTGTGGGCTGCGTCAACAAGGACGGTGGGGTGCGATCCGATGATCTGCATGCGGCCTGGGCTGCTGGCCAAGGCAATGCCCTCTTCAACGACCTCGGCGCCCATCGGCAACGTGCCACTGCCGAGGAATGATTCCACGGCGGCAATGGCTAGCGCTGCGTTCGAGGCTTGGTGGTCACCAAGGAGTGGCAAAAACAAGTCGCGATACTGACCAGCAAGTCCTGACACGGACAACAATTGTCCGCCGACCGCGGACTCAGCGCTGGTGAGGAAAAAGTCACGCTCCAGAACCGACAGTGGCGCTTCAAATCGGGTGCAGGCGGTGACAATCTCATCCCAGGCCTCATCGGACTGGAGGGCAGAGACGACCCGGCTTGCAGGCTTGATGATGCCCGACTTCGTTCTGGCAATGTCGCGCAATGTCGGGCCCAGGTGTTCAACGTGATCCATGGCAATGGGTGTGAGAACGGCAACGTCGCCGTCTGCGACGTTGGTGGAATCCCATTCCCCGCCCATTCCAGCCTCCACCACGGCAACATCAACCGGCGCATCGGCGAAGCAGGCAAAGGTCAGCACTGTGAGGGCCTCGAAGTAGGACAGGGGTGGCTCACTGTTCGCGATCAGCTCTGCGTCCACCATCGCAATGAAGGGCTCAACATCAGCCCAGTCATCCGCCAGCATGCGATCGGAGATGTGCTCACCATCAATCACAATGCGCTCGTTGACCCGGTGCAGATGGGGCGAGGTCATGAGACCGGTGCGCAGACCGTGTGCGCGAAGCAGACTCTCGGTGATTCTCGCGGTGGAGGTTTTGCCATTGGTGCCAGCGATATGAATCACTCCATACATGCGCTGCGGGTCACCGAGCAGTTCAAGAGCGCGCCTGGTGGCCCCCAAACGTCGAACGGGGCGACCTTCCCCCTGGCGACCCACGAGAGCGCTAAAGACCGCATCGGCGTCCCGCCGATCAGCACTAGATTCATCAGCGGCCACGAAGCGAGACTTTCACGGTTATCTGAGAATCCTCTCCCACAGCGAGGCCGGTTACACCCGGCTCGAGGGGCACAATCTCGCAGCCAAGGGCGAGGGTCTCCGCGGCAATCACGTCGCGGTGCTCCTCCAGGGCTGGCAGTGCTGCCTCATCGGCAGCAATCACCAGGTCTATACGATCAGAGACCTCGAAGCCCGCGTTTTTGCGTTCTTGTTGAATCCAGCGGATAGAGTCCCTGGCTAATCCCTCTCGGACAAGCTCCGGCGTCACAGCTGTCTCCAGCAATACGAACCCGCCTGAGCTCAGGAATGACACAGCGATGTCTTCGCTCGGTGCGCTCAACTCCAGCTCATATTCTCCGGGCAGCAATTCCTGCTCCCCCACCATCACCACACCATCGACCTCGCGCCAGTTGCCGGCTTTGGCTTCACGAATGATGTCTTGGACCTGTCCGCCCACGCGAGGCCCCAGCGTCCGGGCGTTCGGGGAGAGCTTGCGACCAATACCGAATCGCTCGGCCTGAGTGTTGTCAAAGGCCACCATGTCCACGCGTTTCACATTGAGTTCACTGGAGATGATGTCGACGAAGTCGGCCAGTGCCCGAACGCCGGTGGTGACGACGGTCAGTGTGGGCAGCGGCAAGCGCACTCGCAGTCCGTGGGCTTTGCGCAGGGCAAGCGCTGCCGAGGTCACTTCACGAACAGCGTCCATCGCAGACACGAGGACTGAATCCTCGGGGAAGGCCTTGTGATCCGGCCAGTCGGTCAAGTGAACGCTCTCCCCGCCGGTGATGCCCCGCCAGACTTCTTCTGTCACGAGCGGTGCGAGCGGTGCTGCCAACCGGGACAGTGTCTCGAGCACCGTGTAGAGGGTGTCGAGCGCGTCGTGGTCTGAGCCATCCCAGAAACGCTCCCGTGAGCGCCGGACATACCAGTTCGTCAAAATGTCGGTGAAGTCACGAATCGCCTGCGCGGCCATCGGACTATCCAAGGCCTCGAAGTTCTCCGTGGTCGCCTCAATAACGTCTCGCAGCTTGGCAAGGATGTAGCGATCTAGGACATTGGGCGAATCTGTTCGCCACGTCGGCTCGTAGTCCCCTATGTAGAGGCTCAAGAAGTAGTAGGTGCTCCAGAGTGGTAACAGGAACTGCCGCACACCCTCTCGGATGCCCTCCTCGGTGACCACCAGGTTTCCACCACGAATCACGGAGCTCGACATCAAGAACCACCGCATGGCATCCGCGCCATCCCGCTCGAACACTTCGGAGACATCGGGGTAGTTGCGCAGACTCTTCGACATCTTCTGTCCGTCAGAGCCCAGAACAATGCCGTGGGAGATCACCTGGGAGAAAGCGGGCCGATCAAACAGCGCGGTTGCCAGAACGTGCATCGTGTA
>JBIIRH010000015.1:0-23674 GCA_044341675.1 Pontimonas sp.
TCCATATCGCCCTTGACATCATCGATGGTGGTCAGCTGGTCGGGCGTCTCCACAAACGGGAACGCTTCCTCCAACTCTCGCTGCCACGGGGTGTCCGGGGAGAAGGCGAAACCAGGGGCTGCCATCCGCGCGGAGTAGAGCTTGACTAGGTCAACCGCAATATCGCGCACAGCCTTGCGCGCTTTGCCCTTGGCGGCAGCCCAATCGGAGCCGCCCATCTTGGAGAGCGCTGGGTTGTCGCTTCCGACGTAGTGGCTCAGCTGGTCCAGCTGGTCGGTCGGGACATAGAGCCGATCTGGTGCACCACCGCGTTTGCTGGGTGCATATTCCAACACGACAAACTCGCGCTGGCTCTTGATGGCAGCCCGTCCGCCGGTCGAGATTTCACGCTGAACCAACTCAACGAACTTCCCGACACCGTGGGTGTCGTGAACGACATAATCACCGGGGTTTAGGGACAGCGGGTCGACGACCCGCGTTCTCTTGGTGGCAAGAACTCGACCCGCACGCCTCGAGGCGGTGACTGCTTTGCCATACATTTCCCGCTCGGTCAGAACGCTAAGGCCTCCGCCGCTGAGCCAGAAGCCCTCGCGGATGACGCCCTGCGTGACGAGCACTACACCCGGGGTGGGCTCGGTCGTGAGGGTCTCATCGATGCGGTGTGCGATGTCGCGCTCACCCAGAACCTGGGCTGTGCGCTCGACCAAGCCGTGGCCGGCTGCGACACACACGACGGTGTCACCAGCGCTCACCCTGGCGGCGACAAACTCCCACGCTTCATCGGATCCAGGCTGGGTCAGGGGAAGTGGTGCCACACCAGGTCGAAGGGTGTCCGCCTCGCCGCTATCCAAGCTGTCAATCGAGATCCAGGGCCTCGGAGCAACCGCTGTGCGCAGTTCCTCATGAGACAAGAAATCCCCGGAGTTCACATCGACCGGTGCTGCGCCACCGGCCATCGCTGCTGCTTCCCACGCTGCGTGGAGAAACTCGCGGTTGGTGTGAAGGAGTGCTTCCGCCCGTGCGGCAGCCTTCTGCGCGGAGAGTTCAATGACGATGGTGTCACTCGGGAAGAAATGAGAGGGCGGAACCAGCCCCTCCACCAACAGCGGCTGGAGGGCTTCCATGCCCTCCACCGGAATGCCCTGTGCCAGTTTCTCCAGCATGGTTTCAAGGCCCGGATACTCTCCCTGAAGCTGGGCTGCCCGCTGGCGCACATCAGCACTGAGCAACATCTCTCGAACAGGAGGAACAGCGATGGTGGTCAGGTCGCCGGGCAAGGAGCGCTGATCGGCAACAGCAAAGTAGTGCAGAGTCTCGATTTCAGACCCAAAGAAATCCATCCGGACGGGATGCTCGGCAAGCGGCGGGAAGATATCCAGAATTCCCCCGCGCACGGCATACTCACCACGCCTGGTCACCAAATCGACCCGCGCATACGCGGCGTCAGTCACATAGCTGACCCAGTCTTCAAGCGACGAATCCTTGGCGCCCTTGGTCGCAACCCTGCTGGCCACCTCCACAATGTGGGGGTTAACGGGTTGAACGAGGGCTCGCACCGACGCCACAACAACCAGGGGGGCGACTCGAGGGCTCTTTGCCGCCTGGGCCAGTGCGCCAAGCGCACTGCGCCGTCTGGCGACTGTTTCAGCGTGCGGGCTCAGGCGCTCATGAGGGAGCGTTTCCCAGGCGGGAAAATCAAGAACGGCGGTGTTAGCGGGCACAAGCCCGCGCAGTTCATCGCGAACCTGGTCGGATTCTCGCCCCGTTGCACACACCACAACAACAACCCCAGTGGGTCCGGCGTTGTTGAGCACAGCGGCAACAGCCGGCGACCACGCACCAGCGGGAAGTGTGAGAGAACCGCCAGAGGCTAGTTCGCCAAGCGCCTGTGCAACAGCCTGATCTTGGGCTAGCCAGTGGGAAATAGGGGCAGGACTCACTTGCCTCAGTCTAGGTGCCAGGCAGGCGCTCTAGGAGAGAGGGTGAATGCGTTGCTGGGCTGCCAGGAGTCCTTCGATCGCCATCGCCTCAGCACCCTGGCACGCCAACTCCAGGACGGCCGGCAGAGCCTCTTCTTCGGCAGTGCTAAAGCGACCCAACACGTAATCGGCCGGTGGCATACGGCCTTCAGGCCGGCCAATGCCCACCCGCACCCGACCAAAGTCTGTAGTGCCAAGCAGGCGTGCAATGTCGCGAAGACCGTTGTGGCCAGCGTGCCCGCCACCAAACTTCAGACGAACAACGCCTGGTTCCAGATCAAGCTCATCGTGAATGACGATGATGCGCTCTGGTGGAATCTTGTGAAACGAGGCCATTGCGGCAACCGGAGTCCCCGAGCGGTTCATGAAGCTTGAGGGGGCAGCCAATCGCAGCGTCACACCGCTCGGGTGCTTAATCGCTGCGGTAACGCCGTGGCTTTTGAACTTCTGAAACGAGACCGACGCGCTCTCGGCACACGCTGCGACAACGCGGAATCCCACGTTGTGGCGCGTGCGCTCATACTCGCTGCCTGGATTACCAAGCCCCACAATCAGCCACTCGGTGGCGCCTGTGGATTTAGCTAAGCCGAAACGTCCAAACAGGACTATTCGCCACCCGAGTCGCCGTCACCGGAACCTGAGTCACCAGAGCCTGAGTCGCCGGAGCCCGAGTCACCAGATGCATCAGCAGCCGGGGCAGTACCACCAGACGCTTCAGCGCCCGCGCCTTCGGCGACGGGCTCGTCGTCAACGGCCTTGGAGGGCTCGTGAATACCAAGAATCAGCATCTCTGGAGGGCTGACCAAAGTGGTGCCCTCGGGCAGACTGACCTCACCAGCGTGGATTTGTGCACCAGCGGTGAGACCCTCCACAGAAACGCTCACAAATTCAGGGATGTGGGTTGCCTCAGCCTCAACACTGATTGTGTTGTGCTCAAGCTGGACCATCATGCCGGGGTAGGGCTCGCCATCGACGTGAACACCAATGTCGACGGTTACCTTCTCGCCCTTGCGGACAATCACGAGGTCCAAGTGTTCGATGATCTGGCGTACTGGGTCGCGCTGGATGTCCTTGATCAGCACCAGGTGCTGGTCGCTGGGAAGCTTCAAATCAATCAGTGCGTTAGCGCGACGGGCAATCAGCGTCGTCTCGTGCGCGGGAACCGCGACGTGCAGCGGATCTGAGCCGTGGCCATAGACCACCGCGGGGATTTTTCCAGCGGCGCGAAGCTTGCGCGCAGCACCCTTACCAAATGAGGTGCGGACGTCGCCATCCACAGCGTGGTTATCAGCCATTTTCTTGCTCCTAGGTCAGTGTGTTCTCGAACTCGAACGTCCTAGCGTGAGGAGAGACCATAGGAGCCTTCTCCACCGCGTCGATTACGAAGTGTCATCGGACACTTCCTCGCCGAAGTACTCCGTCATGCTAGCCCAGGGTGTGCCTGAAGGTCTAACCGAGTTTTTGACTCCGTCTCGCCCGAAAGGCCCAGAGTGCAAGAACAACAGCAATCGCCACTGCCGTGGCGATGACCGACTGCCAGGGCAGAGTCACCACCAACACCGCGCAACCCACCAGCCCAACCCAGGGCAACCACGAGGGAAGAACCCTCTCTGCTACTGGCTGCCTGGTCGCACTCCAGTGCGCAATGGCGTAGTAACTCAGCACTGCTCCAGAAGATGCGCCCACTAACCACAAGGGATCCAAGAGAAGAACCACAATGATGGCGGCCATTCCCATGATCACCTCGGCCACCACCGGTGAGGAGGTCCTGGACCACACAAACCCCAACCGTGAGGGCAAATCCCCTGCTTGGGCCATCGCCATCGAGGTCCTGCTCAACCCCGCCAAAATCGCAGCGAGGGAACCAAGGCTCGCCAGTGCTGCCGCTGCGATCACAACGGGAGCGAGTCCTGACGGGGCAAGCTCCGCAAGGGGCGCCGTGCTGGAGGCAAGCGCTGACACACCGAGCGTGGCGCTCACAACCCATCCGATGAGGCCATAGAGCACCAGCACGGCCAGAAGTGTGCCGATGATGACCGCTGGCAGTACTCGCCTGGGATTCTTAACTTCATCCCCGAGAGTCGCCATGCGCGCATAGCCAGCGAAAGCAAAGAACATGAGGCCTGCGGCCTGGAGCACACCTAACCCACCTGCATCCACCCACTCGAACTGCCCAGTCGCGACCGGCCAAGAAACCCCGAGGGTGGTGACCAAGACGCCGAGGACAACAACCACAACCACCATGCTCACCCCGGCGGTGGTGCGAATACCGGTGATGTTCAACGCGACAAACAGCGCCACAAGACCAGCAGCAACAACCGGGGCGTGATCGGGTGCTAGGTACCTGGCAGCAACCAGGGCGATTGCCCCCGCAGAGGACGTTTTGCCGATCAAAAACAACGAACCGGCGAGAAACCCGACTCGGGGAGACACGTACTTCTGCCCAAATCGATATGCCCCACCAGAAACAGGGTTCTCCAGAGATAACTGCACCATGACGAGGGCGTTCAGCAGGGCAATGGTGCCGGCAATGACCAGGGCCAGCAGAAGCCAGGACCCAGCGCGCTCCGCGGCTGGAGCCCACACATAGAAGACGCCGGCACCGATCATGGAGGACAGGCCAATGGCACTGGCCCCCAGGGGGCCAAGGCGTCGCACCAAGCCGCTCACGCGCACAGCATAGTCAGCGTGAAAGACTAGGAGGTGACCATGAGCATGAATTTTCCTGAGGATGACGAACCACCGTTTCGTCCCGTGCGCAGACGCATCATGCAGATTGTGGTCAGCCTGGCAATCGCGGCACTAGTTCTCCCCGGCTTCCTCGTGACCTGGTCAACCCAGGCGAGAACAGCGAACTATGCCTGCGAGATTGCCGTTGACTACTACGCCCCAGGCGCGAGTGCCGCGAAGGCCAGCTTTAGCCTGCTCAATCTCTCTATTCCCGGCTGGAATTGCTACGCCGTCATGTTTGATGGCAGCGAAGCGTTCGTTGCCCACCTGGGCGTTATTCCAGGCGCTCCGCGCCTTGTCCCACAAAGTGGAAGCTAGGCAGCACCATCGAACATTGACGTGACCGAACCGTCTTCGAAGACCTCACGAATCGCTCTGGCGAGCAGCGGGGCAATCGGCAAAACCGTCAGGCGGTCCCAACGCTTCTCGGCGGGAATCGGAAGAGTGTCGGTGACGACAACCTGATCAATCAAATCGGACTGCAGAACCTCGGTCGCGGGGTCTGAGAGCACCGCGTGAGTGGCAGCAACGACGACGCCCTTGGCGCCGGCGTTCTTGAGAGCCTCTGCGGCCTTCGCGATAGTGCGACCGGTGTCAATCATGTCGTCAACCAGAAGACACACTCGGCCTTCCACTTCACCGACAATTTCGTGGACCGAGACTTGGTTGGGAACCTTGGGGTCCCGGCGCTTGTGGATGATGGCCAGCGGCGCACCCAACTTGTCACTCCACACATCGGCAACACGAACGCGACCCATGTCCGGGCTCACCACGGTGAGGCTCTTGGAATCGAGGGTTTTTTGGATGTGCTCGAGCAACACCGGCATGGCAAAGAGGTGGTCGACGGGCCCGTCGAAGAATCCCTGAATCTGTGGGGCGTGGAGATCAACACTCATGATGCGGTTCGCACCAGCAGCTTTGAACAGATCGGCGATGAGCCTGGCTGAAATGGGCTCGCGACCGCGGCCCTTCTTGTCTTGGCGGGCGTAGGGATAGAAGGGCGCAACGACGGTGATGCGCTTGGCGCTCGCCCGCTTGAGAGCGTCCACCATGATCAGCTGCTCCATCAACCATTCGTTGATGGGGAAAGGGTGAGCCTGAATGACGAAAACATCGGAGCCTCGAACGCTGTCGCCATAGCGGGCATAAATCTCGCCGTTAGCAAAAGTCCGTGCCTCAGTGGGAACCAGCTCGGTGCCAATTTCCTTGGCCACTTCTTCGGCGAGTGAGGGGTGTGCCCTACCGCTCACCAACACGAGATTCTTCTGAGTGGTGGCGGTGATATTGGTCACAGTCGTTTCGCCTTCTTTTCCGGGGCATCCCAGCCCCTCTTCATTATCCCTTAGTGGCTTTTTTACCGCCAGAGGCCTTCTTGGCAGCGGTGGCGGCCGGCGTGCCGTCTCTGTTGGCTTCAACCCAACCTTCTAGGTTGCGCTGAGAGGCGACGCTAATCGCGAGCGCCCCCGGTGGCACATCCCGCCTCACCACTGCGCCCGCAGCGGTGTACGAACCATCGCCGAGTGTGACGGGTGCGACAAAGACGGTGTGGGATCCGGTGCGCGAATGTGAGCCGACAACAGTCCGGTGTTTGTTCACGCCGTCGTAGTTGGCAGTAATCGCACCAGCACCAATATTGGTGCCCTCCCCGATGTCGGCATCGCCGATGTAGGAAAGGTGGGGAACCTTGGCGCCGCGCGCCAAGGTCGAGTTCTTGATTTCGACGAAAGCCCCGACCTTGCCGTCTTCGCCAACATCAGCACCGGGTCGCAAAAACGAGAAAGGGCCAACACTCGCACCGGCACGAATATGAGCACCCTCGGCATGGGTGCGAACCACGGTGGCACCCTCGCCAACGACGGTGTCGGTGAGCGTCGTGTCGGGTCCGACAACCGCACCGGAGGCAATGCTGGTGTCCCCGCGGAGTTGGACGCCGGGGAGAATCTCGACATCACTGGCCAGCTGAACACCCAAATCAATGAAGCAGCTTGCGGGGTCATGCACCGTGACGCCTGCAAGCTGGTGACCCCGGACAATCATCTGGTTCAAGAGCGCCTGGACTTCGCCGAGTTGAACACGATCATTGATTCCCTGGAGTAACCACGAATCTTCAACGCGAACTGCGCCGACCTCGTGGTCTGTGGCCAGAGCCTCGATCACATCGGTCAAATACTTCTCGCCCTGGGCATTGTGGGTGCCAATCGAACTCAACGCATCGGCGACAGCGCCTCTACTGAAGACATAACTTCCGGCGTTGACTTCGAGAAGTGCTTGCTCCTCAGGGGTGGCATCTGCTTCTTCAACAACTCGGAGGACACGGCCATCACTGGCACGAATAACCCGGCCATAACCGCTCGGGTCTTCAAGCACAGTCGTGATGATGGTGGCGGGAACTTTCTGGTCGCGGTGGTGACCAAGAACTACTCGCAGTGTGTCGGAGTCCAGCAGTGGAACATCGCCACTGACGACGACAACGTCACCGCTAAATGACTTCGGTAGGGCAGCAAGTGCGACCTCAAGCGCGCGTCCCGTGCCAGGGATCTCGTCTTGCACAACACACAGAGCTTCTGGGGCCCAATCGGCGACCGCTGCCTCCACCTGCTCGCGCTCGTGACGAACGACAACAATCAGGTGCTCAGGCTCGAGAGCCTGAGCGGTGGAGAGGACATGGCCAATCATCGGCACACCCGAAAGGGTGTGCAGGACTTTTGCGGTTGCGGATTTCATTCGGGTCCCCTGGCCAGCGGCCAGGATCACAACGGCAAGCGCACTGTGCGACATACCCATCATTTAAGCCTATGGAGGGCGCTGTGATGGCCAACCTCGAGATGCTGTGTTGGCTCCGCCCCCAGGATTCGAACCTAGACCTAACAGCTCCAAAGGCTGTCGTGCTGCCGTTACACCAAGGCGGAATGGCCCGAAGGCCTCCCCTAGTCTGCCAGAGGTCCGATAATGGTGGGGTGAGTGTTTCAGGGGATGATGTCGATCGCATTGTCCATGCGTGGCGTCGCGAACGCCCCGATCTGGACGTGTCTCCTTTGGAAGTCCTCTCCCGAGTCACCCGGATTGCCAAATACGTGGAGAACTTCCGCCGGGAGGCTTTTCGCTCCTCAGGCTTAGAGTCCTTCGAGTTCGATGTTCTGGCGGCCCTTCGTCGGGCCGGTAAGCCCTACCGGATGAGTCCGAAGAACCTTCTTCACGAAACCTTGGTGAGCTCGGGCGCTCTCACCCACCGCCTGACGAAACTCGAGGCCAGAGGATTCATTACCCGCTCAGCCGACCCGGATGACGGGCGAGGCGTTGTCGTCGCCCTGACGCCCTCCGGCGTTCAGGCGGTTGACGCTGCCCTGTCCCACCTCATCCACGCCGAGCGTTCACTGTTGTCATCGCTTAGCAAAAGCGAACAGCGCGCTGTTGCCGGGGCACTGCGGCAGCTCAACAACGACATCACGCAACGCTAAGTCAGCAGTCACAGGGCCGTGTCATACTCGATGCGACCCCCGCACCCAGGAGAATCCGTGTTCGCTACATCACCGCGTCACCACCGACTGCGCCTTCTTACGGGACTCTTTGCCGTGCTGGTGGTGCTCGGTGACCAGGCCAGCAAATGGTGGGCAGAAACCTCCCTCGAGCTCTTTGAGTACCACCCGGTCATTGGTGATCTGCTCGGCTGGCGCTTGGTTTATAACCCGGGAGCCGCCTTTGGCATTGCCTCCGACTTCACGTGGGCGCTGACGATCCTGGCTGGCATCGCTGTTCTCGCCCTCACCGTGTATGGCTTCACTAACCGAGCACCCTCAATTGCGATTGGGATTGCCGCATTGCTCGGTGGAGCAATCAGCCACCTGGGTGACAGGTTGTTCCGTGACCCAGGTTTTGCCGTGGGACACATCGTCGATTTCATCGACTACTCGGGTTTCTTTGTCGGCAATGTTGCCGACATCTTCCTAGTCGGTGGCGCAATCTATCTGGTGATCGCAAGCCTGTTTCAGAAGGACCCTACCTCGACACCAGATGAGCGCCCCGCGCAGGAGAACTCGTAACCACTGCGTAGCGACCGGCCTCGCTGCACGCTTGGTAAATCTCCTCCGCGTGAGCCTTATCGCGCGCAAGCATCGCGCAGGTCGGCCCAGATCCTGAGACCATCACAGCAAGCGCTCCGCAGGCGAGGCCCGTTTCTAGTGTTGCTTCGAGTCCGGGGTTGAGATCAATCGCCGCTTGGGCCATATCGTTGATGAGGTGAGGGGCAAGCGCCTCTGGGTCTCCCCGGTAGAGAGCATCGAAAAAGGCATCCGGCAGCGATTCGGGCAGAACGACATCAACATCCGAGCGCAACTCATCCAGACGGCTATACACACCTGGCGTTGCCAGGTGCTCCATGGAGGGAACAATCACCCAGTGGAGGGGTGAAGACTTCAGCGGCTCAAGAATCTCTCCGCGGCCTCGTCCAAGAGCGCTGCCGCCTTCGAGAAGAAACGGAACGTCAGAGCCAAGCGCCGCTGCGATATCGAGCAGCTCCACCTGCGAGAGCCCGGTCTGCCAGAGCTCGTTGATGGCAATCAACGTGGCGGCCGCATCAGCCGAACCGCCACCCATCCCCCCGCCGACTGGCACCTTCTTGTCAATCAGAATCGCCACCGCATCGGTGCGACCGGTCGCCTGTGCAACGGCCGCCACAGCCTTCATCGCCAGGTTGTTGCCATCGAGGGGAATCTCCCCGAGGTTCACATCCCCGGTGACCGCAATGGAGAACTCCGCCGCTGGACTCAGGGCCACGCTCTCCCAAATATCAACTGCCTGAAAGCAGGTCAGCAGATCGTGATAGCCATCGGCTCGCCTGGGGCCAACCCTCAGAACCAAGTTGATTTTGCCAGGGGCCCTGGCAATCACGCTGGATTCTGGCAGGTGGCGAAAGGGCATGAGAGCAGACTAGCGAATAGCGCTTAACGGCCCCAGGACGGAACGATTTCTGGAACTATCGACCGATACACCAGAAGTCCTAAGACCTCAATACCCAGCTGGACGATGACCACGAGTGGCACCAACCCCCAGACATCAACCTCGAGTGCCAGGGCAATCGGCAACATGATAATCCCGCCCCGCCCGGCCCCCACAATCATCATCGCCCGCTTCTCGGCTTGGCTGAGGGAGGCGAGAATTCCTGCCAGAAGCCCGATCGGGGCCAAGAGAACGAGGAACGCAAAGAAGAGTGGAACCAGGCGATAGAGCTCTTCCACGTGCTCAAGTTGGCCAGGCACTCGATTCCAGAGCACCAGGGCGATGGCGACACTGATGACCGGAACGGTGAAACGCGTTAGCGAAATACGAGCACTGGCCGCTCCGGGAAACTTCCGGCCAAGGCCCTGCCACAGCAGTGCAAGCAGTGAAGGGGCAACAATCACCGCGGCAATGACCACGAAGGTGGGCGGGAGGTCCTCGAGCCGAAAGGCGCCGGTGCTGAGCACCACGGCATAGAGGGGGACCACAATCAGCTGACCCACCAGCAACAGGGGCTTGGTGGCCAGCACGCTCTCCACGTCACCGCCCGCCTGGGCGGCCGTCGAGAGCGACAGCGCGACGCCTGGAGCCAGGAGAACCAGTAGCAAGCCCACTTGCAACTCGGGTGCCTGCCACAACATCCTGGAGAGGACGAAAGCGATGAGCGGAACCACGACAAGATTCAGCGCAAACAGGGGAACCAAGACGCGTGGCTTTGCCAGCGCTTTCCCCACCGAGAGAAGCGGCAGGGAAGAGACCACCAGAAACACCATCAGAGCCAAAGCACCCCACTGAAGCGCCACCAGGGCATAGCTCTGAACAGGCGCATAGACCCCGAGCGCTCCGCCAAGTGCAATCGCGGGAAGTATCCAAGCGATGGAGAATCCCCCGGCTTTGGTCATCTCATCGCCAGCCAGGTTTTAGCCAAACTCACAAAGCCCTCAAGCGACCACGCTTCACCGCGATCCTCGGGGTTGAGCCCAGCCGCGGTGATGATCTCGCTCACTCGGTCCGCCCCGAGATAGGACGCAAGCGACCCCCTCGACATTTTTCGTCTGGTGGCAAAAGCATGATCGACCAAATCCCACACAACCTGGCGCAGTTCTTCGTCACCCGGGGCGGGCCTGGCGTCCATGGCCACCAACAAAGAGTCGACGTTCGGCACTGGCCAGAAGACCTGTCTGGACACGCTTCCAGCAGTTGACCACGTCCCATACCAGGCAGCTTTGACGCTCGGTCCCCCATAGGCCTTCGACCCTGGCCCAGCAGCCAAACGCTCGGCCACCTCAGCCTGCACCATCACCAACACGCGAGTGAGCGAGGGCAGGGTCGCCAGCAAATGCAACACAATCGGAACCGAGGTGTTGTAGGGAAGGTTCGCCACGATCACCCTGACATCGTGGGGAATCTCGGTAGTCACGAGAGCATCGGCATGAATCACCTGAAGCGGCTTGCCAGGCTGCAGCCTGGCAGCGGTTGCTGGCAGGAGTTCAGCCAATCGGCCATCGATTTCCACGGCGACCACGTCTGCACCGGCCTCAAGAAGGCCAAGAGTCAGTGAACCCAGACCTGGCCCCACTTCAAGAACGCGCTCGCCTGGTTGGACGCCAGCTTTGGCCACAATCTTTCGCACTGTGTTGGCATCGTGCACAAAGTTCTGGCCAAGCTTTTTGGTGGGCACCAGAGAAAGCTCTGCCGCCAGGTTTCTAATCTCCGTCGCACCGAGCAGAGAGCCACCTGACTCAGAGGCACTCATTCTGCGGCCCGACCAGAGACCGGAGTCTCGTCCCACCTGCCATAGACCTCATGGGTGTTGGCGGTGAGCTGTGTTGCAAGCTCATTGACCCCAACACCCAAAGTCTCGGCCATGCTGCGCACGGTGAAGGGAACCATGTAGGGACTATTGGGTTTGCCTCTGGAGGGAATCGGGGTCAAGAACGGGGTGTCTGTTTCCACCAGGATGTGGGAGCGCGGCATCACCCGGAGAGCGTCTCGCAAGCCCTCCGAGTTCTTGAACGTCACCGTTCCAGAAAAAGATGCATACCAACCGTTCTCGGCAAGGATCTCGGCTAATTCCCCATCGCCGCTAAAGCAGTGGAACACGGTGTGCTCTGGCGCACCGTCAGCCTTCAGGGTCTCGACCACTGCGCGGTGGGCGTCGCGGTCGTGAATCTGAAGGGCCAGGTTGTGTTCCTTGGCCATGCGAATGTGTTCGCGGAAGCTGTGGCGCTGAACCTCGTGGAGAGGCTCCTCGGTACGGAAGAAATCAAGACCGGTCTCCCCAATCGCTACAACCCGGGGCTTGCCAGCAAGACCAGCAATGGCGTCAAGGGCAGCCGAGAGTTCACCACGTTCATGAAGCCTCGGTGCTTCATTGGGGTGCAGGGACACAGCAGCGAGGACTCGGAGGTCGCTGGCCGCGAGCGCCACAGACCACTCGGATGTCTCAACATCGGTGCCCACTTGAAGCACACCCGCAACCCCGACAGCTTCTGCCCGATCGAGGTGCTCCCGGTAATCCATCGGGTTCTCACCATCGGCAAATTCGAGGTGAGCGTGATTGTCATAGACCGCAACCTCAAGGGGCTCTGGTTCCGGCGGATAAGCCAGCGCTCTATCGCCAGCCTCTAAATCGCCGCGTTGCCTGATGTGGGCGGGAAGGGATTCCTCGCTGGGCATCGACGCTTACTTCTCCTGCTCAACCCTGGGGAACAAAGGCTCCAGTTCGCCAAGGTGTGAGCCAACCGGCAACACTCCCCGTGCCCCGGCCTCAAAGATCTTCTGGTCAGTCAGAGCACCGAGGGATTCTTCTGCCCCGAGTGCACTCCAGAGCTTCTGGGTGGCCTCTGGCATAAAGGGCGAGAGCACAATGGCCAGTGCGCGAAGCGCATCGGCCACTGAATACAGCACTGCATCCAAGCGCTCTGCCTGTGTCTCATCCTTAGCCAGAACCCACGGTTCCTGATCGGTGATGTACCCATTGGCCTCTTCGACAATCCGCCAGATCTGGTGGAGGGCTTCGTGAGGTGCAAGTGCGTGCATGGCTTCATCGGCAGCAGCAACGGCGCTCTTCATGGTTGCTGCGAGCGCGTCCTCTGCCTCAGTGTTGCCAGGCGTGGGGTTCGGAACAACGCCATCGCGGTAGCGATGAATCATCGCGATGACGCGCGATGCCAGGTTTCCAAAACCGTTAGCCAATTCCGCTTCATAACGAGCAGAGAGGTCTTCCCAGCTAAAGGAGCCATCGGAACCAAAGGTGATGGCGCGAAGGAAGTAATAACGGAAAGCATCTGAGCCAAAGACATTGGTGATGGCGGAGGGGGCAATACCCGTGAGCTTCGACTTCGACATCTTCTCGCCACCCACCAGCAACCACCCGTGGGCGAACACCTTGGCCGGTGGCTTGAGGCCAGCAGCCATCAGCATGGCTGGCCAAATCACAGCGTGGAAGCGGGCAATGTCTTTGCCCACCAGCTGGATTGCTGGCCAGCGCCTCTCGAAGTTGGCCTCGTCGGAGCCCCACCCTGTGGCCGTGATGTAGTTGAGGAGTGCCTCAAACCACACGTAGGTGACGTGGCGGCTATCGAAGGGAACTTCGATACCCCAGTCAATGTTGGAGCGCGAGATGGAGAGGTCATCGAGACCCCTCGTCACAAAGGCGATGATTTCGTTGCGCACGCTTGCCGGCTGGATGAAATCTGGCTGGTCACGATAGAGCTCCAAGAGGCGCTCCTGGAAGTCGCTCATCTTGAAGAAGTAGTTCTCTTCCTTCAGAACCTCAACGGGTCGGCCGTGAATCTCGCAGACCTTCTGGCCCTCGTATTCGCCCTGGCCATCGTGAAGATCCCCGGGAGCCTTGTATTCCTCGCACCCCACGCAGTAGAACCCCTCGTATTCACCCTGGTAGATGAAGCCTTTGTCGTGAAGCAGGGTCAGAAACTTGGTGACCGCGCTTTCGTGGCGTTCCTCAGTGGTCCGAATGAAATCGTCATTGGCCAGGTTCAACGTGGCCAACAATGGCTTCCAAGCCTGCTCGACCAAGCGATCGGCCCATTCTTTGGGGCTCACGCCATTGGCCATTGCGGTGCGCATAATCTTCTGGCCGTGCTCGTCAGTTCCGGTCAAAAACCAGGTGTCGATGCCGCTCTGGCGCATCCACCGGGAGAGAGCATCCGCGGCGACCTCGGTGTAGGCGTGGCCAATATGCGGCACGTCATTTACATAGAAAATCGGTGTCGCAATAAAGAAGGATTTAGGGCGCGTGATTGCCATAGAACGACAATCCTAGCGACCGTCGTTGCGGGCGCGAAGGTACTGGGAGGGCCACCTGGCCTCAAGACCAAGCTCCACCGCCACGCGCCTGGAAAAGGTTGGCTCGCGCAAGAAAGCCCGGCCGGCGAGGACAACATCCGCGAGGCCATCCTTCACAATGCTCTCCGCCTGCGCAGAGTCAGTAATTAGTCCGACCGCGGCCACCGGTATCCCCGCTTCGTTGCGGATCCTCGTGGCAAAGGGCACCTGATATCCAGGCCCCAGCACAATGTTCTGGCTCGGGTCAAGACCACCCGAGGACACATCGATCATGTCTACGCCGATCTCCTTCAGCATGCGGGAGAGCTCCACGGACTCATCAATGTCCCAACCGCCCTCAATCCAGTCACTCGCAGAGATGCGCACGAGCAAGGGCATCCCCTCTGGCATGGCCGCGCGCACTGCCTCGGTGACCTCCAACAGAATCTTTGCCCGCCCAGCAAGGTCGCCTCCATAAGCATCGGTTCTCGCATTGGAGATGGGGGACAAGAACTCGTGCAGTAGATAACCGTGGGCTGCGTGAATCTCGATGGCATCAAAGCCCGCCTCCACCGCGCGGCTGGTGGCTCGGGCAAAGTCCACAACCAACTTCTCCAGGTCAGCGCTCGTCATCTCGGCAGGCACCGCCATTTTTCCAAAAGCGTGAGCACTAGGTGCCAAGGTTTCCCAACCACCCTCAGCCTCGGGCAGCGCAGTTGGCCCCTCGTGCCAGGGAATCCGGGCCGAGGCCTTGCGGCCCGCGTGAGCCAGCTGGATGGCAACCCGGGCGCCCTGGGCGTGCAAGAAATCGACAACTCCGGACCACGCATCGCGCTGCTCGTCGTTCCAGATACCGGCGTCCCCTGGCGTAATGCGGCCTTCTGGGCTCACCGAAGAAGCCTCCACAATGATGAGGCTCGCGCCACCCGTGGCGAATGCCCCCAAGTGCACGTGGTGCCACTGGTTCACCACACCATCGACTGCGGAGTACTGACACATCGGAGAGACCCAGAGACGATCTGGCACAGTGAGAGAGCGCAGAGTGATGGGGCTAAAGAGGCTGGAGCTCACCGGGAATCCTTTGACTAGGGAGAACCCCTCGAGCGTAGCGCTCGGGGGTTCTAGCCTTTGTCGCCCTCGACGCTCGAGCGATAGAGCTCTCCCTTGGGGATACCCCACTCTTTGGCCACGCTCGCGCAGGCTTCCGAGCGCTTCACGCCCTCAGCCATCAACACCTGAACAGCCTGGAGTGCCCCGCTGAGGTCACCGCTTCGACTGGGTGCGCCACCGACCACCACGACGATCTCGCCCTTGACGTTGCCGGAGAAGCGCTCTGCCAGTTCCCCGAGTGTGCCCCAGGCAATTTCTTCGAACATCTTCGTGATTTCCCGTGCGACACAGGCCAGGCGATCAGCGCCAAAAACCTCGGCCATCTCCACAAGCGATTGCCCCAGGCGATGAGGGGATTCAAAAAAGATCAGAGTCCGTGGTTCGTTGGCCAGAGACTCGAAGTATCCGTTGCGACCTTTTTTCGGAATGAAACCCTCGTGGACAAATCGATCGGTGGGAAGCCCACTGACGGCTAGGGCGCTAAGCCCAGCGCTTGGCCCGGGGATCACCGTAATCGGAACGTTCCTCGCTCGGGCTGTTGAGACCAACACGTAACCGGGGTCGCTCACCAAGGGCATTCCGGCATCGGAGATGAGCACCACGTTCGAGGCAATTGCCTGAGTCACAATCTCATCGACCCCGGCGGATTCAGAATGCTCGTTGGCGGACATGAACCGCGCATGAGTCGTGAGATCCAAAGCGCGAATCAAAGATTTGGCCACCCTGGTGTCCTCCGCCACGACGACATCGGCCGAGGTGAGTGCTTCCTTCAGCCTCGGGGACGCATCACCCAAGTTTCCAATGGGGGTCGCAGCGACAATCAGCACGAGCCCTATCTTGCCAGGTGGGCCTCGAGCTGCTCGATTGTGGTGATGGGCATACGACACACTCCGCCCTCACAGAGATAAGCAACGGGCACTGACCCGTCGGTGCGCCCCTCAAAGAGGGAGAAGCCCTGCGCCACAAATTCCTGTGCCTTCGCTCCAGAGACCACAGCAACAACGGCAGCTGAATGCCATAAGCCCTGGGCGCGCAGCACAAGATCATTCACGTGGTCTGCGACCACGACAATGTCCCTGGCAGGTCTCGCAAGCTCCGAGAGAACCCGCAGCACTCCCCCGCTGCCCAACGGCATGGCCATCGCGTGAGTAACAAACGGTGACACCAGTTGCACCACCCATTCGCGATAAGAACCCTCGCCCGTGAGGCTTGCAAGTCGGAGCGCCGCCAGAGCCAGAAGAGCAACACCCGAGGGGCTTGCCCCCTCGGAGATGTCTCCGCTTCCACTGGATCCCTGCTGTGCAACCAGAGGGTCTGTCGTTGCCTCCGGGGGAAGCGCCCGATAGTGATCAAGAACCTTGCGACCCTTGGCCACGAGGTCGGGATCATCGAGGGCAAGCCCCAGTTCCAGCAGACCGAGTGCGAAGCCGCCGTAGTCCTCCGCCGTTGCCACCGCAGTGGAGAGAACCCCATCACGGGACACTCGAACGAGTGACCCATCTTCGCGAACATGATTAGCCCAGAGCCAGTGAGCCATATCGAGGCCCAGTGGTCCGGGATCACCGGCTGCGCCTGCCCGGTGGGCGAGAGCCAATCCCTCTAAAGCAAGCCCGTTCCAGCCGGTGACGACCTTGTCGTCGATGGCTGGTGGAGCCAACTGGGCGCGCTCCTTCGCGTCCCGAGCGAAATATCCACCCTCGCTGGAGACCCCGTCAATGATGCTCTCGCTGTCTTGAGCCGAGCCAAGAGCGCCACCAACGAACAGCTGATTACGGAAGAAGGCCACAATGCCAGCGGCGGTGTCGGTCATGCCGATGCGGGAATAAGCCTGCAACAAGCCCGCGTTATCAAAGAGCATGCGCTCGTAGTGGGGATCGGTGAAGTCCCTCATCGTGGAATAGCGAAAGAAACCCCCCTCCACCGCGTCCCGCAGGGGCGAGCCCGCGTAGGTGGCAAGCAAGCGGGCGGCAAGCGCTCCTGCTTCGGCATTCGATGCTGCTGCTTCAGAGAGCAGAAAGTTCACCACCGGCGTGGTGGGGAATTTAGGCGCTCCGCCAAAGCCCCCATGCTCAGTGTCCTCCTGGGCGATGAAGGCATCCACAATGACCGACAGCTGATCGGTGGTGGGCATAGCTCCGGTTCCCGAGGAGGCCCTCCGATGATCAGCCAAGGCCTCAACGAGTGAGCGGGAGCTCTCGAGGACGTCGTCGCGCTTTTCCTGCCACGCCTTCGACGCCGCCGCAATCACTTCGGGAAAGGAGGGCAGGCCGTGAGCAGACTGCGGTGGCAAATAGGTGGCGGCATAAAACGTCGCCCCCTCGGGGGTGGCAAAGATAGTGAGCGGCCAGCCCAATTTCTCTGTGAAGGCTGCAGCCTGCGCCATATAGAGGGCATCAACGTCCGGGTGTTCTTCCCGGTCGACTTTGATGGCCACCAGGTTCTCATTGATCACTTGGGCAATCTCGGGGTTAGCAAAGCTTTCCCTGGCCATCACGTGACACCAGTGGCAAGTCTGATATCCAATGGAGATCAGAACCGGAACGTTGCGCTGCCTGGCAACTTCGAAGGCCTCTTCTCCCCAGGGGAACCAGTCAACGGGCTGATTCGCGTGAGAGCGAAGATAGGGACTCACCGCGTCGCCGAGGCGACTCATCGACACTTACCAGTTGCCATCATCCGGGTGGGTGCCCACCCGACGATCGGCATCCATGGCCTTGATGGCAGCCATGTCATCGCTGGTGAGTTTGAAGTCGAAGACATCCAGGTTCTCCTTCAGGCGTGCCTTCTGGGAGGACTTGGGGAAAATGATGATGCCCTCTTGCAGGTGCCAGCGGAGAACGACCTGGGCGATGCTCTTGCCGTGAGCCTTGGCGATATCGGCAAGACCCGGCAATTCGGCCAATTCATATTTTGCTTGGCCGAGTGGCCCCCACGCCTCGGTGAGAATACCCAGTGGCTCCTGGAATGCCCGAAGCTCACGCTGCTGGAACGCAGGGTGCAGCTCAACCTGGTTGATGGCAGGCACGATGCTGCCAGCCTCCAGGACTCGCTCGAGGTGTTCCTTCTGGAAGTTGGAAACACCAATGGCCTTGGTGAGGCCTGCCCGGTGGAGGTCTTCAAGAACCAACCAGGTCTCCACGAACTGGTCGCGCAGTGGTGCAGGCCAGTGAATGAGATAGAGGTCGACCTGGTCGAGACCCAAGAGATCAAGGCTGGTCTGAAGCGCCTTGGCAGCGGTCTCGCTGCCCTGGTCAGAGTTCCAGAGCTTGGTGGTGACAAAGAGCTCATCGCGAGGGACGCCACTCTTGGCAATCGCTCGACCCACAGCGCCTTCGTTGCGATAAATCATCGCGGTGTCGATGTGGCGGTAGCCGACCTCGAGGGCGTCTAAGACAACCTGCTCGCAAACTTCGTCATCGACTTTGAATACGCCAACTCCCAGCTGCGGAATGACATCTCCGTTGTTGAGAGTGAGCGAGAGTTGGCCAGCTGGAGTTTTCATATCCCTATCCTCACACTCCCCATACCCTCACACAATGGCAGTGGGAGGAGACTCCGTCGCTGTCTCCTCCCACTGACCTAGTGCTCAGTTTAGTGAATCACTCGCTTATTTGGTCGACGTTGCGTTGACCTCATACGAGGTGTTGGTTGACTCAAAGAAGTTCACCAACTGCAAAGTGTCGTTGGCGGTGGCCATCCACTTCGCGGGGTTGGTGACGTTGTATTCGGTTTCGAAGCCGAGTTCTTCGAGGCGACGGTCAGCCAAGTACTTGACGTACTGGTTGATGTAGTTCGCGTTCAGACCGAGGATGCCGTTCGGGAGGAGGTCGTGGTTGTAGGCCTCTTCCATCTCGACAGCGTCGAGAATCATCTGGCGGATCTCGTTGGCGAACTCTGGAGTCTGCAGGTCGGGGTTTTCTTCCAGAACCGTGAGGATCAGGTTGATACCGAACTTGAGGTGCAGGCTCTCGTCGCGGACAATCCAGTCCACGAGGGATCCGAAGTTACGCAGCAGGTTGCGCTGGCGGAAGCTGAGCGCGACCATGAAGCCCGAGTAGAACCAAATGCCCTCGAGGATGACGTTGTAGGCAACGAGGTTGCGCACGAAGTCCTGCTTGCCCTCGGTGGTCTTGATGTCAATCGTGTCTTCGGTCATCCGGCGGATGAACTTGACCTCGAAGTCTTCCTTGCGGGCCATCGAGGGGACCTCGACGTGAGAGGCGTAAGCAGCCTCACGGTCGATCGGGAACGTCTCGAGGACATACTCGAAGCTCATGCAGTGGTTGGCTTCTTCCCACATCTGCTTGGCGAGGTAGAGGTGCGCCTCGGGAGCGTTGATGTAGGGGTAGACACCGAATGCGAGTGCCTTGTTGACCAGCAGCTCGCTGGGGTTGAAGTAGCTCATCAAGAAGGTGATGGCGTGACGCTCTTCGTCCGTCATCTTCTTGAAGTCGGCGATGTCTTCACCCAACTGAATTTCGTTGGGGAACCAGGTGTTAGCAACAGCCTGGTCGTAGAGGTCCATTGCCCACTTGTACTTCACAGGCTTAAGCAGCAGACCTTCTTGTACTCCCTGTCCGAGGATTCCCATTGTCTTGTCCTTTTCTATAGATCGTTTTTTGTGTGATGAAGGATTACTGGCAGCTATCGCACTGCAGTAGGTCCATAGGGTCTGTTGGCACGACGTAACCGTCGAGGGTTTCAGTGTTCATTACTCGGCCGCCTTAGCTCCGGAAAAGCCAAAGCCCTTTTGGGGGGCCGGGGCACTACCGGCGGCGGCGGGTTCGGCTGAACCCCCTGCTGCACCAAAGCCCTTCTTAGAGGCTGCAGTGTCAGAGTCATTGATCTGCTCGGTCTTGTTGACCTTGACGGTCGACTGCTCGGCAGTGTGGCGTGGCTTCATGTGCAGGTAGTAGGTGGTCTTTACGCCACGCTTCCACGCTCCGGAGTAGATGGACATCAAGTCATCGATGTCTCTGGTCTCCAGGTACATGTTGCGGCTAATCGCCTGGTCAATCCACTTCTGCGCACGCGCTGCCACCTCAAGGAAGGCAAAGGGCGAGAGTTGGAAGCTCGTCTTGAAGATGTCCTTCAAGTCCTGAGGAATCAGGTCGAGGCTCTGGATGTCACCCTGGCTGCGAAGAATGTCTTCGCGGGTGCGCTCCCACAGGCCACGCTCGCGCAGTGCCTCAACCAGGTTCCGGTTGACCTCGAGGAACTTACCCGAGCTCGTGGAGCGGCTGAAGATCTGAGAGAACTGAGGGTCAAGACCAGGAGTCGTTCCGGCGACGAGACCAATCGATGCGGTGGGTGCGATGGCCATGAGGGTTGCGTTACGCATACCGCCCTTGACCTTCGCACGAAGAGCATCCCAGTCCAGACGAGTGGTGCGGTTGACCTCAACGGGAACGCCGCGGTCAGCCTCGGTCAAGTCGATGGTGTCCAGTGGAACCATGCCCTGCGACCAGCGTGAACCCTCGAAGTTCGGGTACGAGCCGCGCTCACGAGCGAGGTTCGCTGACTCATCGATGGCTGCATAGGAGACGTGCTCCATGATTTCGTCGATCAAGTCGTAGGCTTCTTCGCTCTCGTAGCTGTAGCCAAAACGCTCGATGACATCGGTGAAGCCCATGACACCCAGACCCACGGCGCGGTTCTGCTCGTTAGAGAAGTCCGCCTCCTTCACGCTGGAGCGCGTGATGTCGATCAGGTTGTCGAGCTGGCGCACAGCAATACGTGCGCTCTCCTCAACCTTTGCCCAGTCCATGGCGCCATCCAGCACGTGCTGGGACAGGTTGATGGAGGCCAAGTTGCAGACCGAGACATTGTCCACGTCCTGTGGCAAGCAGATCTCGGTGCAGAGGTTCGAAAGGTGGATCGTGCCCGAGTTGTTGTTGATGGCACGGTTGTTGATCGTGTCCTTCCAGGTCAGCCACGGGTGGCTGGTGCCCTGGAGAGAAATCAAGATCGCCTTGAACTGCTCCCTGGCGCCAATCTTCTTGAACATGTTGAGCTTGCCGGCTTCTGCCATCTCGACATACTCGGCGTAGCGAGCGGAGAAGGCAGCGCCGTAGAGCTCGTTGAGGTCAGCAACCTCGAGTGGGTCGAAGAGGTACCAAGGCTCGTCGTTCTCGACGCGCTTCATGAACTCATCGGAGATCCACACCGCGGTGTTGGCGGTACGAGTACGGCGGTAGGGGTCACCAGAGTTCTGACGAAGGTCAAGGAACTCGGGGAAGTCCAGGTGCCAGTTCTCCATGTAGAAGCACAGCGCACCAAACTTCTTGCCACCGCGGCTGACGGCGCGAAGCACCGAGTCGATGGTGTGCATGAAGGGGATGGGGCCAGTCGACGAGGTGTTGTTCGAGCGAATGGGGGATCCCTGAGCGCGCAGCTTGGTCACCGCAAGGCCGATACCGCCGGTGCCCTTGGTCAGCCACATAACATCGCGAGTGGTCTTCGCGATGTGCTCAATGTCGTCCTGCATTTCCATGACGAAGCAGTTCGCGAGCTGGGGGTAGCTGGTTCCACCGTTTACGAGGGTGGAACCTGCAGCCAAGTACTCGAGCTTCGACATCTTCTCGTAGAACTTGAGAGCCTGAGTGGTGGGGTCCTTCTCGTTCAAGGAGAGGCCCATGGCGATGCGCATCCAGAAGTACTGGGGCACCTCGAGGGGGTCACCGTTGCGGCCCTTGATGCCATAGCGGTTGTTGAGGGTGACAACACCGATGTACTTGAGCAGCTCATCGCGGCTGGGCTCGAGGGCTGCAGCGAGGCGGTCAAAGTCGAACATCTGGATGAGGCGCTCGTCGAGCAGTCCCTCGTCGACACCGCGGGTCACGTTCTCAGCGAAGTGCTTGGCGTGGAGGGCCTTCAGCTCCTCAGCGCTTTCGTAGTCACCGAGCACGCGCTTGTAAATGGTCTTAACGAGCAGACGGGCTGCTACGACGTCGAAAGCAGGGTCGTCTTTGACGTTCTGGAGGGCGACCTGGATGACGGCTTCGTCAAGCTGCTGGGTCGTGATGCCATCGAACAGGGTCAATTCGAGCTCGCTTGCGATTTGAGTCACCCAGGTGATCGAGTCGTCCAGCCCCACTGCTGCGGCCTCGATTGCCAGGTTGATCTTGTTCGCGTCGTAGGGCTCTTTTGTGCCGTTGCGCTTGACCACTGTGATTGTCACGGTGTTGTCTCCTTAGTTCTGGTCCGCGGGGACCGCAAAATGTGTCGAAATGATGGTGTGCACGTCTCCGGCGGTGTTCTAGAAGACACTTTTCCTTTGGCAGCTCGACCACTATATATGCCGGTGCTGACATTTTGTATACCCCACATATTGTGGGCGTGTCATCCACACCTGTGGATAACTACAGGGGGTTTTCCACAGGAAACGCAACAGTTCTACCGGCCCTAGAGAGCACTATTTCATTGACCACCGACACCACAACCGAGCCCGTAGGCTAGGGAGGTTGTGAAAAGATACGCAAACCTGTTGAGAACTCCGGGTGTCGCCCAAATTATTGCGGCACAGCTCACGGCACGAATGCCCTCCGGAATGATCTCGTTGGCGTACCTCCTGCACATCGAGCAGATGTTTAACTCCTACGGGCTCGCGGGCCTCGTCTTGGCGGCAACAAGCCTGGGCCAAGCTATCGCTGGGCCCGTTACCTCGCGCCTCATGGGGCGCCTTGGCATGCGCAGCGTCATCACGGTGACCATCATTGTGGCCTCCGCCAGCATGGTCGCCGTCGCCTACGTAGTGGCCCCCATCGGCTTCTATATTGCGGTGGGCTTCATTGGCGGCCTGGCAACGCCGCCCATTCAACCGGCGGTGCGCACCATCTATCCGACCATGGTCAACTCCAAACAGCTCACTCCCCTGTTTTCTATTGACGCCTCGGCCCAGGAACTGATCTGGATTGCTGGTCCGGTGGTGACGGTGTTCATGGCCACCCAGGTCTCGACAGACGCCGCCATCATGTTGGCGCTGGCTTTGCTGCTGCTCGGTGGAATCTGGTTCCTGCTGCGCCCAGAACTAGGGACCGTCAGAATTCCTCTCAGCAAGACCAGGATGGGCACGGTCCTCAGAAAACCCGCCGTGTTGGCCACCACCGTGGTGGGATTCCTTCTCATTGGTGCAGCCGGTGCCGTGGAAGTCGCCGTCGTTGCTGTCTTTGGACACGGTGGGCCAGAAGCCGGGTTCGTCCTCGCTATCTGGGCAATCGGGTCCCTCATTGGCGGATTGGCCCTGGGCCACGTCCCGATCGGGCCCTGGGCACTTGCTGTTCGTATGGTCGCGGTATTCATCGGGATTGCGCTAGCCGGCATCATTCTGGACTTCTGGTGGATCGCCGGCGCTCTGCTGATTGCTGGCGCCGGTATTGCACCGGCGCTTGCGGTGATGTTTGCCATCGTCTCCTCCAGCGTCAAGTTCTCCGACACCGCTGAGGCGTATGGGTGGATGGGCTCCGGTCAGCTCACCGGAGCAGCGCTCGGCTCAGCCGTGGCTGGGTTTGCCGTGGATGGCTTTGGCCCAGTGGGTGGCTTTGTCGCCGCCTCAATCTTTGCTTTTTTCG
>JBIIRH010000037.1:0-7724 GCA_044341675.1 Pontimonas sp.
GACCTGCGGTCGCACCCATGATGAAGCCCCTCGCCATCTGGTCACCAGCAGCCCACATGGCATCGCCGGTGCGCTGGAAACCAAACATCGAATAGAAGACATAAATCGGAACCATAGGTTCGCCGAGAGTGGCATAGCTGGTGCCGACCGCCGTGAAGGCAGCAAAGGCTCCGGCCTCGTTGATGCCGGTGTGCAGAATCTGACCCTCGGGGCTTTCCTTGTAAGCCAAGAGCAACTCGCGGTCGACCGAGGTGTAGCCCTGGCCGTGCGGGTTATAGATCTTGGAGGTGGGGAAGTAGGCATCCATTCCAAAGGTTCGAGCCTCATCCGGAATGATTGGCACCAAACGGTGGCCAAAGTCCTTGTTTTTCAGGAGGTCCTTGAGCAACCGGGCAAAGGCCATGGTGCTGGCAACCTCTTGCTTGCCCGAGCCCTTGGCGGCTGGTTCATAGACCGAGTTATCCGGAAGAGTCACCTGCGTGTAGCGGGAGCGGCGCTCTGGCAAGTAGCCACCGAGCGCCCGCCGGCGCTCGTGCAGATACTGAATCGCCTCGTCCTGGTCACCAGGGTGGTAATAGGGCGGCTGATACACATCGGCGTCGAGAGCAGCGTCAGACACTGGAATACGCATGTCATCGCGGAACGCCTTCAGGTTCTCCAGCGTCAACTTCTTCATCTGGTGGGTGGCGTTTCGACCTTCGAAGCTTGGGCCGAGACCGTAGCCCTTGACCGTCTTTGCGAGAATGACGGTCGGTTGGCCCTTGTGCTCCGTGGCAGCTTTGAAGGCTGCGTAGACCTTGCGGTAGTCGTGGCCACCACGCTTGAGGTTCCAGATTTCGTCGTCGGTCATATGCGCGACCATGGCTAGAGCCTTGGGGTCGCGGCCGAAGAAGTTCTCGCGAACGTAGGCGCCATTTTCGGCTTTGTAGGTTTGGTAGTCGCCATCGGGGGTGCGGTTCATGAGGTCACGCAGTGCACCGTCGGTGTCAGCCTGCAGGAGGGCGTCCCATTCGCGACCCCAGACGACCTTGATGACGTTCCACCCCGCACCGCGGAAGAAACTCTCCAGTTCCTGGATGATCTTTCCGTTGCCGCGAACAGGGCCATCTAGGCGCTGCAGGTTGCAGTTGACAACAAAGGTCAAGTTATCCAGGTCGTCGTTGGCGGCGAGCTGAAGTGCGCCACGGCTTTCCACTTCGTCCATCTCGCCATCGCCCAGGAAGGCCCAGACGTGTTGCTGGCTGGTGTCCTTGATGCCGCGGTTGTGCACATAGCGGTTCAGCTGAGCCTGATAGATGGCATTGATCGGACCAAGGCCCATCGACACCGTGGGGAACTGCCAGAACTCTGGCATGAGGCGAGGGTGTGGGTAAGACGAGAGGCCACCGGTGTGGTGGGACTTCTCTTGACGGAAGCCATCGAGTTGTTCACTACTGAGGCGACCTTCAAGGAAGGCCCTCGCATACATTCCAGGAGAGGCATGGCCCTGATAGAAGATCTGGTCTCCGCCACCGGGGTGGTCCTGGCCGCGGAAGAAGTGGTTGTGGCCCACTTCATAGAGTGCCGCCGAGGACGCGTAGGTAGAGATGTGGCCACCGACACCGATGCCAGGCCGTTGAGCGCGGTGCACGGTGATTGCCGCGTTCCAGCGAATCCAGGCACGGTAGCGACGCTCAATCTCTTCATCACCGGGGAACTCGGGTTCGTTCTCCGGGGCGATGGTGTTGAGGTAATCGGTGGTCGGGACCATCGGCACGCCCAGGTGCAGCTCCTTCGAGCGCTTGAGCAAGCTCAGCATGATCTCTCGGCCACGCTGGGGGCCGGACTGCGCTACGACTGAATCAAGCGATTCGCGCCACTCGTTGGTTTCCGTGGGATCGGAGTCCATCTGGTTGAACGAGTACGGGTCTTGGTCGTTTACAGCCACCCTGACCTCTTCCTGGTTGTGGTAGATCGGGAACATTAGCGCCGGGATCGCCAGCACATATGAGCCACCAGTCTAGTCATCCCCTCCGAGAGTCAACAGTGAGACACCACCGGTCGCAAAGTGGTTTACCATGGGGCGTTGGGCCTGTAGCTCAGTTGGTTAGAGCGCCACGCTTACACCGTGGATGTCGGGGGTTCGAGTCCCTCCGGGCCCACCAGGATTTAGGCGAAAAGAGCCACCATCAGGGCGAGGTAGATGCCGACAAAAATGGTGGGCGTCACATACTTCACAACCCACATCCAGCGTGCGCTGGAGGAGTGGAGTCCCGATGTCTGGGAGAGCTGCTGCGCTTCCGATGCCACCTGGAACTGGACGAGTGCGCCCAAGATTCCTGAGGCCAGCAAAATGCCCGCGGCCGCAATCCGAACGGAGAGGTCCGTCTGGGCCAAGCCAAATTGCAGAAGAGCAATGGTGGTGATCAGCAGAAGTGTCGGCCCCAGTTGGGAGAGGATCAAGGCGGTCCGAAGTCGATGCCACGTGGTGGTGTGCTCAGATGTCATGATGTCCTTGGAATCTGTGAAGTGCTCTCCCCAGACTAGTTGAGTCGCCAGAAAGGCCACCGTGTCACGACCCGTGTTGCTGGTGATGGTTGCGGCCCTGCTCTGGGGGACAACAGGAACCGCTGCTTTTTGGTTGGGGGTAAACGTGTCGCCTCTGGCCATTGGGGCCGCCACCATGGGTATTGGAGGCGTGGTCCTCGCGCTCGTGGGCGGCCAATCGAGTCTTGCCGTTCTGCGCGATAGTGGCACCAGAGTGTGGGCACTGCTTGGCATCATCGGGGTTGTTGTCTATCCACTCACCTTCTACTGGGGAATGTCCCAGGCCGGCATCGCACTGGGGAACCTCATTGCGCTGGGCCTTGGGCCACTCGTGGTTGCTGTGTTGGAATGGGGAGTTGATCGCTCTGCACCCTCTCGCCTGTGGTGGTTGGCCTCGGGTGTTGCGCTTGCCGGAATCGCCGTGATGAGTGTGGCAAAAGTGGATCTCGGTGGTGGCCGCGAGAGCAATGTGGCATTGGGTGTGGCGCTTGCCGTGACGGCTGGTGCTGCCTACGGGCTCTACACCTATTCCTTTGGGCGCCTCATCGACCGCGGCCACACTCCGCGAGCAGTGATTGGGTCGATGTTTGGGGGAGCGTCTCCAGTCCTTCTGTTGGTCCTCGCAGTGACCGGCGCGGGTTTGTTTGCCTCGGCCTCCCAGGTTGCCCTCGTGGGCTATCTGGTTCTCGGGCCCATGGTCCTCGCTTACGTTGCCTTCTCGGCTGCGCTCAAAACGTTGCGCTCGAGCACCGTTGCCTCCGTGGCCCTGCTGGAGCCAGTCGTTGCTGGCCTCCTGGCTATTGTCCTGGTGGGCGAAAGGCTGGGGCCGCTTGCTTGGGTTGGGGGCCTCGCAGTGCTGGGCGCAATGGCGATGCTCTCTCGCGACAACGGGGAGCGCACTTCCTCCAAGAACGCCTATTCTTAGACCATGGTCGAGAATCAAGAACCAGAGGACAACGAGGGTCCACGCCGGAAGACGTTTACTCCTCCAGCTGAGGACGCGACCTTCACAGGTTCCCTGCCGGTAATGGGTGACACCGATGAGTCAGGTGCGCCCGTTGCGCCGATTGCACCCGTTAATGCTCCGCCCACCGCAGCGATTGCGCCGCCGATTCGCAGGTCGTTGAGCGACGAAGAAATTCTTGCCAAGTTCCGCAGCGAATCTGCGGGAAGCACTGCCGAGATGATGAACGAGCTAGAAGCCCAGGTCACTCTCCGTGAGGAAGAGGAAGAAGCCTTCGCCATGTGGGAAAACCTCACCCGCGCGACCCGCGGCGCATCGGCCGAAGAAATCATCGCTCGTGAACGCGTCGTCTTTGATGGTGGAATCCCGGAGCCACTCGTGGTGATTGAGGACCCGATTCCGGAGGTCGTCGAGGAAATTGAGGAGGAGGCGCAACCGGAGTTAGAAGTCGAGGCTGAGCCAGAGCCGGAACCCGAGCCCGAGGAAGACGCCAGCACCGAGCCTGAGCCAGTAGTCCCCGAGGTCAACGAACCTGAGGAAGACCTTGGTGATGAGGACCGTTGGCCTCTTGCGCAGGTCGAGGCTGCCGCGGAGCCTGAGACCGCGATGGTCGAGGATGAGCCTGTCAAGGATTGTGTTCCTGTTCTTGATCGCACCGGGCTGGAGCCAACGGCTGAGAACCAGAAGGTGCTCTCAACTGCAGGGCTCTTCTGGAGTTGGTGGGCGACCCTTACCCCAATCGTTGGCATCATTGCCGGAGCGTTCCTAGTCTCTCGAGGGCTTGGCCTACTGGAGACTATTGCCGCTCTCGGAGCTGCAGCGCTGCTCTCGGGAGGGCTCATTGCTGCTGGCGCATACGCTGGCACCCGCACAGGTCTCTCTACTCTGCACACGGCCCAGATGACTTTTGGTCGCCACGGGAACTCTGTGCCCTCAGCGCTGATTATCGTGATTCGACTTGTCCTCGTGGGGCTATTGGTTCTGGGGGCCGAGACGCTCGCAACCCGGATAATCACGAGTGCTGGCTGGTGGCCCTTTGATCTGTGGATTCTCCGCGCTGCAAGCGCTGCGCTCATTGCCGGAGTTGTGGTGACCCTCGCCATCCTCGGTGGGCGAGCGTTGCGAATCGGCCTCTATGTGAGTGCAGGGTTCCAGGCGCTGGGAATTCTTGGTTTTGTCGTGCTTACCGCCCCCGATGTGAGCTTCGCCGGGGTTGCAGTCTGGTCGAGCTCTGCCCTTCAGGTCATAGCGCTGGGTTCACTGGCACTGTCTGTTCTCTTGGTGCTCTTTGGTCACGCCGGAGGCGACCTAGCTAGATACCACCGCGGTGGCGGTGGTGGGCGCAGTGCAGTGGCGACCGTGAGCGGTCTCGTTGCTGTTGTCCCGACGCTTCTATTTGTCTCCTATGTCGCTCTGGTGGCAATCGGCGCTCCGCGCCTTGCCATCACCTTGGTGACTGATCCGGTGGGGACACTCGCTGCGCAGTTGCCAGCGTGGTTCCCTGCTCCGCTGCTTCTGGGGCTGGTGCTTCCTCTGATTGGCCTCGCATCCTTGGCGCTTTTCTCGGGTGGCCTTGCGACCCTGTCCGCTGGAGTGCGCGTGTCGCGTCCGGTTGCGACCACTGTCTTCGCAGTGATTTCGCTGGCAGCCGTGGCAGCGGCGATTGTCTTTGAGCAGCCTGTGGCCGTCTATGTCCCCAGCCTTCTGTATGTCGCCGGTGTCGTGCTGGCTGCGTGGGGCGCAAGCTTCGCACTCGATGTAGCACTCGGCGCGGATCGTCTAGATTCGGTTGCCACCGGCAACGTGCCGGCCTGGCGCGTGGCGCCACTGGCCGGAATGGTCGTGGGGATTGCAGCCGGCCTCGGCATGATTACCTCCTCTTTCTGGTGGCTTGAGTGGCTGGGATACTTGCTGCCACTGCTCGAGATGGCCGGTCTGATTGATTTCAGTGCGGGGCAGCTGGGTGTTCTTGTGGCACTCGTGGTTTCTGGGGTTGTCAGCGCCATCACTGCTCTCGCGATTCGCCCGAAGGCCGCCCAGGTGGCCCGTGGCTAAACCCACTCTGGAATCTGTTCTCAGACAGATCACCACGCTCTGGCCGGAGTCCGGGGCGCAGGAGTGGGATTCACCGGGCCTCGTGGTGGGGTCCCCCCAGCAAGTGATTGAGTCCATCCACCTAGTGGTGGATGTGACACCCGACACGATTGCTGAGGCAAGGGAGGCTGGCGCCCACCTCATAATTTCCCACCACCCACTGTTGCTCAAAGGCGTGACCAGTGTCGCGGAATCCACCTATAAGGGCCACGTGGTGGCTGAGCTCATTCGGGCGGGAATTGCGCTCTATTCGGCTCACACGAACGCCGATGTGGTGCCCACGGGAACCTCGAGTCGACTGGCTGACCTGATGGGGGTCGTGGATCATGAACCCCTGGTTCCAGGGTCACAACCTGGCCACGGCCTGGGACGGGTTGGCTCACTCCCCACAGAGATGAGCCTTTATGAGCTTGCCGTGGCACTCGGAGAGGTCTTGCCACAGACCGCGGTCGGTCCCGTGATTGCGGGTGAGCCAGACGCTCGGGTCAAGCGCGTGGCGGTGTGTGCGGGTGCGGGTGATTCCCTGTTGCAGGAGCCAGCGGTTCTTGGCAGCGATGTCTACATCACCAGTGACCTGCGTCACCATCCAGCCAGCGAGTTTCGTGAACACGCCAAGCTTTTTGGTGGCCCGAGCTTGATCACCATTTCGCACTTCGCCGCCGAGTGGCTGTGGCTTGATGCAGCGGCCGAGGAACTTCGAGCGTTATTGGGTATTGAGGTCACCGTGAGCGATCTGAACACCGATCCGTGGACGTTCCAGATTCAACGAGTGGGGGAGTGAGCATGGCACTGAGCGCGCCTCCGGAGGTCCAAGCACGGTTGTTGGAGCTGGCTGATATTGATCGAGCGTTGACCCGTGCGAGGGCGACCCAGGCATCGCTGGCTGACACCCTTCACATCCCGAGCCTCACTGCAGCCGTGGAGGAGTTGAAGGGTAGACGCCACGACGCCTTTGTTGAGCTGGAGGGCGTTCGATCCGAGCTCGCCCGCGCAGAATCTGACGTCGCCATGGTCGACAAGCGCATCGCGACCGATAAGGAACGCCTCGAGCACACCGCCTCGGCGAAAGACGCGCAGGGCTTGGAACACGAACTTGCGAGCCTGATGGGCAGACGGTCTGATTTAGAAGACATTGAGCTTGCCATCATGGAACGACTCGATGAGGCCCAGGCGACGGAGGCAGAGATTGCCGGAGACCTTGCCACTGCTGAACAGGCACTTGCCGACGCTCGCAGTGAAGAGCACGCCCAGAGCGTGGAGCTTGCTGCCGAGACGTTTCGCCTAGGTTCCGCTAGAGGTGATCTGGTTGCCGCGTTACCCGCGGACCTGGTTGCTCTGTATGAACGCCAGCGCGAGCGCTACGGCCAGGGGGCTAGTCACTTGCGGGCCGGAATCTCGAGCGCGAGCGGGGTGGCGCTCACAGAATCGGACGTCCAAGCCGTGCGCCAAGCGCCAGCGGATGAAGTTCTACTGTGTCCAGATAGCAACGCCATTCTCATTAGAACAGCAGAGTCGGGCCTGTGAGCCACGAGCGACTCGTGATTGAGGCCGACGGCGCGTCCAGGGGCAACCCCGGTGATGCCGCCGGCGGCGCTGTGGTCATTGACCCCCAAACAGGGTCGGTCATTGCCTCTGCTGGAATCCTGTGTGGGGTTGCCTCCAATAATGTCGCCGAATACCGAGGGATGATCGAGGGCGTCAAGACGGCCCTGGAGATTTCTCCCTCCGCCACGCTTCATATTCGGATGGATTCCAAACTCGTGGTGGAACAAATGTCCGGGCGTTGGAAAATCAAGCACCCGGACATGCAGACTCTGGCGATGGAAGCCCGGGAGCTGCTCGCTGGCCGTTCCGTAGCATTCGAATGGGTGCCCAGGGAAGAGAACTCCAGAGCGGATGCGGCGGCGAACCGAGCGCTGGATTCAGCCTCGTCCTATCGCGACCTCTAGTGCCGCGGGCATTATGGCCTTACCCTGGTAGTTGATGGAAAGGGTCGGCCAGGCGGTCGCGTCACTATTTCGGTAGTGCCGAGGAACGTCCGGGCTCCACAGAGCAGGACGGTGGGTAACACCCACCCGGAGTAATCCGCGAGACAGTGCCACAGAAAGTAGACCGCCCGAGCAATCGGGTAAGGGTGAAA
>JBIIRH010000038.1:0-7643 GCA_044341675.1 Pontimonas sp.
GTTTGTGCTCGATGGTGTGCAACTGGAGTTTGAGACAGAAGCGCTCGAAGAGATTGCCACGCTCGCTGCAGTTCGACAGACCGGTGCGCGTGGACTGCGAGCCATCTTGGAAGAGGTGCTCGGCGCCATGATGTTCGAGATTCCCTCCACCGACGAGGTTGAGCGGGTCATCATCACCCGGGATGCGGTTCTCAAGAACGCTGCGCCGACGATTGTTCCCAAAGCAGCGCCCAGGCGCGAAAAGTCTGCCTAGTTCCTCTTAGCCGCGAAGCGTGCGGCCGTCATCGAGTTCGACGACGGGTCGGCCCTCGAGCCAGGTGAGTGTCCAGCGCAGTGTTGTTGCCTCGTCTGAGCCGAGCGTCGCCTCAATAGCGGCAATCTGCTCGCGCAGCCCTTGCGGCAGGGATGCCGGTGCCCCTCCGACCGAAAATCGTCCACCGAGTTGCATAGCCCCGGCCTAACTCTGGGTGTCTTGCTCATACATGACCCAGGAAGTCCGGGAGGCCAGAGTGTCATAGAGGTGTTGCGCTTGGGTGTTATCCGCGGCGGTAATCCACCGCAGATCACCGCCGCCGTGCGAAGCGCCGTGGGCTTTGAGCGCATCAATCAGTGCACGGCCAACTCCCTGCCCCCGCGCTGAGGGTGCCGTGAAGAGGTCATCGAGAAACCAGGAGGGACCGGCGCGGAAGGTGTCCGCGTGCTCCCTCAAGTGCGCAAAGCCGAGCAGGGCGCCCTCAGAATCGGCAACAAAACCGGAGATGCTGTGGGCTGGGTCCATCAACCACGCCCAGACCCCGGCAAGAACATCCTCGGTGAATGCGGTTTCATAAAAGACTCCATAGGCCAGAAACAGCGCTTCCCACTGATCCCGGTCGCGAGCCTCAATCGGGCGGATGTCGAACGGCAGCTTCTCAGTCATCACTGGGCTCCAGTTCGAAGGAGACGAGCTCGACGCCCTCGCCCTCCAGAAGGGAGAGGCTGGCGATTTTGCCTACTGCCCTCAAGTCGGCTTCGGCGTGAGCGAGGAGTGCCGGGCCCCGAAGTGTGGCGCTAATGATGCCGGTCTTCTGGGCCACTTGACTATCTGTTTTTGCGCGGCGAATCGTGATGAGCGCTTCGCTTGCCAGGGCTAGGAGCCCGGCTGTTTCGACTGAGGCCGCGGTGTCGGGGAGTTCTTCCGGGCTTGGCCAAGAGGCCCGGTGAATGCTGTCCTCGTTCGTCCATGACCACACTTCTTCGGTTGCAAAGGGGATAACGGGCGCCAACAGGCGTGCCACTGTTTCGATGGCCAAGCGCAGCGCGCTGACAGCGCTGGTGCGCTCAGCACCCTCGCCTGTATAGGCACGCTCTTTGACCAGCTCCAGGTAGTCATCGGTGAAAGTCCAGAAGAACGTTTCCGTCACTTCCAGCGCTCGAGCGTGATCAAAAGCGTCATAAGCGGCAGTCGCGCTCTCGACCACCTTGCCAAGCTCGCGGGCCATGTCGAGATCCAGTGTTTCTGTAATGGCTCCGGTCTCGCCCTCGAACCCATAAACAAACTTGGCGGCATTGAGCACCTTGATAGCAAGCCTGCGACCGATCTTGATCTGCTTGGGGTTCTCGGGGTCGAATGCCGCGTCGGTGCCAAGTCGTGAGGAGGCGGCCCAATAACGAACCGCATCGGAACCATGAGCATCGAGCATGGCACCGGGCGTCACCACGTTGCCCTTGGACTTTGACATCTTCTTGCGGTCTGGGTCAACGATGAAGCCAGAGATTCCCGCGTTCTTCCACGGGATGGTGCCGTGCTCGAGCTCTGCTCGAAGCACGGTGGAGAACAACCATGTCCTGATGATGTCTTGGCCTTGGCTGCGCAGGTCGTAGGGGAAAACGAGGTCGAAGAGTTCAGGGTCGCTTCCCCAACCGCCGGCCAGCTGAGGGGTCAGACTGCTGGTGGCCCAGGTGTCCATGATGTCGAGCTCGCCAATGAAGCCACCGGGAACGCCGCGCTGGTCTGGGCTGTATCCAGGAGGGGTGTCAGTCGATGGGTCCACGGGCAGGTCTGCCGAGGCTGGGGTGATGAATTCTCCGGCAATGGGCTCGCCTGTGGCATCGAGGGGGTACCAGATCGGGATCGGCACACCGAAGAAGCGCTGTCTCGAGATGAGCCAGTCACCAGAGAGGCCACCCACCCAGTTCTCGTAGCGAACGCGCATGAAGTCGGGGTGAAACGCGACCTCGGCGCCGCGTTGCAGCAGGCGGTCTTGCAGGCCTTTATCTTTCGAGCCATTGGTGATGTACCACTGGCGAGTGGTGACAATCTCGAGGGGCTTGTCACCCTTTTCAAAGAACTTGACCGGGTGTGTGATGGGCGTGGGGTCTTCGAGTAGGTCACCAGAGGCGGCGAGTTTCTCGACGATGGTGGACTTGGCGCTAAAGACCGTCTTACCCACCAGGTCTTGGTAGTGGGCCTTAGCCGTCTCCGCCGTCAACCATGCTGGGTCGTCCGCGAGAATGCGACCGTCCTTGCCGATGATGGGTCTGGTCTCGAGTGATAGTTCGCGCCACCAGATCACGTCGGTCACATCACCAAAGGTGCAGACCATCGCGATGCCGGTTCCCTTGTCTTGCTGAGCCAAATGGTGAGGCAACACCGGAACCTCGACATCAAAGAGAGGCGAGCGGACGCTGGAGCCAAAGAGCGGTTTGTAGCGCTCGTCATCGGGGTGCGCGACCAGAGCCACGCAGGCCGGGATCAGTTCCGGCCTTGTCGTGACAATGACTACATCAGAGTCGCCGGTGCCGTGGAATCGGACCTTGTGATAGGCCGAGGGCTGTTCACGGTCTTCGAGCTCCGCTTGAGCCACTGCGGTTCTAAAGGTGATGTCCCAGAGCGTTGGAGCGTCAGCCCGGTACGCTTCGCCTCGCTCCAGATTGCCCAGGAACGCTCTCTGCGCAACCCGCTGTGAGTGGTCATCGATCGTGCGATAGGTCAGGCTCCAGTCAACGCTGAGGCCGAGAGTTCGCCAGAGATCCTCAAACTGCTGCTCGTCCTCAACGGTGAGTTTTTCGCACAGTTCAATGAAGTTGCGTCGACTGACCGGTATTTGGTCGCCAGGCTTGGAGCCATCCTTGGTTGCGCCGGCTTCGAGGGGCGGGACGAGGTTGTCGTCGTAGGGGAGAGAGGGGTCACACCGCACCCCGTAGTAGTTCTGGACCCGGCGCTCAGTGGGAAGACCGTTGTCGTCCCAGCCCATCGGATAGAAAATCTCTTTGCCGCGCATGCGCTGATAGCGGGCCTGCAAATCCATGTGGGTATAGCTAAAGACGTGGCCGATGTGGAGACTGCCAGAAGCTGTGGGCGGGGGAGTGTCAATAGCGAACACGTGGTCTTTGCCGCGGCCAAGAGCCCGCTCACGATCAAAGCGATACGTCCCACGCTCTTCCCACGACTTTCCCCAGAGTGCTTCCAGGCCTTCGAGGGCTGGTTTATCGGGAATCCCTGCAGTCATGGGGACCACCTTCTTCGCTATTGGCGGCACCGTGTCCAAGGTGCCTCAGTGTGAGTGTTACCCCCATGGTACAAAATAAACTCCGCAGGAATTCCCCTAGGGGAGGGAACTCCTGCGGAGTTTGTGACGGGCTCTACGCGTTTGTGCGCTGGTACTGCGGTTCGTAGCTGGTCACACTCATTCTGGGAGCCACCAGCGCTGCCAGAAGAGTGATGGCTGAGAGTCCCGCCAGCACAATGCCGGGGTGCCACCACGCATTGTCGGTGGCGACGCGCATCAGGGTCAAGAAGAACGGCAGAGTTGCCGCGATCGCGGCACCAATGTTGTAAGAGAGGGCCAGCGCTGTGTAGCGGGCCTTCTCGTCGAACAGGTCGCTCATCATCCCACCGAGCGCCGCCCACGATGCGGTGGGCAAGATGCCACCGACCACCATGATGATGACCAAGACGATGAAGGTCGCATCGAGGATGATCCAGTAGAGCGGGAAGGACACCAGCAGGGTGCCAAGTGCACCCCAGGCCACCACTCGAGCTGAACCATAGCGGTTAGCAAGCGCTCCGAAAGCTGGAATCGTGATCAGCTGGAGCAGGCTTCCAATCGTCAACGCCATGGTGAATTCCATGGGTGCGTACCCGAGAATTTCGACTCCATAGTTGGTCGTATAGGTGTTCATCAGTGTGTAGGAACCGTGACCGAGCAGAGCGCCACCGATGGCGATCAGCATCGCCAAGGGCGCGTGCTTCATCACCTGAAGGAACGGCGACTTCACTAGCTGGTTGTTAGCCACCAGATCCTTGAAGACGGGAGTCTCATCGATGGACCACCGGAGGTAGAGCGCGATGAGAAGAAGCGGGAACGCGCTCAACAGCGGGATTCTCCAGGCCCAGGCGAGGATTTCCTCGTAGGGGAGCGTCAAGAAGAGCACCAGCCAAATGGCGTTGCTGAGGATTGAGCCAACGGGTGAACCCAGCTGCACCAGTGAGGCATAGAAGTGGCGGGTCTTCGGGGTGGCGTGCTCGGTGGTCAGCGCTACCGCCCCACCCCATTCGCCACCGAGCGAGAGGCCTTGAGCGAGACGCAACACGATCAGCGCGATCGCGCCAAACCAGCCCATCTGTTCGTATGTGGGGAGTGTTCCAATGAGTCCCGTCGCAACACCCATCAAGATGATGGTGGCGATCAGGGTTCCCCGGCGCCCAATTCGATCCCCGATGTGGCCGAAGATGACTGCGCCGAGCGGGCGCACAAAGAAGGTGACGGCGTAGGTCGCAAAGGATGCGAGGATTCCGCCGACTGGACCCAGAGGCTCAAAGAAGAGGGCGGCTGCGAAGAGGGCTGCTAGCCACGCGTAGACGTACTGGTCGTAGGACTCGAGCGCTGTTCCCACAAATGAGGCGATGGCCACCTTGCGAGACTGCTTCGGAGTGATGGGGGTATGGGTCGTGGCGGCCACGGTCACCTTCCTAACTAGGGGTATTATTTAGACTGAGTATAGAAATACTAGACTTCAACTATAGGGGACTCATGGCTTCAGACCAACGCGGGCGCCCCCGAAGTTCATCAAGGGAAGCCCTCGAAGAAGCCGCAACCGAACTTTTCCTCGAGCACGGCTACCAGGCAACCACTGTTGATGACATTGCAGCGCGCGCCGGGGTGAGTAGGGCCACCTTCTTCAATTACTTCCCGACCAAGTCGGCCGTGTTGTGGGTCGAAGTTGATCGCGCGCTGGATGCCCTCGAGCGAGCTCTTGGGAGCGGGGCGTCCCTGGCTGAGAGCCTGCGGCTAGTTACTGATGCCTTGGGCAGAGAATCTGTTCCCCTGATCGCCAGTCAGGCGGAGGCCATGAACACTGGTGAAGACGTGCTGGCCGAAGCAGGGAAACGAATCATTGCCCTGTCCCGGTTGGTCAGAGGCTCCGACATCGCACCAGATCTGGTGTGGTCAACAACTGGGGCGATTGTCCAAGCCTGTCTCGAGTGGGCGCAGGCTGGCGTGGCTCGCCAGGAGCTTCAGCACTACCTCCGGGCCCACACGCTCATCTAGTGCGACTCGGCGAGGTCGCCGCTCCTGCTCTAGACTCATCCCAGAGGCGTTGAACCGGCTATCACCGGTGAGCCACTGGAAGAACAGAACACCCTGTGTTCCTAATAGAGCCAGTCGGGTAGGCCCGTCACAGCCTGATAATGAGTGGCTCGTGTTTCGATGCGAGCAAGCGGGGTGGTACCGCGCCACAGGGCGTCCTCGCAGTAAGTCCACCCGCCACCATTGTCAGGAAGTAACCCATGGCTTTTCCCCGCCACCGCGACGCTTCGGGCGTTGAGCCAAGCCCATCCTTTCCAGCCCTCGAGCACGAAGTGCTTGCCTATTGGGCTGCCCATGACACTTTCCAGCGCTCTATCGACAACCGCGAGGGTTGCGAAGAGTGGGTGTTCTATGACGGACCACCCTTCGCCAATGGTCTGCCGCACTATGGCCACCTGCTAACTGGCTACGCCAAGGACATCTTTCCCCGGTTCCACACCATGCGCGGCAAGCAGGTCCACCGCAGATTTGGCTGGGATACCCACGGCCTCCCTGCTGAGCTCGAAGCCGAACGTCAACTGGGCATCACGGACAAAAGCCAGATTGAAGCCATGGGGATCGCAGCCTTCAACCAGGCCGCCAAAGATTCGGTCCTTCGGTACACGAAGGAGTGGGAAGAATACGTCACTCGCCAGGCGCGCTGGGTGGACTTTGAGAACGACTACAAGACTCTCGATATCACCTTCATGGAAAGCGTTGTCTGGGCGTTCAAACAACTCCACGACAAGGGCCTTGCCTATGAGGGCTACCGCGTTTTGCCCTACTGCTGGAGAGACCAGACGCCACTGAGCAACCACGAACTGCGCATGGACGATGACGTCTATAAGCCCAGGCAAGACCAATCGGTCACGGTCACTTTCCCTCTGATAGGAGATCGAGCCACAGAGCTTGGGCTCACCGGCGTGTTGGCTCTCGCCTGGACCACTACCCCCTGGACCCTGCCCACCAACGCCGCCCTGGCAGTCGGGCCAGATATCGATTACGTCGTCGTTCCCGCCGGACCCCATTCCGATCGGCCAGGTGCCAGCTACCTGATGGCCGGTGACACTCTCGGCGCCTACATCAAAGAGCTTGGCTATGAGGATGCTGCGAGTGCGACTGCCGCTGTAACTCGGACCCTGAAGGGTTCAGAGCTTGCCGAGGTCGAATACGAGCGGGTTTTTGACTACTACGCCGATGTCGAAGCCTGGGATATGGGAAATGCTTGGCGCATCCTCGTTGCCGACTATGTCGCCACGGGCGAGGGCACCGGAATTGTTCACCAAGCTCCTGCTTATGGCGAGGACGACCAACTGACCTGTCAGGCGGCTGGCATCCCCGTCATCATCTCGGTGGATGATGCCGGGAAGTTCCTTCCCCAGGTCAGCGATGTGGCAGGGCTTCAGGTTTTTGATGCCAACAAGCCATTGACCAAGTTGCTGCGGGATTCTGGCCGGCTTTTTGCCGAGCGCTCATACAACCACTCCTATCCGCACTGTTGGCGCTGTCGCACACCGCTGATCTATAAAGCAGTCTCGAGCTGGTTTGTTCGCGTGACCGAGATCCGTGACCGCATGGTCGAGCTCAACCAAGACATCACCTGGGTCCCCGGCAACGTGAAGGACGGCCAGTTCGGTAAGTGGCTCTCTAATGCCAGGGACTGGTCAATTTCGAGAAACAGGTACTGGGGCTCGCCCATTCCCGTGTGGAAGAGCGACAACCCTGACTATCCGCGACTGGATGTCTATGGCTCTGTGGACGAGCTTGAGCGGGACTTCGGGGTTCGACCAACGGATCTCCACCGTCCAGCTATTGATGAACTCGTCCGCCCGAACCCCGATGACCCCACAGGGAAGTCGATGATGCGTCGTATTCCCGACGTGCTGGACGTGTGGTTCGACTCCGGTTCGATGCCCTTCGCCCAGGTGCACTACCCCTTCGAGAACCAGGATTGGTTCGATTCGCACAACCCTGCCGATTTCATCGTTGAGTACATCGGGCAGACCCGTGGTTGGTTTTACACGATGCACGTGTTGGCGACCGCGCTCTTTGATCGGCCCGCCTTCTCCCAGGTGATTTCCCACGGCATTG